>JBBSAT010000385.1:0-6697 GCA_038252025.1 Polyangiales bacterium | reverse complement strand
GATCCGAGCGTCTCGGGAGGCGGCGGTGCCGCGCACGAGCGTGCCAGACCCCAGAAGGGGCGTGCCAGACCCCAGAAGGGGCGTGATCGGGCTGCGCTGCTGCAAGGTCTCGGTCATCTGGCGACTCACACCCTCACGCATACGTAAGGGTTGGTTCACGGCTCGTTGTAGAGAGCCAGCCGCAGGGTGTCAAGGCAGCCCGTCGAAGCCGCCGCCACCACGCCGCCACCACGCCGCCAAGGCGCCCTGATCTTTGGGAAACCGGCTTCCCCGAGGCCGGCACTCAAGGTGCTGGAGGCCGCGTCGATGCTCGCGCTGGTCGCCGCTGGTCTGATGCTGGGCCTTCTGCTGTCCGCGTTCCAGGGCGGCTCGGGGAGCTGGTGGGCCCTCGCCCCGTTGGCCGGCGGCGCCTTGCTCTTCGTGCTCGGGGCGAAGGTCCGGGCCCGACCGCGTCCCTGGGTGGCGGTCGCGGCCGCGCTGCTCGGTGCCGCAGGCGGCTCCGCGCTGGCGCCTGGGCCGCCCCCTTCGGTAGACGAGGGTGTCGCCGTGGTTCGAGGCGTCGTCGAGCGCGTGGACCCGGACGGGGTGGTGCTGCTCGTGGACGAGATCACTCGCGGGGAGCACGCCTACGAGGTCGGCCGGAGGGCGCGCGCGCACGTTCGCGGCGTCGTGGGCGAGGTCGGAGCCACCTTGTCCGTCGAGGTCGAGCTCAGGCCGCGCGCGCCCTTCCGGAACCCGAGCCCACACCCGAGCTGGCCGAGCGCGGCGCCGATCGTGTGGGCGGGCCGAGCGCGCGTGTCATCGCTCCACGTCGAGCAGGCGCCGAGCGCGCTTCGGCGGGCCTCGACGGCGATCCGAGCCTACGTGCGAGAAGCGATCGAGCGCACGCTGCGCGAGCCGACGGAGGGCGTGGCGCTCGCGCTGGTCCTCGGCGACTCGCGCGAGCTGGACGAGAGCGTCGCGGGCCAGGTAAGGGGCGCTGGCCTCACGCACGTGCTCGCCGTCTCCGGGATGCACGTCACCATCGTGGTCGGGTTTCTCCTCTTCGCGTTGCTTCGGCTGCTTCGGGTGCGCTGGATCGCTGTGCGTGTCGACCCGGTCCGCCTCGCGCATGGCATCGCCGCGCCGCTGACGCTCGCCTATGCAGAGCTGGCGGGCGGCTCGCCCTCCGCCTACCGCGCGGCGGTGACCGCGTGCCTGGCGTGGAGCCTTCGCGCCGCGGGCAGACGGCCCGATCCGCTCGCGACCACTGCGCTCGCGATCCTGATCTTTGCCCCGCTCGATCCGGACGCCGCCGTTCGGCCAGCGTTCCTGCTGTCGATCGCAGCCACGGTGGCGATCCTGGAGCTCCCCGGAGAGGCCAGCCTCGAAGCGCTCGTTCGCGGGAGCGTGCGCGCGACGGTGGCGACCGCGCCTCTGGTGTGGTGGTGCTTCGACGGCGTTCCGATCGTCGGCATCGTCGCGAACGTCGTGCTGCTCCCGGTCGTCGCCGCGATCCTGCTTCCGCTCGCGACTCTTCACGCGCTCGTCGCTTCGGTGTCGACGCCTCTCGGCACGCTCACGGCGCTACCGCTCGACCTCGTCACCCGCGGGTTCCTCGGAGCTTGCGAGGCGTTCTCCCAGCTCGGGATCGGACGCTCGCTTCCGCCCGGCGATGTGGTGGAGGGGGCCCTCGTGAGCGCGCTGGCGGCCACGTGGCTCGTGACGAGGTCGTGGCGCGCGCGGATCGCGATCTCGGTCGGGCTGCTCTTGTGCATCGCGGGAGCCGAGGTTCGACTCCGGCGCGAAGAGCGGCCGGTCGGGATCTTGCGCGTCACGTTCCTCGATGTCGGCCAGGGCGACTCCGCGCTCGTCGATCTTCCAGATGGCTCGCTGCTGGTGATCGACGCGGGCGGTGCCGTCTTCGGCGGCGTCGATCCTGGCGCGGAAGCGCTCGTGCCGGTCCTCCGCGCGCGAAGGCGCGAGCGGATCGACACGCTGGTGATCACGCACCCGCATCCGGATCACTACGGAGGGGTCGCGGCGATCGCGGAGCGCATGCCCATCGGCGAGGTGTGGGACAGCGGACAAGCAGAAGGTGAGGAGCCCGACGGAACCTGGGCCACGGCGCTCGGCGAGCTCGGACGTGAAGCGCGCGTGCGGCATCCCGCGGATCTCTGTGGGCACCCGATCTCCCGAGGAGGAGCGACGCTGGAGGTGCTCGCGCCCTGTCCGTCGTTCGATCCGGGCTGGGACCCCAACGACAACTCGCTGGTCGTCCGCCTCCGGTTCGGCGAGCGGACGTTCCTTCTGCTGGGCGATGCAGAACGACACGAGGAGAGCGAGCTAGCGCGGCTCGGGATCCTCGGGCCGGTCGATGTGCTCAAGGTCGGGCACCACGGGTCGCGCACCTCGAGCACGGACGCACTGCTCGACGAGGTGGGCCCGCGACTGGCGATCGTGAGCGCGGGCGTGGGGAACCGGTTCGGCCATCCCCACGACGAGGTGCTCGCGCGGCTGGCGGCGCACGGCGCGCGGGTGCTCCGGACCGACCGCGAGGGTGGGATCATCGTGCAGACGGACGGTCGCTCGCTCGAGGTGGAGACGTGGAGCGGGCAGGCCTTCGAGCTCGGGCGCTCAGACGCTCCAGTGATCGAGCGCGAGCATGTCGGCGAGCCGTAGATCCCGCTCGGCGTCGTCGGTCGCACGCACCGTCACGTGTCCGATCTTGCGCCCGGCGCGCTCGGCCTTGCCGTAGACGTGGAGGTGCGCGCCGGGGATGGCGAGCACGCGCGGGAGATCGGGCAGCCTTCCGACGAGGTTCACCATCGCGCTGGCACCGATCGAGCGGCTCGAACCGAGGGGAGCGCCGGTGATCGCGCGGACGTGGTTCTCGAACTGGCTGGTCTCGGCGCCTTCGATCGTGTGGTGACCGCTGTTGTGGACGCGCGGTGCGATCTCGTTCGCGAGCACGCGGTCGCCGAGCAGGAAGAGCTCCACGGCGAGCACGCCGACGTAGTCGAGGCGAGTGAGGAGCGCCTCGATGGCCCCGCGCGCTTTCGCGAGCGCCGCCTCCGGAACCGCGCGCGCGGGGCAGCGGGTCACGTGCAGGATGCCGTGCTCGTGCTGGTTCTCGACGACGTCGTACGTGACGACGGACCCGTCGATGCCGCGCGCCCCGACGATCGAGAGCTCTCGATCGAAGCGCACGAGCCCCTCGAGGATGCAGGGAACGGAACCGAGCGACGCGAATGCCGGGGGCACGTCCGCCTCGGTGCGGAGCAGGCGCTGGCCCTTGCCGTCGTAGCCGAGCCGCCGCGTCTTCAGGATCGCGGGGAGGCCTATCGACCTCACGGCGGTCGCGAGCGAGGCTTCGTCGTCGACCGCCGCAAACGGTGCCGTCTCGATGCCGAGCGACCGGAACATGCTCTTCTCGGCGAGCCGATCCGCCCCGGTCTCGAGCGCGATGCGCGGCGGGCGAACCGGAACGCGGAGCGCGATCCGTGCGATGGCGGCCGCTGGAACGTTCTCGAACTCGTAGGTCACGACGTCGACGCGGCTCGCGAGCTCGTCGATCGCGCTGTCGTCGTCGAACGGCGCGACGATCGCTTCGGCGACCGCCATGGCCGGGTCGTGAGCCTTCGGGCCCAGGACGACGACCTGATGCCCGAGCGGGTGCGCGGCGAGCGCGAGCATCCGACCGAGCTGGCCGCTGCCGAGGATTCCGATCCGCATCTACGTGCGCGGGTCGGGTGCGGCGAGCACTTCGCTCGTCTGGGTCGCGCGATAGGTCGCGAGCTTTTGGCGTACGTCGGCGTGATCGCGCGCGAGCAGCGCGGCCGCGAAGAGCGCGGCGTTGACGGCGCCGGCCCGACCGATGGCGAAGGTCGCGACCGGGATCCCCGCGGGCATCTGCACGATCGAGAGCAGGGAATCGAGCCCGGAGAGCGCCTTGGACTGAACGGGGACGCCGAGGATCGGTACGGACGTCTTGGCCGCCAGCATGCCTGGCAGGTGCGCAGCGCCGCCCGCGCCCGCGATGATCGCGACGAGCCCTCGAGACGCGGCGCCCTCCGCGTACGAGAAGAGCAGATCCGGTGTGCGGTGCGCGGACACGACTCGCACCTCGTGCGCGATGCCGAGCGACGCGAGGGTCGCCGCCGCGTGCTCCATCGTCTCCCAGTCGGAGCGGGATCCCATCACTACACCGACGAGGGGAGCCGTCGAACTCGCGTCACTGGTCATGCACGCCCTCTGCGAAAGAGCGGCAGAGAGTAGCGATCTCGACGCGGGTGTAAAGAACCGCGGCGGGAGCCGGCCCAAAGAGTCCGGCGGCGTCACCGGCCCCGGGCGTCGAGCGCGCTTGGGCGTCGCCCGCGCGGTGACGTTCGTGGCACGCTCGCGGGGTTGCCGGAGGCGTACTACGAGCTGCTCGATCTACTCGGCGAAGGCGGGATGGGGCGCGTCCATCGCGCGGTGCACCACCCGACGGGCGCCGAGGTCGCGATCAAGACGCTACGAGGCGAGCCCGACGCGCTGCGGCGGCGCCTCCTCCTCGACGAGGCGACGGCCGCTGCCCGCGTGCGCGATCGTCGCGTGGCCCGAGTGCTCGACGTCGGTCGCGAGCCGAACGGATCGCCGTTCCTGGTCATGGAGCTCGTCCCCGGGCACGATCTCGAGCGCTTCTTCCGCTCCTGGCCGGGCTGGCCCACGGTCGCGCGTGCGCTCGGCGAGACGCTCGAAGGTCTGCGTGCTGCACACGCGGTGAGCGTGGTCCACCGCGACCTGAAGCCGCCGAACGTGCTCATCGACGCGCGTGATCAGGGCATCCGCCTGGTGGACTTCGGCATCGCGGCCGTCCTCGATCCCATCGACGAGGAGGGAGAGCGACCCATCGCCGGAACGCCCGAGTTCATGGCGCCCGAGCAGCTGACGGGAGAAGGACCGATCGGTCCTTTCACGGACCTCTACGCATTCGGCGTGATGCTCTGCCACGTCGTCCGCGGCGCGTCGCCGTTCTCCCAGCTCGACGATCTGCTGCGGCTGCTCGACGAGAAGCGCGCCTACCGTCCTGGGCGGGATCGCCGACAGCGGACGAACCTGCGCGTGCCAGAGGCTCTTCAGTCGCTCATCGATCGCCTCCTCGAGCCGCGCCCTCGCGAGAGGGAGCGATTCGCGGAGCGGGTGCGCGTGGAGCTCGAGGCGCTCGCCAAGGCCGTCCAGGAGACGCATCCGAGCGATGCGCCGCTTCCCTATTCGTCGGCGGCCACCTCGGTGGACCCTTCGTTCGAGTCGACCGGGGTCGCGCATGCCAACCGGCCGAGCATGGGACACCACGGGCACGCCGGTGCCGGGGTGCGTCTGCCAGCGCCGCTCGACCCTCAGGCTCGGCTCTCCGTGTTCTCGGTGCGCGATGCGCCGTTCGCCGGACGCGCGGCCGAGCGGGACGAGCTGCTCCGCGCGATCGATCAGGTCGTCACGCACGGAGGCGTCCGCCTGGTGGCGTACATCGGCGAGCCGGGCATCGGAAAGAGCCGGCTCGCGCGCCACGGGCTCGAAGAGGTCGAGCGGCGCGGCCTGATGGAGGGCGCCGCGACGGGGTTCGACCCGCGCGGTGCGGACGTCTCGGGTGGGCTCTTTCGCCTCCTCTCACGCTGGCTCGGCGCGCCACGCGATCCAGTCGTGGAATGGGCGTGGCTCGATCAGCCGGGGCTCGACCTCCATCGTCTTCATCGCTGGCTCGCTGGCTCGTCGGACGAGTCGACCGACCGACCTGCGATCGGCGAGGTCATCGACATCACGCATGCGGTGCTGCGCGCGCTCTCGCGACGCGCGCCCGTGTACGTCTGGCTCGACGACCTCGCGTGGGCCCGAGACGGTGCCATCGAGCTCGCGAGCCGACTCCTGGCCGCGCAGGACGCGCGCGTGCTGCTCGTGGCGACGCTCCGTTCCGGCACCCTGCACCACGAGGCAACTCGCGTGCGCGTGGGTCCGCTCTTCGCATCGCCTCACGCCGTCGTCCGGCACATCGAGCCGCTCGACGCGCTCGAACGACGCGCGCTCGTGCGGTCGCTCGTTCCGCTCGCGCCGCGGTGCGTGGAGGAGCTCGGAGATGGGCTCGATGGCTCGCCGATGCTCATCGTGGAGATGGTCCGCGCGCTCGTTGCGCAGGACTGCCTCGAGACAGCGCCAGAAGGGCTCGTCCCGAAGGACGGCGAGAGCATCGTCGACGTACTCGGCGTTCGCCCGCTGGCGCGGCTCGTGGACTCGCGCATCGGCGCGCTCCTCGGGGCGTTCGAGGCCGACGCCGAGCTGGCCGAGGGCATCCTCGTGCGCGCTGCGCTGCTCGGCGCGTTCTTCGAGGACGGGACTCTTCGCGCGTGCATCCACGGCAACCGAGCGCTCTACGCTGCTGTCGACGAGGTGCTCGATCGCGCGCTGCTGCACGGCATCGTGCGGGCCGAAGGCGCTTCGCTCTTCAGCTTCGATCACGGCCTGGTACAGGAGGCGCTCATCGTGCGGCTCGAGCGCAGCGCGGAACGCCAGCGCGTCTACTTCGACGTCGCGAACGGCCTTCAGGCCCGATACGGCAAGGATCGCGCGGACGTCGCTTCGAGCATCGCCGACCTCATGCGGCGCGCAGGCGCGAGGGATCGCGCGTGGGACCGCTTGCTCCATGCCATCGACGCGACGTCCGCGCGATCCTTGCCGTATCGGG
>JBBSAT010000384.1:0-6704 GCA_038252025.1 Polyangiales bacterium | reverse complement strand
CGCTGCGATGGCGCTCGCCCAGCTCATGGTGTTGGGCGCGGGCTGTAGCTGTGGAGATCCCGCTTCCGCTCGGAGGCGCGACGGAGGCGGCGACGCCAGCAACGCCGGCGACAGCGAGTTCCCCGACGCCTGGTACACGCTTCCGGACACCGGCTCGTTCGGCCGGCCGGACGCGTACCTCGTGCCTGACCCTGACGCTTACTTCCACGAGGATCCTCCGCCCTCGAGCTGCTACCCGGACGGCGGCATGGGCCCATGGCCTGATCCCCCGGGCGGCACGCCAGAGTGCCCCGACGACCGCGCTCGCGAGGGCTGCCGGTGTGGGCCCGTCGGCACGACCACCGCATGCTTTCCCGGCCCGCGCCGCAATCGCATGCGCGGCATCTGTCGAGATGGAGTCGCCGAGTGCATGCCTCGCGACGAGTTCGGCGGTCAGTGGGGCCCGTGCGTCGGCGCCGTGCTCCCGACACCGGGCGTGACCCGCGGCGCCGCCGCGTGCGAGTGCTTCTCGATGGGGCGCTGGGCGATCGACAACCTCAGCCCCTGCTTCGTCGACTACGGAACGAGCGGTGTCTACGCGGTGAGCACGTTCGTCGGCGCGGGCGGAGGCGCGATGTGCCCGACGTCGATCACCGGAACGCCGCCACCGGCACCGGAGGCAGGCACGGTCTGGAGCGCGGACACGCTGAACGTCGACTGTGCCGGGCAGTTCCACCTCTGTTACACGCTTCGCGCCGGCTCCGCGACGACTCCGTCCGACACCGACTGCGTCGTGGCCGAGACCTGCGTCGACACCTGGTATCCGATGGCGAACGTCGAGCAGACGCTACCGCCCCTGCCCTCCTGGACCAGCAGCGACAGCGCGTGCGCACGTTCGTTCCGCGACACCGGGGGCTACGGCGAGATGAGCGTGGAGGGCTTCTCGATCGAGTGCGACGACGTCGGCGACAGCAGCGGGACGCGCTACGTGTTCAATCGGGTCAACTACTGTCCGCTCCGCTGCAACGACACGCCTTCGTTGCCCGAGTGCGTGGGCTGCATGATGGGCGGCTCCGGCTCGTTTTGACCCCAGCATGAGTGCTCGCGAAGCAGCACGCGGACGGGAGTGAGCGGACGGAATGGGCCGGGCTCACAGCGCTTGCTGGCGCGCTCTACGGCGCAGCTCCCCGACGTAGTGGCGGTCGTTCGTCGTGAGGAGAACGGCGTGCCCTTCCACCGAGACCTGCGCGCCCGGCACGTAGAGGGCGCAGCTCTCCATCCCTTCCCGCCCTTCCGCGGCGGCGAACGCGATGTGACACCGCAGCTCCTGAACGACGGGCTCCATCTCGGAGTAGGCCGCGAAGGTGATGCGTACTCCGGCGTCGACGTCGTCCACTCGCTCGACGTCGACGAGCAGCGGGCATGCGTCGCGGGTCTCGGAAGGTACGAGCGCGCACTCACGCGCCTCGAAGGTGCGGTACTCCGCCGCGCGCTCGAGGTGCTGGTTCGCGTGCTGGCGGTGTCGCTGGGCACGCTCACGGTATCGATCCGTCGGGTTGTAGACCTCCGGCGCGGCGACGAGCAGAGCGACCGGGCCGCTCGCGCCCAGTAGCGCCCGTGCGTCGGGGTCGTAGCGCGCTTCGTCCGCCGCGGCGGCGCGCTCCTCCCGTTGCGCCGCGCGCTCCTCGCGGACGATTCCGCTCTCGATCGCGCTCTCGGGCGACTGCGCGCCACCACAGCCCAGGAGCAGGACGGCGCCCAACGACCAGTGCGTGATACGCGGCATACAGCCTCCGCCTCTTGCCTGAGCACGAGACGGAGGCTCACCACGTCGCTGGACGGTGCGCTCACGGGTGGATGCTGCTCACCTGGTCGGGCTGAGGTCGTGTCGAATCGCGCGTGAAGCGCTCGCGCTCAGAGCAGCGTGTCGATCTGGCCCATCGCCGCGCGAATGCCCTCGACCATCCCCATCTTCACGAACTCCTCCATCTGCTCGATGGACACGAACCGACTCGTCATGGTCATCGTGGTCCGGCCCTCGGACTCGGTGAACGTCACGGTGCACGCCGTGCCGGGCAGGTCCCGGTTCGGCGTGCCCGACTCGTCCGCGAAGTAGTCCTCGAACGAGAGCGACCGGCGCGGATCGATCGCGGTGAAGACCCATCCCCCGTGGTGGCGGTCACCGTTCGGGCCTTGCATGAAGTAGTGCGCACGACCGCCGACGGCGAGCTCATAGGAAACGAACGTCGATGGCCACTCCGGCGGTCCCCACCACTTTCCGAGCAGCTCGGGCTCCGACCACACTCGCCACACGCGCGCCACGGGCGCCGCGAACTCTCCGACGCACGTCAGCGTGAGCGCCTTCGGATCCTTCACTACTTCCTTCACGGTCATCGATCTTCTCCTGGGTCGAGGGTTAGGACGAGGTCGCCGATTCGGTCGAAACGATCTCTGTAGATCCGCTCCATCCGGTCGAGGAGGCCGGCCGCGCGGCGGAGAGCGAGGACGTTGCCGCGCACCCGCACCTCGCGACCGAGCCGCGTCTTCTTCACCAGCTGGGCGCGCTCCAGCACCGCGAGCTACCGAGCCGGCCGCGCCGTCCGCTCGAGCGACTGGACGAGCGCCGCGAGGCTCCACGCCTGGAACGGGCATCCCCGCGGGGTGAACGGCGGCTCGGCGTCCGCGATCTCCGAGACGTGGCCGATGCCCGCCTCCGCGAGGTGCGCTTCGAGCGGCGCGACGAAGCGGCGTCGTGCTTCCGCGCGCGTCTCCGGGCCATCGCCGTGGACGCGCAGCCAGGCATCGACGAAGGCGAAGGTCAGGAACGGCCAGACCGTCCCCTGGTGGTAGCGCGCGTCGCGCTCGGAGGGGCCGCCTTCGTATCGTCCCGCATAGCCGGGCTCTCCAGGCGCGAGGCTGCGGAGGCCCATCGGGGTCCATAGGGAGCGCTCGACCGTGTCGAGGATCGCGCGCGCGAGATCGCCTTCGATCGCGACGAAAGGGAGCCCACCGATCGCGAGGATCTGGTTCGGCCGCAGCCGCTCGTCGCGCGCGCCCGGCTGGTGATCGACGTCGATGACGTCCGTGAGACAGCTGTGCCCCGGCGCCGGAAAGCGCGCCCGAAACGAGGTGAGGGCCTGTGCAAAGGGCGCCGCAAACGAGCCATCGAGAGAGCGCGCGAGATCGAGCGCGTTCAGCCAGAGCGCGTTCACCTCGACGGGCTTTCCGATGCGCGGCGTCACCTCGCGTCCCTCCGAGCGCGCGTCCATCCAGGTCAGCTGCTGCCCGGGCGCACCGGCACGCAAGAGCCCATCCTCTGGATCCACACCGATGCCGTGACGCGTGCCGTCCTGATGGCCGCGGACGATGGCCAGCACCGCGCTCTCGAGGGACGCGCGATCAGCTGCAGCGCTCCCGACCAGGGCGAGATACTCGCGCACCGCCACGCAGTACCAGAGCGCCGCGTCCACCGAGTTGTACTCGGGCGCTTCGCCTCCGTCGGGGAATCGGTTCGGCAACATGCCCTTCGAGACGAACGGTGCCCAGGCGGTGAGGATGGCCGCTGCAGCATCGAGGCGTCCGGTGCGCAAGCAGAGCCCGCGCATCGAGATGAACGTGTCGCGGCCCCAGTCGCCGAACCACGGATAGCCGGCGACGATCGTCTTCCCTCGTCCGCGGCGCACGACGTACGCGTCTGCAGCGCGCGCGAGCGGCGATGCGAACGACGCGCGCCTCGTACGCTCGCGCTCGGCCAGCTCGGCTCGGATCGACACGGCGCCTCGTGAGTCCTCGGCGAGCTCAGGCTCGAGCTCGCGCGTCGTGAAGCCGATCGCAACGCCGGCTTCGCCGAGCGCTGACGAGAGCACGCCCGGCGACCAGAGCGCCTCTTCCCAATCGAGCCCCCGCGCGCGCTCCTCGTCGTAGGCGAAGTGTCGGTACCAGATCGGATCGTGCTCGTAGCGCCCGTCCGCGATCGCGACGACCTCGGGCATGTGAACGTAGGGCCGCCACGCGACGCGCCCGGCCTGCACGACGGGGCGTGCATCGAGCACCGTGTTCTCCTGCGAGAGCGAGTGGAAGTCTCGGCAGGAGAGCAGAGGCCGTACGAAGAGGCGTGCGCTTGCATCGCCCCGCAGGAGCCGCCATCCGAGCATGACGGCCGCGCGCTCGTGCGGCACGAAGAGGTCGTGCTCGAGCTCGGTCCCATCGGGGAGCGAGAAGATCCAGCGCGGCCACGGAGAGAGCTCCGACCGAGTGATCCGGCTCGCGCCATCGGGATGGATCACCTCTCCGCCATAGCGCTGCGAGGAGAGCGCGAAGGTGCCGGCGGGCGTCTCGATCCATGCCTCGATGCCGCTGACGAGGCGCACGCGATCGGAGGGCGGCTTTCGCGCGGAGAGCAGAAGCCCATGGTAGCGGCGAGCGCGCAGCCCCGAGATCGTGCCCATCGCAAAGCCGCCGAGGCCGTCCGGCTCGATCCACTCCCGGCTCGTGTCCATCCGCCCTGTGTACGCCAGAAACGCGCTGCGTGTGATGGCGTCGGCGAACGAGGGCGAGGAGCGTCAGCGGGCGACGCGACGCAGGCCGTGCCCGCGCTGCAGCACGTAGTCGGCCGCGTCGGTGTGCACCACGACGTCCGCGTCGCGCTGTTCGAGCCCCGCGCTCGGGTCGGTCATCAGCGTCTCGCGCGCGAAGCCTCCGTCGAGCGAGCGGCTCACCGTGCCTCGCCCGTCGAGCAGCACGATCTCGCGATCGGCGATCGCACCGCGACGTACGGCGATGCGCCGGAGCCATGATCGGTCCAGTGCGCACCGGCGTCGGACGTCGACCAGACGTAGCCTGACTCACCGACCGCGGCTCCGTCGCGCGTGAGGTCGTCGAACGCGATCGCGGTCGGTGAGGCCGCCCAGTCCCAGGTCACCGGCGCCGAGGTCGACCTCGACGGGCACCATCTGAGCGTGCGCGTCCGCGCTCAGGCTGGCGAGGACGAGCACGACGGCGAGCGGAAGACGCATGCTCGGATCGTCACACGCCGCGCGCCGAGCAGCCGGGCGGCCTCGCGCGCGGACTGTCCGATCAGGAGGGCTCGATCGCCCGGCATCGACGCTCGAGCGCGGCATCGAAGGCGGCGCGGTCGTCATGCTGTTCGATGACGCGGAGCGCGATGTTCGCGACCGAGACACCCATCTTGACGACGCGCGAGCGTGCGCACGTGTGCAGTGAGTGAAGTAGTCTTCGATGCTTCAAGTGGTAGGCGGTGAGGTCGACGCGGACGCGCGAGTCGTACGTCTCCATGTCCCACACGTCGTAGAAGTAGTCGGTGGCCGCCGAAGATCCGCCGAACCGATCGAGCGCCTCGGTGACCGAGCTCAGGACCTCGCCCGGCGCATGCCCAGACATGCGCAGTACGATGACGCCGCGGGCGGGCGAGCTCACCGTGATCGTGCCTCGCGGGTCGCCGTACTCCGCACCCGTACCAGTCGAGCTTCGTCGATCCATGAGACTCCCCCTTGGCGTGAAGATCGCAGCGCTCACGTTCGCCGCGCACCCACGAACGGCCGTGGGGCCGCAAGGCTACCTGAAGAAGCGTCCCTCGGACGAGCGGCTCGCGACGCGCCCGCCCTCGCCCACTTGCGGCACGCCCCGCCGCGCACTACGCGCCGGCCGATGCCACCGGGCCAGCTCCGCCTGTTGATTCCTTGGCTTCTCTGGCTCGCGGCGTTCTACGCGGCGTGGCTCGCGATCGTCGTGGTGGGCGACCACTGGGGGGACGTCCGCGCGCACTGGGCGATGGCGCTCGCGATGACGGCGGGCTCCTATGTCGCAGGCTCGACGCCGATGGGCGGCGGCACGGTCGGCTTCCCCATCCTCGTCCTCTTCTTCCACGAGCCCGCGACGCTCGGTCGGGACTTCAGCTTCGCGGTGCAGAGCGTCGGGATGACGAGCGCCAGCATCTTCATCCTGGTGCGCCGGCAGCCCGTCGAGTGGCCGATGCTACGCGCCGCGCTCGTCGGCTCCGCGATCGGAACGCCGCTCGGCGTGCTCTTCGTGGCGCCGCTCGTCTCCTCGCTGCTGGTGAAGGTCGTGTTCGCCGTCGTCTGGGCGAGCTTCGGCGTCCTCCACCTGACGCGAATGCGCGAGATCGTGCGCCACGAAGGGCTCTCGCCCGCAGCGCACGACTTCGACCGACGCGCCGGGTTTCTCGTGGGGCTGCTCGGTGGGCTCTTCGTCGCTTCCATCACCGGCGTCGGCATCGACATGCTCGTCTACTGCGTGCTCGTCCTTCTCGCACAGGCCGATCTGAAGATCGCCATCCCGACCTCTGTGTTGCTGATGGCCTTCACGTCGCTCGTCGGCATCGCCACGCGCGCCGTGACGACCGGCGCGCAGCCCGGCACCTTCGAGAACTGGCTCGCCGCGGCTCCGGTCGTCGCCCTCGGCGCGCCGCTGGGCGCGTTCGTGGTGGATCGCATCGGGCGCACGCCAACGCTCTATCTCGTGTCCGTGCTCTGCATCCTCCAGTTCGCCTGGACGATGATCGACGGCTTCGCGGACCTCGGCGCGCTGGGCGTCGTGCTCGCGCTGGGCGGCGTCGCGACGACGAACGTCGCGTTCGAAGGGATGCACAGGCTGGGCGGGCGCCTCGCGCGACGCACGACGCGCTGATCACGCATGGCTCGTGAGCAGGCGGGGCCGCGACGACGTGGCTAGGCCGCCGCGGCCTG
>JBBSAT010000383.1:0-6742 GCA_038252025.1 Polyangiales bacterium | reverse complement strand
GTAGTACGCGAAGTCCCACCCGATCAGAGCGGCCGCCCAGCCGAGCGCCCCCTCGCCGAGATCGACGACGCGGTAGGGCCAGAGCAGGTTCGCCACGAGGAACACGAGCGCGCTCACCGGCAGCACGAAGAGGAGCGAGCCGACGCCCATCGCGAGGCTCGCCCAGGTGTCCTTCACGTCCTCGTACCCGAGGACATCGGCGCCTCGCCGGCGCATGCGGCGCACGACCGCGATCTCGACCCCGAGCGAGATCAAGAAGAACGGCGCCGCGTAGAGCGTGGGATCCGGGACGTCCGGAATCATCGAGCGACATCCTACGCGCGGGCGGGAGCGCGCGGTACCGCAGGGACTTCCAATCGGCGCCGGGGCTGGTACTCTTCAGGGATGACCCGTGAGAAGCGCGCAGCGGGCTCCGACGTCCTCGACCTCCCGCCCGTCGGACGTCGCAGAGCCATCGCAGGAGCCTCCGTCGTGGCCCTCGGAATCGGGAGCGCGGCGTCCCTCGCGATCGGCGATCGGACATCCGGCGGTCGGCTTCGAGGCGCGGCGGCCGAACGGCTCGTGCCCTCCGACGAGAGCGTTCTCGGCTCGCACGGGCTCGAGGCGGCGACGACCTCGACCGCCAACGTGCTCGGGCCGCTCGCGACGGGCGGAGAGATCACGGCGGGCGACGGTCACCGCTACACGCTCGGGACGGCGTTCGACGTTCGCCACGGCGGCATCCCCTTCGTCCTCGTGCGCGCGGACGGCGTGAAGGTCGCGCTCGAGATCCTCCGCTTCGACCCGGCCCGTCCGGCGCCCGGCCGGAACGGAACGCTCGCGGTCCACGTACCGAACCGAGGCGACGGCGCGACGTCGACCGACGAGAGCGCCGGCCTCGCCGCGATGGCGGTGGCCTCCGTGCTCGCGCCCGCGCACGCGCCCCGATCGCTCGAGACGCTCGCCGAGCGCTGCGCGCGCGCGCCGCTCGGAACGTTCGACGTCCCTGCGTGAAGCTCGTTTGATCGCCACCGTCGGGCGGGTCGATGGATCCGACGCCTGCCGAGAGCGCGTCGACCGTGCGCGGAGCACGAGGCCGCGCGCCGTCATCGGTCGCCTCGGCGGCGTCTCGGACGGTGCGCTCGCCCTCCTCGCCTCGCGCGGGCTGACTCACGTGCTCGCCGAGCTCGGCGGGCCGACCGAGGCCGCGCACGCGTTCGCGCTCCCGGGCGCTCCGTCCCTCGCTTCGCTCCTCGCCGCGGCGCGGGCTGCACGCGCGCACGGGCTGCTCGTCCTCGTCGAGACACCGCTCACGCGCTCGAGCGCTCCCTCGCTGGTCGAGGTGGCGCGCGTCGCGGCGTCGCTGCCGGCCATCGCGTTCGTGATCCGCCTTCCCGTCTCCAGCTCTGGACCGCCACCCTCGCTCCCGCTGGCGCTGACGCACGCGCGCGCCGCGCTCGATCACGCTCGGCGCGCGGGCGTCTTCCCCCTCCTCATCGACGCGCCGCGCTGCCTCGCCGGAGCGTTCGCGCCCGTCACGCTCCGTGAGACGCCACGCTCTTGGGACCGTGCGTGCCTCGTCTGTGCCGCGCGTGGGTCGTGCGCCGGCGTCGGGCCCGAGGCGTTCGGCGTCGCCCTGCCCGGAATGTCGACCGACCTCCCGATCCCGGAGCGGGCGCGCACCCTCGCCGAGCTCGCTCTGGCTGCGCGTGCTGACTAGTGCGCGCGGTGCTGTGGTACGATTTCCGCGATGTCGCACAAGAGCGGCGACTTCCTCGGTCGCTACCAGCTGCTCTGCCCGATCGCCGCCGGCGGAATGGCCAGCGTGTGGGCTGCACGCGTGCAGGGCGCGGGCTCGTTCCAGAAGCCCGTCGCGCTGAAGCTCATGCTCTCGCACCTCGCGCGGGACGAGCGCTTCGTCGCGATGTTCATGGACGAGGCGATGCTGGCGGCGAACATCCAGAGCCCGCACGTCGTCGGCACGTACGACCTCGGTCACGACGACGAGACGCTCTACATGGCGATGGAGCTCGTCGTCGGGATGACGCTGCGCGACCTCCTGAGCGCAGCGAACGAAGCGAACGAGCCGATCCCGATCGACGTCGCGCTCTCGCTCATCGTGCAGATGGGGCGCGGGCTCGCCGATGCGCACGAGGCGAAGGGCGCGACGGGAGACGCGCTCGGGATCATCCACCGCGACGTGTCACCCCACAACGTCCTGCTCGGCCTGGACGGGCGCGCGCGTCTGTCGGACTTCGGTATCGCGCGCGCGGTCCAGCGGCAGTCGCGCACCGAGACAGGCGAGGTGAAGGGAAAGCTGAGCTACTTCGCGCCCGAGCAGCTGAAGGCCGAGGAGCTCGACCAGCGCGTCGACGTGTTCGCGCTCGGGATCGTCGCGTGGGAGACGCTCGCGGGGCGGCGGCTCTTCGAGGGCGACAACCCCCTGCAGCTCGCCTTCCGGGTGGCCAACGATCCGATCCCTCGCGTCGACAGCGTGCGACCGGAGGTGCCCGTTCGAGTCGCGGACGCGATCGAGCACGCGCTCACTCGCGATCGCGACGCGCGCTGCCAGACGGCGCGCGCCTTCGTCGAGTCGATCCTGGTCGCCGCACAGACGGAGGGCTCGACCGGCCTCGCGAGCGAGACCGCCGTCGCCGCGGTCTTGCGTGGGCACGCGGGAGGCAAGGTCGAGAACCTCGAGAAGCGCGTGCGCGAGCTGATGGCGCTGCCGCCGGACGCACCGCCGGAGAGCTTCCGATCGGGCTCCACCGGGCGCTTCGTCGCACACGGAGGCCGCACGCCGTCCGGCAAGGGATCGCCCGTGTCGAGCTCCGGCATCCTCTCCAGCCCCGGGATGCCCGGACTGCCGCGCGACGCGCTCCCTGCTTCGGTGCGCCCGCCGACTCCGCACTATGGTCGCATCGCCGCGGTCGCGTTCGTCGTGCTCGGGCTCCTCGCAGGAACGACGTGGATGACGGTCTGGGCTTTCTCCGAGCCGGACGGCGAGGCGGAGGTCGCCGGCGAAGCGCTGGCCACCGACACGACGGAGCCCACCGCGCTCCCCGACGTTCCCCCGACCGTCGGCACGGCCCAGATCGACATCGCGGCGCCGGCGGAGGTCGCGGTGTCGACGCGCGCGGAAGCGGTCGACGCGCCGGACGACGTGGCCGACGACCCTACCGACCGACCCCACACGGCCCGCCACCCGGTGCGACCTCCGTCCGTGACGACGCCCACGACGACGACGACGCCGAGCCCGAGGGTGAGCACGCCGCGGCCAGACCCGCGCGAAGCGACCCCGCCCGCGCCTCCCCCGGCGACGCCGACCGCCCCCGCAAGACCCTCGATCGTCGCCGACCAGGACGAGTTCTGTCGGGCGATGGGCACGTGCCCGTGACGGCGGAATCGGCCTGAAATTCCGGGTATTTCGGGCGCGACATGCGTTGACACGGCGAAAGCGGGGCCTCTATCCTCGCGTCTCTCGCGGATAGAAGACCACGAGGCGGGAGCAACGACGGTTCATGACCAAGCGCATTCTCTTCTTCGAGAGCGACGCCGGCTTCGCGGCCGACGTGGCCGAGCGGCTGAGGCGCCACGGCGCGGAGGTCGAGGTCACTGACGACGGAAATGCGGGCGTGGACGCGGCTGCGCAGAACCGGCCAGACCTCATCCTTCTCACGATCGAGCTCCCGCAGGTGAACGGGTTCCTGGTCTGCAAGAAGCTGAAGAAGAGCCCCGAGACGGCCTCGATCCCGATCATCATCCTGTCGAGCGAAGCGACCGAAGAGATCTTCGAGCAGCACCGCAAGCTCCGCACGCGGGCCGAGGACTACCTCCGAAAGCCGCTCGATCTCGACACGCTCATCGAGCACGTGCGCGCGATCGTCCCGCTCGATCCGGTCATGATGGCGGACGACCCGTCGGACGAAGTGATCGCCATCTCCGAGGAGCTGGAGGTCTCGTTCGATCAGGCGCAGGGCACCGACCTGCACCAGGCGAAGACGGTCGATCCGGACATCGATGCGTTCGCGGACTCGGCGTTCGACGCGCTCGTCGTGGGAGAAGAAGAGCACACGACGGTGGGCCAGATGCCCGCGGCGCTCGTGCAGAGCCTTCGGGCAGCCGCCGCGAAGTCCGAAGAGAGCCCACCGCCGCCACCTCCCGTGCCGGTCGCGGCCGCCACGCGCGCTCCGACGACTCCTCCGCCGGCCATGCCCGCCGTCGGGAACGCGGAGCTGGAGCGAAAGGTGAGAGACGCCGAGGCGGCGGTCGTGCGCGCCGAGAATCGCGCGCGCCTCGCCGAGGAGCAGGCCGCTGCCGCCGGGCAGATGCGGCAGGACATCGAGCGCCTCCAGAAGGAGGTCGCCGACAGCAAGCGCTCCGCGTCGATCGCTCCCCCAGGCGGCGCGAAGGGGGGCGGCGTCTCGAGCCGCGAGTTCCTCGATCTCCGGGAGTCGCTCAACAAGAAGGACAAGGAGAACCTCGACCTGCGCGACCAGCTCAGCGCGCGCGACAAGCAGATGTTCGAGCTGCGAGACAAGAACCTGGGCTTCGAGCGATCGATCGCCGACGCGCAGGACAAGCAGATCGAGCTCGAGCGCGCGGTGGCCGACCTCAGCGATCAGCTCGCTGCCCTGGCGGCCGACAAGGACGCCGCGCAGAAGCGCGCGGACGACTTCAAGAGCCGGGCGGAACGCGGTGAGACCCGCATCAAGAAGCTCGAGAGCGACCTCGAGTCCGAGACGGCCGTGCGAGCCGCCGACGCGGCGCGGCTCGGCGAGGAGCTGAAGGCCACGGTCGACGCGCTCAAGGCGCAGCACAAGACGACGGTCGAGAGCGCGCAGAGTGAGCACGAGAGCGCGCTCGAGGCGCTCCGCACGGGGCACGCGAACGCGCTCGACGGACTGCACGCCGAGCACGCGAGCGCCCTCGACGGACTGCGCGCCGAGCACGCGAGCTCGGTCGACACCGTGCGCGCCGAGCATGCGAGCGCGATCGACACCGTGCGCGCCGAGCACGCGAGCGCGATGGACACCGTGCGCGCGGAGCACGCGAGCGCGCTGGACACCGTACGCGCCGAGCACACGGGCGCCATGGAGGCCCTCGAGGCAGAGCACAAGAGCACGGTCGAAGCGCAGACCCGCGCGGGCTCGACTGCGCTCGAGTCCTTGCGGGAGTCGCTCACGGCGTCCCTCGAGAGCGAGCGAGCAGCGCATGCGAGCGAGCGATCAGCGCGTGCGAGCGAGCAAGCGGCGCATGCGAGCGCGATCGAGACGCTGCAGGCGGAGCACGCGAGCGTCCTCGCGTCGACGACGGCCAACCACGAGAGCGCCACCGAGGCGCTCACGTCGAGCCATGCCGCCGTCCTGGCAGAGCGCGAGGCGACCCACGCGAGCGAGAAGACGAGCGCGATCGAGGCGCTGCGTGAGGAGCTGAGCGAGGCTCACGCCGCGACGCTCGCCGCCCTCCGAGCGGAGCTCACGGGCGCGCACACGGCCTCGAGCGAGGAAGCGGCAGCCAAGCACGCTGCCGCGATCGAGGAGAGCAACCGCAAGCACGGCGCCGAGCTCGCTGCGATCGGTCGGAAGCTCGCCGAGTCCGAGAACACCATCACCGTCACGGCGGAGTCGCTGTCCGAGCGCGAGGCCGAGCTCGCCGCGATGACCACGGCGTTCGAGGACACGAAGGCGTCCGCGGCCAGGGCGGGCGACGAGGCGAAGGCGCGGATCGCTTCCCTCGAAGCCGAGCTCGAGAAGGCTCGGGGCAAGATCACGGGCGACGGTCAGATCCTCGATCGGGCGCGGCGCGCGCTCGAGATCAGCCTCGCGCTGCTCGAGGATCAGAAGACCAACGGCATCAGCGGGTGAGCCCGCCTTCGTCCCGGGACCTCGGTCCGGGACGAGCGCAGCTGACCGCGATCGCGCGGGCTGCGCTCGACGCAGTCGACCCACGGGCGGCTGTCCGCCGCGTCCTGACCGATACGCCGATCACGGGCCCGGTCGACGTGCTCGCGCTCGGAAAGGCCGCGATCGGGATGACGCGCGGCGCGCTCGCAGCGTGCGACGTTCGATCCGGGCTGGTGATCGCTCCGATCGGATCGACGCGCGATGATCTTCCCTCGTCGATCGACGTCCGCCTCGGCGCGCATCCGATCCCCGACGACGGCGTCACCGAGCGCGGTGAAGCCTTGCTCGCCCAGGCACGCGCGATCCCGGTCGGGCACCACGCGCTCGTGCTCCTGAGCGGCGGTGGCTCGGCGCTCGCAGAGGCGCTGGTAGAGGGCGTCTCCGTCGAAGAGCTGCGCGCCGCCACCCTCGCGCTGCTCCGGGCGGGTGCCTCGATCGACGAGCTGAACACGGTGCGCGCCGGGCTCTCGCGGCTCAAGGGCGGTGGGCTCGCGCGTGCGCTGGGCAGGGCGGCGGTCACCACGATCGTGCTCTCCGACGTGCCGTCGTCGCCGGCATCGGTCGTGGCCTCGGGGCCGATGTCGCCGCTCCCGGGAGACGCGCTCGCTCTCGTGCTCGCGCGGGATCACATCCTTCGCGCGCTACCCGAGCGACTGCGGGCGCGCGCGCGCCTCGAGCCGGGGCCGGGGGCGAGCGCCACGGACTTCATCGGCGAGCTCGTGGCTCGCAACACCGACTTCCTCGTCGTCGACACCCCCACGGAGCGGGTCAAGCTCATCCGCGCCGACGTCGTCGCCGCCAAGGACGTCCCCCCGCGGGCCGAACGAGCCGGAGCCGCCCACGTCCGGGTCTCGGCC
>JBBSAT010000382.1:0-6781 GCA_038252025.1 Polyangiales bacterium | reverse complement strand
GAGGCTCACTGCCGACCGAAAACATCGGTCCAGCACTTCGCCTTCTCATCGGGGCCGATACGCGCGATACGCGGCCCCCTCCATACCCAGTGAATCGGGTTGGAGCCACCCCCACGTAGCGCTGCGCGAGAAGGCGAACCCGTTTCTGGTCACGTCTTCAGTGCTCGCCGAACGCGACCGCGCGAGCGATGAGCTCGGGGCTCGCGATCTGCGGGGCGACCTCGTCGCGCACCTGACGGCCGAGCGCGCGCCACTCGGCCCGCTGCGCTTCCGTCGTCGTGACGACCTGGATGCCGTGCGACGTGAGCGCAGCCATCGAGTCGACCTCGGCCCGCCGCGAGTTCCTGCGACCGAGCGCATGGAACTGCTCGCCGGTCTCGACGAGGATCGCGCGCTGCTCCGGCGTGAGGCGCTGGAAGCTGGTCTCCGAGATCACCATTCCGCCGATGACGATGGAGAGCGGGATCTCGTTCACGAACGTCGCGTGCGCCGACCACTGCAGCGCGATCGCAACGAGCGGTGGCGCGAGGAACGTGTCGACGCGGCCCGTCTCGAGCGCGCCGAGCACCTCGGGCACCGCGAGCTCCACCGGGCTCGCGTGCACGTGAGAGACGAAGGAAGGGAGGACCACGTCGTCGTCGCGCTGCCAGAGGTGCGCGCCCGCGAGGTCGCTCGGGGAAGCGATGCGACGGTTCGAGAAGAGGCGCGCCTGGCCGACGTCGGCCCAGCCGAGCATGTGGAAGCCCGCGGCGACGATGCCCGCGTCGATCTCGGGCTGCAGCGCAGCGCGCGCCGCGTCGAGCTGCTCGTACCGGACGAACGTCGCCGGGAGCTGGAAGATGAGCGCCGGGCGATAGATCGCCGCGAGGCCGGTCGATGTCAGCGTGCCGCCGTCGAGCCGGCCCGTGCGAATCTTGCGGACGACCTCCGGGTCGTCTCCCTGAACGCCGCCCGTGTAGAAGCGGAACTGGACCGACCCGCCCGTGCGGCGCCTGAGCTCGCGGTTCCACGCCTCGAGCCCGCGCATGATCGCCGAGCCGGGAGGCGCGAGCGTCGCGATCGTCAGGGTTCGCTGCGCGGGCGCAGCGTCCTGAGCGACGAGGTCGCGCGGGACGACGACGAGGCCGACGAAGAAGAGAACGAAGGGGACCAGACGGAGGGCGATGCGGCGCATGGACCGGCAGGGTAACACTCCCGTCTATGCGCAGTCTCTCCACGCTCTCGCTCGCGGACGCCCACCTCGCGCTCGACGCCATGCGCGCCGAGCTCGGGCGTCGCGACGCGGTCGCGGTCCTCCTGGTCGCCGACGCACACGGTGACGCGATCGCCGTCGAGCGTCTGGACGGAGCGTCCGCCTCGTCGCTCACGATCGCGGCGAACAAGGCCTGGTCCGCCGTGAGCCAGGCCGTCCCGAGCCGGAGCATCGGCCTTCGCGTCCGAAGCGCCGAGCAGCTGGACGTCGCCTACTACGGCGACGCGCGGATCTGCGGCTGGGCGGGCGGCCTCCCGGTGGTCGTCGATGGGACCGTCGTCGGCGCGGTTGCCGTGAGCGGCCTCGCCGAGGACGACGACGAGGCCATCGCGCAGGTGGGCGTCTCGGCGATCGATGCCTTCCATACAGGAGTGCTCGCGGAGCCGACCGCGGACGGGAGTGCTCGCTCCGAGCACGGACGGTAGCGGGCGGCGCCATGCAGGAGTGCTCGCGGAGCCGACCGCGGACGGGAGTGCTCGCTCCGAGCACGGACGGTAGCGGGCGGCGCAGCGAGCCGAACGATCCATGCAGGAGTGCTCGCGGAGCCGACCGCGGACGGGAGTGCTCGCTCCGAGCACGGACGGTAGCGGGCGGCGCAGCGAGCCGATCGATCCCCCAAGAGAGTGCTCGCAGAGCCGACCGCGGACGAATGACCGGTGGCGCCGGACGCGCTAAGTGGATGCCTCATGCGACACCGACTCCTCGCTCTCCGTTCTGCGCTCGTGGTTCTCGTCCCGATGGGCCTCGCGCTCGCGTCGTCCAGCCCGCACGCGCTCGCGCAGTCTCCCGGAGACGCGTACGTGGCGGTCACCGACCTGACCGTCGATGGCGATGCGCCGCCCAGCCAGTACCGCAGCATGCTCGAGACCGGCCTCCGCCCGACGCTCGAGCCCGTGCTCGTCTGCTATCGCGAGCGCGCCGGGCGCGTCACCGGGCTGAACGGCGACCTTCGCCTCCGGCTCTGGGTGTCGGCGCGTCAGGTGATCCGCGTGACGCCCGAGACGACGCTCTCGGATCCCGAGCTGCAGACCTGCGCCATCGCGGGCGTCCGCACCTTCGTCCTGCCCCCTCAGGCTCCCGAGGGAGGCGCCACGGTGAGGCTCACCCTGCGCTTCACGCGAGCGGCGCTGCCCGCGTCGTCGAGCACCCTGCTCAGCGCGTCCGGCCCCATCATCGCACCGCCGCCGCCCGCGCCTCCGCCGGTGACGTCGGTCGCGATCGCGCCGACGCTGGCGCCCGTCGCGCCGCCCTCGCCGCTCGTCGTCGCGTTCCAGAGCGTCACGAGCACCCGCACCATGGACGAGCTGACCGCTGCCATCCGAGCCGATGCGCTCAGCAGCTGCGTGACCGTGCCGGGTGAGCTTCGCCTGCGGATCACGATCACACGCACGGGCGTGATGCGCGCTTCGTCCGCGGGCGGAACCGTCCGGGATCGCCGCACCGTCACGTGCGTACGCAACGCGATCCGCGCGCTCCCGCCCCTGGCGGCGAGCTCGTCGACCGCGACCGCGCGCGCCACGGTCACCTTCGCGGAATGACCCCGGCCGCTCTGGCGATCCCCAGAGCGAGCCAGCTCTCAGCCTGCGCGCTCCGTCTCGATGGCCTTCTCGAGGACCGCGAGCGCGTGGCGCACGTGGATGCTGCGCAGCCACCTGCTCTCGAGCTTCGCGCGCACGTCACGCGCCAGCGTTCCTGCGCGAGCGCGGTGTGAGACCGCCAGCTCTTCCTCGCCGGCGATGTGCGCGAGCTCTGCGCGTGCGAGATCGAGATGTCCCGAACAGAGCCGCGCGACGACTCCGCGCAGCCGGTCTCCGGCCTCGCGCAGGATCATCGTACCGGCGGACAACGCCTGCTCGGCCTCCGCGACCGAGCCGGTCTGCGCGAGAACTCGGCCGAGGTGGATCTGCGCGAGCCCCTCTCCGAGCCGGTTACCCGTGCGACGATTGGACTCGGTGGCCGCATGGAGCGTGGCGCGCGCCTCGACGACGAGCCCCGCGCACTCCTGAGCGACGCCGACGAAGCAGAGGGTCAGTCCCTCCGCGTGCAGATGTCCGCAGGCTCGCGAGAGCTGCGCGGACCGCGTCAGGAGCCGGACCGCCTCGCGCGCGTCGTCGCGCTCGAGCGCGAGCCAGCCCAGCGTCACCAGCGCGTCTCCCTCGAGCGATCGATCGCCGACGCGCGCGGCATGCGCTCGCGCCTCCGTCGCGACGCGGGCGGCCGCGGCGACGTCCCCCGTGTCCGCGGCGATGTCGCCCAGCTTCGCGTCCACGCGACCTTCGAGCGCCTCGTACCGAAGCGTTCGCGCGATCGACCTCGCGCGACCGAACGCCTCCGTCGCGGGCTCGTGATCACCGCGCGCGTGCAGCGCTGCGCCCCATCGGAAGTGCGCGCGAGAGAGGAGCAGCTGGTCGCCCGCCTCCTCGCCCGCTTCGACGGCGTGCGCGCTCGACACGATCACGCGCGCGACGTTGCCCGAGGCCCAGTGCTGCTCGGCCTCCGTCAGGAGGACCCATGCGGGAGCGCGACGGTCGCGCGCGAAGGAGGCGACGAGCCGGGCCTCGGCGAGCGCGGCATCGGCACCGCTCGGGTCACCTGCCGTCAGAAAGAGACGAGCGAGCGCGAGCCGTGCCCTCGCGTCGAGGTCCGCGTCGGAGTCGCGGCCGTCGCAAGCCGAGACTGCTTGCTCGAGGAGCTGCTTTGCGATCGACACGGGGCCACGCACGCCGAGCACGGGATCGGTCGCGAGCGCGAGCAGCAGGAGCCGGCGGAGCTGAGCCAGGTCGCGTGCGTCGTGATCGAGCGTCCACCTGAACGCGTGGACGATGTTGCGCAGATCCCGCTCGATCTCGGTCGGCGTCGCAGCGCTGCCGAGGTCGTCCGAACGCTCGGCCAGCCCGAAGAAATACCGCGTGAAGCGCTCCATGGTCGACGCCACCGCGCCGCGCTCGTCGAGCTCTCGCGCGGCGAACTCGCGCACGCTCTCGAGCATCGCGAACCGGGTCGAGGTCCCGCCGACGAAGCGCACGAGCGACTTGTCGACGAGCTGCTCGAGCAGATGCGCCACGTGCCCCGCGTCGCGGACGCCGTCGGTGATCTCCGGATCGAGTCCTGCCGTGATCGCCGCCCGCGCTCCTGCCGTGATCTCCGCGGCGGCGAGCGCGTCGAACCCACCGCGAAAGACGGACACGGCCGCGAACAGAGCCTGCTCCGTCGGGCTCAGCAGGATCCAGGATCCGCGGATGGCCGTGTCCATCGTCGCGTGGCGTGGGTTCGCATCGCGCGCACCGAGCAGCGGCGCGCTCAGGCGCTCCGAGACCTGCTCGGCGAGCTGTGCTGGATCCATCACGCGCGCGCGTGACGCTGCGAGCTCGATGGCGAGCGGAAGCCCGTCCAGCCGCCTCACGATCGTGGCGATCGCGCGCTCGGCCGCGGCGTCGATCTGGAGGTCGCGACGGACCTTCGTCGCGCGATCGATGAAGAGCATCTCGGCGGCGGAGGTTCCGACGCCGCTCCCCAGGTCGAGCGGCGCGACCTCGTAGAGCGTCTCGACCGCGAGGCGCAGACGCTCGCGCGAGGTGACGAGGAACGTCGCGTCGGGAGCGTCGGTCAGCCACTGCCCGACGGTGGCGGGGACGTGCGCGACCACCTGTTCGACGTTGTCGAGCAGCACGAGCGTGCGTCCCCGCGCGACGAGCCCGCGGCCGAGCGCCTCGATGGTCGCGCCGAGCTCGCGGCTGTGCAGCGAGGAGACGCCGAGCGTGCTGCCGAGGACCTGGCAGATGGCGTCGGCGCTCTTCGCGTCGGCGAGATCGCAGAAGACGATTCCGCCGGGGAAGAGGCTCCGCACTCGCTCGCCGACCTCGACGGCGAGACGCGTCTTCCCGACGCCCGGCGGACCGAAGAGCGTCACGAGGCGATCGCTCCCCGCCAGGATCGCCTCGAGGCTCGCGAGATCCTGATCGCGGCCGATGAAGCTGGTCCCATACGCCCTGAGGCGCGTCGTGACGTGCCTCGGCGGCGCCGCCTCCTGCGGGCTCGGGGCTCCTCGATCGATCGACGAGCGCAGCATGCCGGCCTGGATGCGGTCGATCACGCTCGCGCCGTACTTGCGCACCGCGCTCGCGACCTCGCTCTTCGAGGCGTCCGTCCCGACGGGCCCGATAGCGCTACGGAGCGCCAGCGCGAGCTCGTGGGCGGTCTGGTAGCGCTCGGCACGGTCGCGCCGAAGCGCACGGACGATGACGTCGGCGACCGCCGACGGCACATCGGCGCGGACGCTGTCGAGCCGTGGCACCTCGCCGCGCGCCTCGATGAACACGTTCCCGCGGAAGAGGCGCTCACCCGTCAGCGACTCGTACAGCACGATGCCGAGCGCGTAGATGTCCGAGCGGCGGTCGAGCTTCTGGAGGGTCGCCTGCTCGGGCGAGAAGTACGCCTGCGTGCCCTTCACCTCGCCGATGGCGGTCTGCGTCGCGCGTAGCTCGCCCTGTGCGATCCCGAAGTCGAGGATCCTCGCGCGACCGTCGATCCCGACGAGGATGTTCCGCGGCGAGACGTCGCGATGCACGATGTGGAGCGGCTCCCCCTCCGGAGAGCGCGCGTCGTGCGCGTCGTGAAGCCCCTGCGCTGCCTGCGCGACGATCTCCACCGCGAGCGGCACCGCGAGCGGCTCTGCCGCGCGGATCGAGCCCGAGATGACGTTCGCGAGCGTGGCGCCGACCACCAGCTCCATCACGAGGTAGAGCGAGCCGTCCGATGCGCGACCCAGATCGAGCGTCGGGACCACGTGGGCGCTCTGCACGTTCGCGGCAAGGCGGGCCTCGTCCAGGAACATCTCGACGAAGCGCGCGTCGTCGGTGAGGTGCGGCAGGATTCGCTTCAGGGCGACCCAGCGCTGGAACCCGGCCTCGCCCACGGCGCGCGCGCCATAGACCTCCGCCATCCCGCCGGCCGCGATCCGGAAGAGCGGCTGATACCGACCGAACGTCGGCAGGTCCGTGAGCTCGGCCGGGGTCGTCATCAGGGCCATCACGGTATCATGCGGGCCGCGGTCTCCAGCCGAGTTTGGTGCCCGCCAGGGAGGCCCGACCGGCCGCTCTCGATCACCGTGTGGAGCCGGGGGAAACAGAGGCGAAGGGCGCGCCGAAGAGCACTCGCACCGGGCGTGGCGACGCGAGCGCCACGCGATCGCCGAGCTGCCCAGCCGCATCCGCGCCCCAGCAGGCCACACCGTCGTCGACGAGCGCGCACGTATGCGAGCTCCCCGCGGCGATCGCCCGAGCCCGAAGCCCCTCGACGAGCACGGCGCGAGGATGATCTTCCTCGCCCGGCAGCCCGAGCTGCGCCCAGCGGTTGGCCCCCCAGCAGGCCACCTGCCCATCCGAGGTCCGGGCGCACGTATGTGCGACGCCGGCCGTGAGCTCGACGATCCCCACGAGACCCGCGACCTGCACGGGCGTGCTCGTCGCGACGGCCGCGCCGTTGCCGAGCTGACCGTCCCGTCCGCTCCCCCAGCACGACGCCGCACCG
>JBBSAT010000381.1:0-6803 GCA_038252025.1 Polyangiales bacterium | reverse complement strand
GGTTCCATCCGCCGCTCGACGTCGTCGACGGCGCGGCGCGCATCGTCGACCCGATCTTCCACGGCGTCCTCACGGGAACGCACCGCTACGGGCAGTTCCTGAAGGACTACGATGAGACTCCCTGGCGAGGGGAGAGTGATGCCTCAGAGCTGACGAACGATCCGGACGGTCTCGCCAGCCGGGACGACGACGGTCTCCTCGTGCATCGCACCATCCGTCGTCCGGAGGCCGATGCGGTGGGAGCCCGCCGACACACGCAGCTGACGCACCGGCGTGTTGCGGCCCGTGTCGCGCCCGTCGAGGAAGACGCGTGCCCAGGGCAGAGTCTGGATCATCAGGTAGCCGCTGCCGCTCGAGCTGCTGCTGGAGCTGCTGCTCGAGCTGGAGCTGCTGCTCGCGTGCGGCGTGCGCGTCGAGCTCGGGACATCGGCTGCGTCGATCCGGGTCGGTCCCGAGGAGTGCGGCGCCGGCGCCGTCGGCGGTGGTGGCGTCGGCGTGCTCGTGCGCGGCGTCGGCGTGCTCGATCGCGACGTGCTCGAATGAGACGTCGTCGCGGGCGGCGGCGGCGCCGTCCGAGCGACGGGCGGTGCGACGGGGGGCGGTGCGACGGGCGGCGGTGCGACCGGTGCCGTCACGACGGGCGGTGCGACCGGTGCCGTCACGACGGGCGGTGCGACCGCTGCCGCCACGACGGGCGGCTCCGGGGCAACGGGCGCGGTAGGCAGCACGGCCGTCGTTGCAGTCGCCGGGTCGATCGGTGCCGGCGGCGCAACGGGGGGCGGCGCGACCACGGGAGCGATGCCCGCCACGAGCCCAGGCATGAGCGGTGTGAGCGCGACCTCCAGCATCAGGCTGCCGTTCGGCTCGAGTGTGACCGCGCGCGTCGCCGTCTGGTACCCGTCGGCCTGCAGGGCGACCTCGTGCGGGCCCGCGCCGACGTTCTGGAGCCGGAGCGGCGAGCGCCCCCGGATCGTCCCGTCCACGAGCACGTTCGCACTGACGTCGGCCGGGCTCGTGCGGACCTCGATCGATCCCACCTGCGGCCGGTTGAGCGCCAGGAACCCGATCACCGCGAGCGCCGCGACCGCGAGCGTCCCAAAGAGCACGCAGAGCGCGACGGTCGTCCGGCGCTTCGCCGGAGGAGCGGCCGTCACCTGCGGAACCCGCAGCTCCATCGTGTCCTGGTGCCGCTGCTGCGGCGGCGCTCCCTGGAACCCGACCTGCTGCTGTGGCCCCCCGAAGTCTTGCGGCTGAAGCGGCTGCTGTCCGAACGGCTGCTGCTGATCGAACTGCGGCTGCTGCTGACCGAACTGCGGCTGCTGCTGACCGAACTGCGGCTGCTGACCGAACTGCTGACTGGCCGCCGCCGACGGAGGCGGCATCGCCGGTTGCGAGCCAAGCGCGACCACGCCCGCCGGCGGTCGATGCGGCGCGGGCATCGCTGGGCCACCGGCCACGCGCATCGGCGCGGAGATCGCCACGGCGCGATGACCGAGCGCAGGTGGCGGAGCCGGGCCCGGAGGCGGCGCGGTCATGGTCTCGGAGTGCGTCGGCGGCGCGTCGTGATCGCCGTGGAAGTTCCCGACCTCGGGCCCCTTCGCGACCTCGTCGGCGTCGTCCGCCGAGAAGAAGATCTGCGTGGCTTGCCCCATCAGATCATCGGAGCTCGCCGGGCCACCGCCCTCCATCATCTCGTCGAACGGCGAGCTCGAGATCATCGTGCTCTCGCCCGTCAGCTCGGCCGGCTCGTCATCCTCCTCGGCAGGCGCTGCGCGCTGCGGAGGTGGCGGCGGTCGTCCCGCGCCCGCGCGCTGCGGAGGCGGCGGCGGCACCGACGGCGGCGGTCCGACCTTCGCGAAGAGATCGAGACGCCCCTTCTCCTTGGCGATCTCGGCGGCGAACGCGGTGCGCATCCACGCCGAGAGCTTGCTCGTCCCGAACGGAGGCCGCTCCTTCGAGATGAAGACCTGAAGCGCCTCCTGCATCTCGGCCGCGCTCTGCCAGCGATCAGCGACCTCGCGCGTGAGCGCCTTCATCACGATGTGATCGAGCTCGGGCGGCATGTCCGGGATCATCTGGCCGAGCGGCGTGACGGACGCGTTGCGCACCTTCTCGAGCGTGGTGAAGTCGCTCTCTCCGACGAAGAGACGCTCGCTCGTGAGCATCTCGTACATGCACGTACCGACGGCGAACACGTCCGAGCGGTGATCGACCGGGAGGCCGCGCACCTGCTCGGGTGACATGTAGCCGAACTTGCCCTTGAGCACGCCGGCCTGCGTCTTGGTGTTGCGCGAGGCGGCCTTCGCGATGCCGAAGTCGATGACCTTCACCTGCCCCTCGTACGAGACTAGGCAGTTCTGCGGGCTCACATCGCGGTGGATGATGTTGAGCGGACGGCCGTGGCGGTCCTTCTTGCGATGGGCGTAGTCGAGGCCCTCGCACATCTTCGCGCCGATCCACGCGCCCATCACCGGTGGCATCTGCTTCCGCATCTTGCGGAAGCGATTCATCAGCTGGAGGAGGTCCTTCCCCCAGATGTACTCCATCGCGATGTAGTGGGAATCGCCGATCTTTCCGAGCTCGTAGATCGGAGCGATGTTCGCGTGGGTCAGGTGCCCCGCGATCTTCGCCTCGTCGATGAACATCTGGATGAAGTCTTCATCCTCCGCCATCGTCGGGAGGATTCGCTTGATCGCGATGATCTTCTCGAAGCCCTCGATGCCGAACGACTTGGCCGTGTAGACCTCCGCCATTCCGCCGACGGCCATGCGGTCGAGCAAGAGGTACTTCCCGAAAGGGATCACTCGCACGTCGAGCTTCGCACCCGGTCCTGGAACGCCACCCGGTGCGCTCGGGCGCTGACCTGGGTTTCCGTTGGGGCCTACACCACCCATTCGATCACCTCGACTTCCATCGTGCCTCGTCTCTGAGTCGGTGATCAATCCCATCTTGGGCGGTTCTGGCGAAATGTGTGGGCGATCGTGGGTCATCGTCGCACTGAATCGGGGGCGATCGCCCGTGGCCTCTGCCCCCCGATGAGCCCGCCAAGATGAGCCGTTCTCTCCTGGTCGCACGACCGATCATGCGAAGCTCGAGCACGTGGGTGGCGAATCGATGAAGCCGCGATGGTTCGAGATCGCCGACGAGGGCTGGACTCGCCTGGCCTCGGGTCGGCCCCTCGCCCGCCTCGTGCTGGAGGCCGTGCAGAACGCGTTCGACGCGCGACCTTCGACCGTCAGCGTCGAGTTGCGCTCCGATCGCGTCATCGTGGAAGACGATGCCGAGCGCGGGATCGACGATGCCCGGCTCGTCTACACGCTGTTCTTCACCGACAAGGCGAACGACCCGGAGCGGCGCGGCCGCATGGGCCGCGGGCTGAAGGAGCTCGTCGCGAGCGGAGATCGCGCGATCGTCGAGAGCACCCGCGTGAAGGTCGAGTTCGACGACGAGGGACGCCGCACCAGCCCGGGCGACCGCGAGCGCGGCACGCGGGTGGAGGTCTTTCGTCCGATCTCGGATGCCGAACGAGAGGCCGCCGAGGCCGTCCTCCGACTCGTGATCCCTCCGCGGGGCGTCACGATCCGCGTGCAGGGGAAGGCGCTCCGACGCCCTCGCTCGGTCCTCTCGCTTCCGAGCTGCGATCTGGAGACGGTGCTCGTGGAAGGCGGCGTCGAGCGCGCAGCGATGCGCAGCGCGATGGTGAGCGTCCACGCGCCGCGCCGGGGAGACCCGCCTCACCTCTTCGAGATGGGCATTCCGGTCTCGCCGTGGAACGTGCCCTGGCACTGCGACGTCGCGCAGCGCGTGCCGCTCGCGCAAGGTCGTGATCTCCTGCCCGAGCGCTTCGTCCTCGCGGTGAAGGCGACGCTGCTCGATGCGATGATGCACCGCTACCTCGACGCGCGGGAGCTGCGAGCCGACTGGGTCCAGGACGTGCTCGCGCGCTGGCCGCTCTCGAGCGAGCTGCTCGATGCCTACGTCTCGAAGGTGCTTCCGAGAGGCTCCGTGCTCGGCGCGAGCTCGCGCGGCAACGATCGGGCCCGCCAGCTCGGTGCGCACATCGTGGAGGCCCGCACGATGTCTCACGGCGCGCACCTGGCGTTGTCGCGCGTGCTCGAGACCTCGGACGACTACGTTCGGCGCCGCGCGAGCGAGTTCCTCGGCGACGACGTGGAGCCCGACCCGAAGCAGCGCGCGTTCGGCGACGCGGTCCGGTGGCTGGCGCGCAGGATCGCCGGGAGCGTCGTCCGGATCCGGTTCTTCGCGCGCGATCCGAGCGACGCCGGGCTCCTCGAGGACGCCACCACCGATGTCGAAGCGCGTCTCCTCTCGTTCAACGTGCGGAGCAACCTCCGCTTCGACGACGTGCTCGATCCGATGACGATGGGGATCGTGCTCCACGAGCTCGCGCATCTCGTCACGCCCGAGCACGACCACCGCTACATCGACCGGCTGCAGTTTCTCGCCGGCGCCCTCGCGAAGCTGCTCGCCGAGGGCGGCCCCGAGCTCGCGCGAGGCCTGAGGCGGGGCGATCCGGATCACTGACCCACGAGAAGGGCGTACGCTCTGTTCGTGGCGGACCAAGTAGAGATCCAGCTCGGACATCTCTGCAACAACCGCTGTGTCTTCTGCGTCAGCGGTCAGCGCACGGCGCGCGGCCAGGCGGGCGTCGCGGAGATCGAGCCCTTGCTCGCGAGCATCCGTGCGGCGCACGCTTCGGGCCGCACCACGATCACCCTCCTCGGCGGCGAGCCCACGCTCCAGCCGGTGTTCATGGACGTGCTCAGGGAGTGCGGCCGGCTCGGCTTCTCGGAGGTCGTGATCTTCACGAACGGCGCGAAGACGGCGCGCGAGGGCTTCGTCGACGAGATCCTCGCGCTCGGTGTGCCCGTCTCGTTCCGGCTCTCCATCCAGGGCGCGACCGAGGAGAGCCACGAGCGAACGACGAAGAAGCCCGGCTCGTTCGACCGGCTGGTCCGCACGATGCAGCACCTCCACGCGCGCGGCGTGCCCGTGACGGTCAACGCCTGCATCGTCGACTCGAACTACGAGGACCTAGCGGCGTTTCCGGCGCTGCTCGAGCCGTTCGGCGTGCGCCAGCTGCACCTCGATCTGATGCGGCCTGCCGACGCCGGCGATCGCAGCGAGGAAGAGCTCGCCTCGCACATGCCGCGCTTCTCCACGCTCGTGCCTGCGATGCGAGCGATGGTCCTGGGCTTCGCGCCAGGCTTCGACGTGAACCTCGGGAACCTCCCGTACTGCGTCGCGCCGGATCTCGCGGGCGTGATCCACCACGACGGCGAGCAGACCGCCACGATCGCCATCGACGGCGACGACCTGCCGAGCGCGCCCTGGGACAAGTACGAGGTGAAGCGCCAGGACAAGGTGAAGCCCGAGAGCTGCGCGCGCTGCGTGTTCTCTCCGCGCTGCTCGGGTGTCTTCGATCGATATGCGAGCGCGTACGGCACGAGCGAGCTCGTTCCGATCGATCGCGCGCAGCTGGACGCGATCGATCCCGATCGCCGGCTCCATCGCGAGCTCGGTCTCGACGTCGATCTCGAGACGATCGTCCCGCAGCTCGCGCGTCCGCTCGCTCGCCTTCGCGCGCATGGACCCTTCGGTGCGCTACGCCTCGTGAGCACGAGCGTCGATGGGCTGCGTGCCGAGCTCACCCTCGCGGGCGACGCGGGCGAGCGCGCGATCTTCTTCCTCGATATGCGAGTAGGAGCGCCCAAGAAGAGCGGCTACCGTGTTCTCCACGGTGAAGGCTCCCTCGCTCTTCGAGACGGCCTGCGCACGCTGATCGAAGCTCTCTCCCGGCGCGCGCTGCCGGTCGTCCGCGAGGCTCCCCCCACATGACCGTCTCTTCATTCGTCGACTCGTTCCGTCAGGCGGTCCCCGGGCTCCGCCGCAGCCGCGGCAACCGCGCACCGTCGCCCAAGGGCATCCCGATCCTCGGGCACATTCCGCCGAGCGGCGGGCCGCGGCTCGACGCGATGCTGAAGACCGCGATCGAGCTCGGGTCGGTCGTCCGCTTCGAGCTGCCGATGGTCACGGCGCACCTGCTCGCGCATCCCGATCACGTCGAGCGCGTGCTCGTGAAGGACAACCGGCTCTTCACGAAGCGCACGCGCGGCTACGAGAAGCTGCGGATGTTCCTCGGCAACGGGCTCGTCACCAGCGAGGGCGACTTCTGGCTTCGGCAGCGGCGCATCGCGCAGCCCGCGTTCCACAAGCAGCGCATCGCCGGCTTCGCGAAGACCTTCGTGCGATGCACGAACGAGCTCGGCGATCGCTGGGCCGACGACGCGCGCGCTGGCCGCGCGATCGATCTCCACGCCGACATGATGGAGCTCACGCTGCGCATCGCGAGCCTCACGCTGCTCTCGGCCGATCCGTCCGAGCGCGCCGGGGAGATCGGGCAGGCGCTCGACGTGATGCTTCACGAGGCGATCGCGCGCATCAACAACCCGTTCAGCCTTCCGCCGAGCATCCCGACGCGACGCAACCAGCGCACGAAGGCCGCGATGGCGACGCTCGACTCGATCGTGCTCGGCATCATCGACGCGCGCCGGAAGGGTCGCGCGCACGAGGACGATCTCCTCCAGATGTTGCTCGAAGCGCGCGACGAGGAGACCGGGGAGGGCATGACCGACGTGCAGCTGCGCGACGAGGTCATGACCATGTTCCTCGCGGGACACGAGACGACGGCGAACGCGCTCTCCTGGACGTTCTTCTTGCTCTCTCGCTTTCCGCACGTCGCGCGCACGGTCACGGCCGAAGCGGTCCAGGTGCTCGGCGAT
>JBBSAT010000380.1:0-6807 GCA_038252025.1 Polyangiales bacterium | reverse complement strand
TCGCCGAGGGTGCCGGCGCGTGGGACGCATTGACACCAGGTGAGCCCATCATGACTCGAGCAGTTCAATACACCCAAAGTGCATCTCCCCCCCGCGCACATCGAGCTGACTGTGGTGCCCGCCGGGCCAACCGCGTCGTTCCAAGCCACGCAGTCGGCGTCGTTTGTGCAGATCCCGGGGGCTCCGGGCCGGCAAATGCCGTCGTCGGGACCTGCGTCGGGGGCAGCGCGCGCATCATCGCCCGGTCCGGCCTCGTCGCCGGTGCTTCCGTCGATCGGGTGCGACGCGGCGCTGGAGCATCCCACGCTCACGGTGCCGAGGAGCAACGCCAGAGCTGTAGTCATGATCCTCATGGACCGTCGATCGAGACCGTGAGAAGCCATCGCATCGGCTGTGTGCCACATGACACGGAACACCGCTCCCCGAACATGACCAAGAGGTTCCCCCCGCTCGCTCGGATGATCACATCGCCGATCTGAGGATCCCGCGACGAGTGTCGGATTTTCCGACATCGGCGCGGGCGCGCGCGGCCGCTACGATCCGTCGGTGAGACTCATCTGGAAGCTCAGCCTCGCAGTCGCGCTCGGTGTTCTCGTCGTCCTCGCGGCGCACGCCGCGCTCCGCGTGCATCGTGACGTCGTGCGCTTTCGCGAGGCCGTTCGGACGAACCATCGGACCATCGGGCTCCTCTTGGCGGCGTCCATCGAGGAGATCGCACGAAGCGGGGGGGGCGATGGCGCGCGCGCTCTGGTCGAAGAGGTGAACTCCAGAGAGCCGCAGATGACGATTCGCTGAGTGGAGCTCGGCGGAGGCGCCGGAACCGACTCGCCGCGCGAGGGACTGGATCTGCCCGCGCACCCCGGGCACGTCGAATCGCTGAGCACACGCCTGCCCAACGGGGAGGACGCGCTCACGACCTATGTGACCTTGCAGCTTCCCGGCGCGCCGGTCACCGCGGTGGAGCTGGTCGAGCCGCTCGGCCGCGAGGCGGAGTACGCGAGGGAAGCCGTCCTGCGCACGGCTACGACCACGCTCGTCGTCCTCGCGCTGTGTATTCCGATCATCCTCGGGTTCGGGGTGCTCTTCGTCGGGCGGCCGCTCGAGGCGCTTCGAAGGCACGCGCAGCGAGTGGGCCTCGGCGAGCGTGGGATCCAGACCCGGGTGGCGTCGGGCGACGAGATCGGCGAGCTGGCACGCGAAATGAACGCGATGGCCGCCGCGCTGGATCAAGCGCGAGTTCGCGTTCGAACCGAGGAGGCAGCGAGGCTCGACGCGCTCGGACAGCTCCGGCACGCCGATCGGCTTCGTACGGTCGGCGCAATGGCATCGAGCGTCGCCCACGACCTCGGCACGCCGATGGGCACGGTCAACGCTCGCGCGCAGATGATCGCGAGCGGAGAGGTCGAGCCGGCGCGAGCTAGAGAGCTGGCCGCGATGATCGTGGAAGAAATCGAGCGAATGAGCCGCTCGATCCGTCAGCTCCTCGATCATGGCCGCCGGTCGGAGCCGCGACGCGAGCTCGTCGACGTCACCGAGTGGGCCTCGAACGTCGGCGACCTCATCCGTCCGCTGGCGGAGCGCCGCGGCGTGGAGATCGCCATCCGGCGGGCGGCTTTCGGATCCCGGGCATTCCGCCGGGGCGATACACGCTGCGGATCTGGCACGACGGGGTGAGCGTCGCCAGCGGCGATAGGCAATGATCGGACTGTCCGAGGGAGCCAGGATCTTTCAAGATGGCCAAAGCGTCCGCGAGACGTGTCGGGCGTCTCTCTGAGCGCACGATGGAGCGCGCGGTCGTATCGGTCACAGGCGGTGTCGGCCAGCTCGCCGATGGCGGCCGTGCTCACTGTCTCCATGGCTCGATAGTCGTTGGTCGCCACGACGATGCCGCTCTCCGCCGTCCCGACGCGCGCGCGCGTTCGCGTGCGCTCGATGACCACCATGTCTTCGTTGCGTGTCCCGGTGCGTAGAAGCAGTGTGGCGTGCCCGCGACGAGCTCGTCGAGGAACAGCGGCCGCTCGTGGCGGGTCTCTCTCACGACGCACGGCGGGCACGGGCATTCGTGGTCGCGTTGCGCACGAGCCAACGCTCGCTGCCATCCGCGGGGGCCAGCCGCCGGAGGCCGATTCACCGTGGCCGGCGCCCGAGCCGGCGAAGCTCGCTTTTCTTTGCGGGGGCGGGGGAACGCCTCCACCCGACTCGGAGTACGGCGGCCCGCCGCCGTGGCGGGGCGGCGAGCGGTCGGATTGCGGGCAGGGATCGACGGGTCGCTGCGCGGCGCCTGCTCGCCCGGCGTCGTCAGTGGCAGGTCCCCGACTATCGCTCGTCGATCGCCTTCCTGCCGTTGGACGGCCGCGCGCCGGAGGTCGCGGCGCTACCCGACTACCTCGGCCTCGGCGGCTGGGTCGTGGACGAGCGCTTCGTGCTGAGGCGCGACGTGGACACGTTCGTCGACATGAACGAAGAGGGCGTGCTCGGTGCGACGCGCCCGATCCTCCGCGCGCCCGACGGATTCTTTCTCTTCGTGGCGGAGGGCACGCTGTGGTCGTACGCGCCCGAGGGCCCCGACGTCGTCTTCCGCGGCGCTCTGAGCGGCGAGGTCCGCACCGTCTCCGACGCCGCGCGTGACGTGGCCTTCGCAGACGTCGGGCACGGAGGTCTCGTTGTGCTGCGGCGTCCGGTCGCGGGGGAGCCGCCGCTCGAGCTCACCGTCGTCGATGCCGACGGGACACCCCGCGGCGCGCCGACGCCGGTCGAAGTCGATGCGCTCGACGACCAGGCGTGGCTGACGGCGTTCGGCCGAGGCTTCGCGCTCGTGACCGTGACCTCGACGCGCTTCGACGAGCACGCCGTGCACTCACGCGCGCGCCTCCGCTTCTTCGACACGCGCGGCGCCCCGCTCGGCGATGCCGGCGTGCTCGACGAGCTGACGCATCCGGACTTCATTCCCCTCGCACCTCAGGTCGCGGCCGGCGACGACGACGTCGTCGTCGCGTGGGACAGCGTGGTGTACGACCCGCGGAGCGGCAGCGGACCGCGCCGACTCCGCGTCGTCGCGGTAGCCCCAGACGGACGCCGCGGCCACGAGCTCGAGCTGCCGATGAGCACGGCGCTCCTGTACCGAGATGGCGACAACGTGCTCGTCGTCGAGGGCAGAGCGGGTTGCTGCGATGTCGGTCCCTCGTTACTCACTTGGGTGGGGCCCCACGAGCGGTCGCTGTAGTCGGCGAGCACGGTCCAGTGGTCGCCGAAGACGCCGACCGCGGCGGGGACGCCGCCCGTCGGAGCCGAGGGCTCGGCGGGGCCTTCGAGATCGCACGGCGACGTCAGGGCGCCCGCGTCGCGTCGCGGGCCGGAGTCGCCGCGCACGTATGTGTCGTCCTCGGCGGCGGCGTCGACCGGCCTCGCGGCGTCTAGCTCGCCCGCGCCGTCGCGCGGGATCGCTGCATCGATGGGCGCAGCGCCGACGTCGGCGACGTGCGCCTCGGCGCAGCCGACGAGCACCATTGCGACGAGCCCCGCGCGTAGAGCTTTGTCCGCATGAAGGCCCTGTTGCCTGGGGTAGCTGGTTGGTGAACCGGTCATCGAGGACGAAGATCGCGGAGCCCGTCCCGAGCGTCAAGCGCGGCAGCGAGGCGGCTTGCGGAGACCCGGCAATACGCCCTAGGGAATCGAGGATGAGGTAGGCCGTCGCGATCGTCTCCGCTTGCGCGATTGCGTGTCGGCATCGCGCGGAGGCAACGATGACGATACCGCGGTGGACTCCGTCGAACGAGGTCGCGACGCGCGAGGCGTTCCTGTTGAAGCGGCTTCTTCGAAGCTTTGTCCGCATGAAGGCCTTGTTGCCTGGGGTCGCTGGTCGGTGAACCGGACAGCTCGCTCACTCGACGCGTCTCATCCGCGCGCCCTCACCCCTGCCGTCTCCCGACAGGAGAGGGAGTGGCTCGGCCGGGACCGCCGATGCCCGGCTCGAGCAGGCGCTCGGCGATCTCCAACCAGGCAGGGTGAAAGCTAGGGAACACAGACGACGTCGACGGCGCAGCAGCCCGCCGCGACCTCCGCCGGGAAGCACGCGTCGGGGTTCGAGCAGTAGCAGTTGCCGCTCTCGCACGTGCGCGGTGGCCCGATGATCGGATGCGTCGCTGTGCAGGAGGCGACCGGTGGAGCACACGTCACATCGCCGCCGCAGCAGGCCGCCGCGACGTCGACCGGGAAGCACGCGTCGGGATCGGCGCAGAGACAGCGACCGCGATCACACGTGCGCGGCGGCCCGACGATCGGATGCACTCCGTCGCATACGAGCGCCGCGTCCACGTCGCCGCCTCCGCTGTCGACCGTGCCCGAGTCCACGTCGATTCCGCCCGAGTCGACGTCGCCGGTGCCAGAGTCCAGGTCGCCCGTGGCCGAGTCGAGATCCGTAGAGCCGACATCGGCCTGAGCGCCATCGCTCCCGCCGACGTCGGTGGTAGTGGCGCCGCCAGCGTCGCCGCAGCCGGTTGCCCCGAGCACGAGAGCGAGCGCAAGAAACATCAGGGGTCGAGTCGAAGTCATCCGTGCCTCCGAAGGCTCTTGTCCGCGTCCGAGCGAATCCATCACGCGGCCCGCGAGGTTCGTCGCGCACGTCGGACACGCGCGAACAGCATCACGAGACCCAGCGCGAGGCCGCACCCGAGAGACGAGCGACCCCCGCCCGCGCGACAGGAGCACGTGGCGCCGCCGCCACCCGCGAACCCGGCGTCCGCCGCGCCCGAGCTTCCATCCGTACGCGCTGCTGCGCCGTCGCTGAGCGGACCACCGTCGAGATCCGCCGTCGCCCCGTCTGCCGGCGTCGTGCTGCCGTCGACGCCTTCGCCGGCATCGACCTCGGAGCCGGCATCGACGCCCGGCCCTGCATCCGTTTCGACCACCCCCGCGAGCGGGATCGAGAACGTCGCGACCGAGAGCGGAGGCATGGTGTACGTGAGGTCCGTGGGGGAAGTCGTAGCGCCCGTGATCGCGGCCCACGGCGCGCTGGCGGTCGACAGCTCGCCTTCGAACGTGGGCCCGAGCGGGGCGCCGGCGACGTGCGCGCGCAGCTCTCGCGCTTCGGTCGCGTTGTTCACCGCGACGACCACGAGGCGAGCGCGCGTCGGCTCTCGAAACGCCGTGAGCAACACGAGCGGGTCGTCGCTCGTCGCGCCCACGCGCACCGCGCCGCGATCGATCCAGCGCGCCCAGTGACCGAGCGCGCGGCCCATCGGCGAGATGACGACGCGGGCGTTCTCGACATCGATGAGGACGATCGTATCGGTCTCGTTCCAGAAGCCGGGATCGGGACGGCCCATGAAGTGCTGGGCGTGCGAGACCGTGTCCCACATCGCGTTCATCCCGAAGAACGCGGCAGCGTCGGCGTAGACGAGCTCGTCGTGGATGTGGATCGCGCGCCCGCGGACGTTGCCAAAATCGTCGAAGGGCAGCTCCGAGTGCGAGACCTCGGCCATGAAGACGGGCACACCGTAGAGCGCACCGAGATCTCGCAGACGGCGACGCACGTCGACCTCGACCGCGTTCGGCGCTCCACGCCCGGAGGCCGCGAGGATGTTCGGCACCGATGCGTAGGCCGAGCCGTAGGGATACGGGTGATAGGCGATCGCACCGACATAGGGCCGGGCCCGCGCGTCCTCCAGGATCCGGGTCGCGCGATCGAGCGAGAGCTCTTCGGTCTCTTCGGCGGGCACCACGAAGCGCATCTCACTGATGCCGGCCGCTCGGAGTCGATCACCGACGCGGGCGACCATGTCGACCATCTCGGTCGCGGTGCCGCCCACCAGCTCATGGTTCCCGCTCGTCGGCTCGTTCCAGAGCTGAATGAGCCGCGGCGTGATCCCGTAGGTGTCTCGCCAATGGAGGACGACCGCGAGGACGTGCTCGGCGACCTCATCGAGGTAGCGGCTGTAGTCCGACGTGCGGAGCGCGGGCGCCCACCGCAACGCAAAGCCCGTCGAGACCACGGGCCCCAGGTAGAAGTCGGTGAACCCGAAGGGCATCCCCGGCGCGACGACGAGGTCGTGGGCGTTGATCGACTGGGCCCAGTTGAACCCTGCCGCGTCGAGGGTGCTGGGGTCGCCGTCGTCGTTCCGAGGGTCGAAGACGTTCGTCGGGGAGGACTCGCACGGCTCGACCTGGACGTTGCCCATGTTCAGCCCGACCTCCCCGAAGAGCGCGGCATCTCCGGGCCTGGCCAGCAGGTTCCTCTCATCAGCGGCACGTCAGAGCCGCGCGTGTCGGAGCCTCAGTGCGTTCGCGATGACGGACACCGAGCTGAGGCTCATGGCCGCGCTCGCGACCATCGGGTCGAGCAGCCAGCCGGTCAGCGGGAAGAGCACGCCGGCGGCGAGCGGGATGCCCAGCGTGTTGTAGACGAACGCGAAGAACAGGTTCTGGCGGATGTTCCGCATCGTCCTCCGGCTCAGCGCCCGCGCCTGCGCGATGCCGCGGAGATCGCCGCGCACGAGCGTGACCCCGGCGCTCTCCATCGCGACGTCGGTTCCAGTGCCCATCGCGACACCGACGTGAGCCTTCGCCAGCGCGGGCGCGTCGTTCACGCCGTCGCCCGCCATCGCGACGATGTGACTCTCGCTCTGCCAGCGCGCGACGATCTCGCTCTTTCGATCCGGCAGCACGCCCGCCTCCACGTCCGCGATGCCGAGCTTCGTCGCCACCGCCTGGGCCGTCGCGCGCGCGTCGCCAGTGACCATGACCACCCGTACGTCCTCACCCGCGAGCTGCGCGAGCGCCTCCTTGCTCGAGTCCTTGATCGGATCGGCC
>JBBSAT010000379.1:0-6829 GCA_038252025.1 Polyangiales bacterium | reverse complement strand
GCGCCAGGGCTCTTCGGGGTCTCCCATCTCCTCGCTGCGACTGACGGCGGCGCCCGTCTCTTTCGTCGCCTCGCGTGGGGGGCGGTCGTGCTGACGCTCATCGCCGGTGCCATCGGGATCGTCATCGCGATCGGCGCGTCGGGGATGGGCGGCGGCTGAGGCGGGCCACGCGCGCACCTCGTTGGCACTGCCCATCGCAGTCGCGAATCGCGCGCGTCCGTGACCGTCTCGTCGGTTCTCGCCCTCGCTCGTCAGCGCGCGTCGCAGCTGCCCTGCCGGCCGAGAGCTGCATCGTGTCGCGCGACCACGTCTGGGCCCGGGGAGGATTGCGAGCGTCGGCGCCGACCGGCTCGGCTCTCTCTCTGTCTCTCTCGAGAGGGAGAGCGGTAGAGAGCCAAGCGCCCCTCTCCCCCGCCCTCTCCCCGCACGCGGGGCGAGGGAGTCGGAAGGAGCGAGAGCGAGAGCGAGGGCGAGAGCGAGGGCGAGGGCGACCGCGACGGGTGACCGCGCCCTACCGGCAGATCCCGTCGACGACCACCACCGCGCCCGTACGCCGCGCGCGGTCGCACGCGACCCCCGAGAGCTCGAAGGTTCCCGACGCCCCGCGCGTCCAGCCGTCGGCTCGCGTGTCGTCCCGCGCGATCTCCATGCCGTCGACGCGCACGATCGGCTCCTCGGTCTCGATCGTCCCGATCGGAACGAACGCGCAGCTCGCGACCTCGGAGCTCAGCTCCGCGAACGCGTCTCCGAGATCGCCCGGGCGACGCACGTCGAAGAAGCGCTCCGCCCCGTCACGCGGCCGACCGCCCGCCACCGCCATCCGGTTGATCGCGTCGACCAAGACCGGCTCCGTCACGTCCATCCCGATCACGTAGGTGGGGATCCCGCTCGCGAGGCCCCTCTCCATCACCGCGATGGCCCGATCGTCGTCGAGACACCTCGACAGCGCGATGCCCATGTCCGGACACGTCTCCGGCGCGATGCCGAACCAGACCTCGCCCGCGTTCACCGGATCGCAATTCGGTCCGCCGTCCGTCGTCAGCGCGACCGCCTGCGTCACGCCCGGCCCGGCGCGCGCGCGCAGCGCCGCGAACGCGACCTCGAGCGCAGCCGTCGTCGGAGTGCCCCCCGCAGGGCCATGCGCGTCGACCGCGTCCAGCACCGCGGACACGCTTCGCGCGCCGACCGGCACGTCCAGCGTCGCCGACGCCACGCAGACCGTGCTCCGGTCGCCCTCGATCTCCGGCACGGGGAAGATGGAAGCGCCGAACGCGATGCTCTCGTCGAACGGCGGCAGGCTCGTCGCGAGCGCCGTCCGCAGCGCGTCCCAGCGCAGCATCGGATCGCTCGCGAGCGGCCGGTTCATCGAGCCCGATCGATCGATGAGCAGCACGACGTCGGCGCGCGCCGGCGCGAGCACGATGTCGGGCGTGCACGTCGGCCCGGCCTCGCTCCACGCGTCCCGCATCTCCACGGCCGCGTCCTCGACGCTCGGGTCGACCCGGAGGCCGGTGCGGGCCCCGCAGGACGCGAGCAGCAAGACGAACGTCGCGAGCTTCCTGGGCACGGAAAGGAGAGGGTGCCAGATCGCCGGCCGGCGCGCGCCCCACAAGCCTGATGGCTCGCCCCCCGGAAACCCACTACAACCGCGGCCTCGCATGCAATCGCTCCTCTCCCTTCGCGACGTGCTCTGGCCCTGGCTGGCGCTTCCCGCGCTCGTCGTCGCCGCCGCGCTCGTCACCGGCTACCTCCGCGCGCCGCAGCTCACTCGGCTGAGAGAGGCCTTTCGCGCCCTCACCGCCTACGATCCGAAGGCCCCCGGGCGCGTACATCCCGCGACCGCGATCGCGCTCTCGACCTCGGCGACGGTCGGCGCCGGCGCCCTCGTCTCGACCGCGACGGCGATCAGCCTCGGCGGTCCCGGCGCGCTGGCCTGGCTCTGGCTCTTCGGCTTCCTGATCGCTCCGATCCGCATCGGCGAGGCGCTGCTCGCGCGCACCGCGCCTCCGGGCAAGGCGGGCAAGGCGACGGGGAGCCTCGCGGCGAACCTGGCCGGCGACTCGCGCCCCGGCGTCGCGTTCCTCGGAAACGCGCTCTTCGTGCTGATCCCGATCGCGGCCATCGCGGTGGTCGGCGGTCTTCACGGACCGGCCGTCACCGGCACCGCGGAGCAGATGTTCCCCGGCAGCGCCGAGGTGGTCGGCTTCAGCCTCGCCACCTGCGCCGCGCTCTTCGCCATCTTCGGCCGGTATCGCAGCTGGCTCGGCTGGACCGCGCTCGGGGCCATCGTCGTCCTGACGGCGGCGTGCTTCGTCGCGATCATCTCCGAGCCGAGCCGCGCGCTGAGCGGGCTCACGCTCGCGATCGACGATGCCTTCAACGGCGCCCCCGCGCTGCGCGGGTTCTCTGGCGCCCTCGCCGGCGAGATCGCCCGCGCGTCGCTCACCTACGTGCTGCCCGTGCTCGGCGGCGCCTCCGGCGTCGATGGCTCGCTCGCCGCGCTCGCACAGCCTCGCTCGACCAAGAGCCAGGCCGCGGCCGCCGCTCTGCCCGTCCTCGCGCACGTCGTGCTCGCCACGCTCGTCGGGCTCGCGATCTTCGCCACGGGCGCCCACGCGCGCCCGACGAGCGGCACGCGCGCGCTCGGCTCCGTGACCTTCTACGACTCGTCCTTCGAGACGACGAGCCAGCGCCTCGAGCCCGAGCGCGAGTGGCACGGTCACATCCGCGTCATCGACGGCGTGGCCGCGGCGAGCCCGCTGAACATCGGCACCGAGCGCGGGATGATCACCGAGCCGGCCTTCGAGGAGGCCGACGGCAGCCCGGCCGACTTCGCGATGTTCATCGATGAAGGTCGCGTACAGCGCATCCTCCGCGCCGACCCGGACGGCGTGCTGGACACGGTCCCGCTCGAGCAGGCGAACGCGATCGTCGTGCGCGGTCGGATGCTGCCGAGCGGCGGCGCTCTCGTCGCCGCAGCCATGACGCGCGGCGGTGGCGATCTCGCGGCGCGCGGCGCGCTCGTCGCTCTCTTCTTGCTGGCGGCGCTCGGCGCAGCGGCGTTCGGTCTCGCGCTCGCGCGCATGTTCGCGACGCGCGTGACGGAGAACGGTCAGAAGGCCATCGCGACGCTCCCTGCGATCGGGCTCGTGCTCGGCGCGACCTCGGCGGCTCCGACGCTCGCGATCTTGGGGGCGATCGCCGCGGGGTTGACGACGCTCGTCGTTAGCCTGGGCCTCATCGCGAAGATCCGTCAGATCGCGAAGCTCTGACCGTCAGCCGGCGTCGACGCCGGCATCGTCGACGCCGGCATCGTCGACGCCCGCGTCCGAGGGGCCCGCGTCCGAGCTGCTCGCGTCGCTCGATCCTCCGGGCCCCGCGTCGTCGCTCGGTCCTCCGTCGAGCCTTCCGCGAGGAACGGTGACGCGCACGGTGCGCTCGACGAGCACGAGGCCGTCGCCGAGCACCCGGATCACGACGCGAAAGACCTGATCGTAGTCGGCGGGCTCGATGGTGAGGTTCGCGAGGTGCGCGCGAAAGCGGATCTCGGTGCCCGAGCGCACGCCGAGGAAGGTGTCGTCGATGCCATCGGTCGGGCGCAGGTCCCCGCGCGTCGGGGCAGTGCCCCCCGCTGGCGGGGTGGCGTCCAGCGCCTCGATCGCGCGCACGAAGGCGAGCCGATCGTCGACGGCTTCTCCGTACGCCTCACCGTACGAGAGCGTGTCGGTGAGATCGCCGATCGAGTCGATGATCGCGTCCGAGAGCCCCGAGCCGTCCGAGGCGACGTCGAACACGAGCACGCAGCCGCTGCTCGTCGGCGGCCTCGACGCGCCCCCGAGGCCCGTGTGGCAGGAGCCCGAGATCGGCGGCACCACCGAGCCCGTCGCGAGGGCCATGGCCTCGAGCTGAGGTCGCGCGGCAGAGCCCGACGCGACGCCGATGAAGCGCACGCCCGCCGCGTTCAGCGCTGCGCTCGCTGCCGCGGATCCGTGCGCGCCCGGGATGGGGCCCGCGTAGTCGGCGCCCTCGTGCGCCGGCGCGTCGGTGACGTGCACGACGACGCGAAGCGCGCCCGTACGAAACCCCACGCCAGGCTCGGTGCCGCCACCGGATGCGGCCCGGCCGTTCCACGCGGGGACGAGCACGTCACCCCCAGCGAGGAGCCCAGCCCCCGTCGCGATCTGATAGAGGGCCTCGAAGCCGGCCTCCGGCGTGTCTCCTCCGTTACCGAGCGGGAGATCGAGCGCGGCCACGGCGGAGCTCACGCGCGCGGGATCGGTCGTGACGGCCGTCAGCAGCTCGTACGCCCGATCGGTCTCGACTCCGAACGGCGCGATCGGCATGTCCTCGAAACGCACGACCGCGAACGCGACGTCGGCCACCGAAGCTTCGAGCGACCGTACGATGCGATCAGACAGATCCGTCTGGAGGGCGTCGATCTCGCCGCCGAAGCTCCCGGTCCCATCGATCGAGAACACGACGTCGAGCCGGCCGAGCGACGCCCCCGCGGAGAGATCCACCGTCGCCTCGGGTCCGGCGTAGGGGAGAACGACCGCGAGATCGGCATGGGGAAGGACGAGCGCATCGGGGCGCTCATAGCCCGCGTCCCTCGCCTCGGTGCTCCCGTCGAGGCGTCCGGTGTCGGGGCGGGGGCCTGCATCCCGGAGCGGCGCGGTCGGCACGCCGGGCTGGCAGCCCGCGCCGAGTAGAGAAGAGAGGAGAAAGGCGAGGGGGGCCCGGCGCATCGGTCCTGCCGATCGTCCCACGTCTTTCCCCGGTACCCAAGCCATCCGCAGGCGCACGTTTCGGACGTCCATCGTGACCGCGGCCCCACGTCGGGGACGGGTGATCGCAAGGAAGGCGTGTACGACGTTGACACTCGTGCCGCGAACCGACCATTCTTCGTCCCGATCTCTCGCTCAGGGAGAGCGCGCAATCGTGGCCGGCATGTTCAAGCTCGTGATCGCTGATGACGAAGGAAAGACTACGGTCGTTCCTCTCGTCCGCGATGAGATCACCATCGGCCGCAAGGAGGGGAACACCATCCGCCTCACCGAGCGGAACATCTCGCGCAAGCACGCGAAGCTGCGGCGCTCGAACGGGTCGTTCCTCCTCGAGGACCTTCAGTCGTTCAACGGCGTCAAGGTCAACGGGAAGAAGATCGGGAACGAGACGACGCTCGCGGCCGGCGATCAGATCCTGATCGGCGACTACCAGCTCGCGCTCCAGATCGAGGCCACGGACAACAGCGCGACGCTGCCCGAGGCCACCGCCCCGAGCGCGATGCCCGCGGGCGCCGACGCCGTCACGGCGATGATCCCGGCTCCGACGCCGACCCGAGGCCCGCCCGCGCGGCTCGTGATGATGTCGCCTCCCGCGCCCGGCGCGGAGTACGCACTCTCACGCGAGCGCATGCGGATCGGTCGCGCGGAGGATCTCGAGATCTGGGTCAACCACCGCTCGATCTCCCGCGAGCATGCGGAGGTCGTCCTCGAGGACGGCATCCTGCGGATCAAGGACACCGGAAGCGCCAACGGCCTCCGCGTGAACGGCGCCGACACCCGCAACCACGTTCTCCAGCCGGGCGACATCGTCGAGCTGGGCCAGGTCCGCTTTCGCTTCGTGCCTGCCGGCGAGCAGTTCACGTTCGACGAAGGCCGCACCATGCAGATGGATGCGCTGAGCCTTCCGGCCGAGCCCGCGGCGGGTGGCGGGAACCGGACGACGATGATCGTCGCAGCGGGCATCCTCGGGATCGCCCTGGTCGCGGGCGCGGTGATCGCACTGTCCGGCTCGCCGGACGGCCCCACCGCAACTTCGATCGCGCCTCTTCCTACGGTGACCCCCACCGTGACGACGACTGCCGTGCAGCCGACGACGGTCGACGTGGTCGATCCCGGGCCCAGCGTGGACGGGCAAGTCGCGACCGAGGTCGCGGCCTGTCAGACGGCCATCAACTCGGGGAATTTCGGCGACGCGCTCGCGCATGCCTCGACCGCGCTCACGCTGCGGCCGAGCGATCCGTCCGCTGCGGCGTGTCAGGACCGAGCGACGCAGGAGCAGACTCAGTCCGGCGCGTTCGTCGCGGGTCTGGCGCAGCTCCGAAACGGCGAGCTCGAGAGCGCGTACCTCTCCTTCGAGTCCCTTCCGGTCGACAGCTCGTATCGGCAGCGACCCGAGGTCGTGGACACGATGACTCGCTTCGCCACCGACACGATCACGCAGGCGGAGTCGCTCGTCGCGTCGGATCCGACCGAAGCCAACCGTCTCGCAGGCGCGGTCCTCAACATGGTCCAGGCGCCCGCCGCGATCAGCGCGCGAGCGAACGACGTCATACGTCGAACGCGATCGCATGCGACGGTCGCGAGCGTGCGGCCGCGTCAGGTCGTGCCCACGCACACCGCGCCGGCGACGACTCACGCGCCGCCGCCGCCCGCGACGACGACCCACGCGCCGCCGCCGCCGACGACGACGACGACGCCGCCGACCACGACGACTGCAGCGCCGCCGAGCGACGATCGCCTCAACGAATGCATGATCGCGGGTAACTCGCGCTGCATCATCGAGCTGCTCGGTCACGGTCATGCGCACGGCACGGCTCAGCTCCGCGCGCTCTGGGGCGCGCAGCGCGACATCGGCGATCGGACGGCCGCTTGCGCCACCGTCCGGCAGCTCCTCGCCTCGCCCGGCGTCCCGGCGGCGCAGCTGGCGATGATGCGGCAGTACCAGTCCGCGCAGTGCCAGTAGCCGCGCAGTGCCAGTAGCCGCGCAGTGCCAGTAGCCGCGCAGTGCCAGTAGCCGCGCAGTGCCAGTAGCCGCGCAGTGCCAG
>JBBSAT010000378.1:0-6882 GCA_038252025.1 Polyangiales bacterium | reverse complement strand
GGCGTTCACCGCCTCTACGAGTGGCGGCAGCCGTAGAGGTTGTCGAACTTCGACTTCGTGACCGAGTTGTTGACGTTGATGGCCGGGAGCTTGAGCTCGCCCTTCTTCGCCATCTCGTAGAGGCGGTGAACGCCGGTCGTCGTCTCCTCGGAGAGGCCGAAGATCTGCGGGAGGAGATCCTGGCGCTTCTCGTGGACGAGAACGGTGAGGTCACCGCCATCGTCGAGGATCATGTTCGGGCCCTTGTTGCCGTCGAACGCGAGCAGCTGCTGCTCGATGCACCAGTTGTACTCCTCCTCGGTCTCGCCCTTCCAGGCAAACACCGGGAAGCCCGCCGCCGCGATCGCCGCCGCAGCGTGATCCTGCGTCGAGAAGATGTTGCAGCTGGTCCACGTGATCTCGGCGCCGAGATCGCGGAGCGTCTCGATGAGCACCGCGGTCTGGATGGTCATGTGGAGGCAGCCCGCGATGCGCGCGCCCTTGAGCGGCTGGGCGGTCTTGTACTCGGCGCGGATCGCCATGAGGCCGGGCATCTCGGTCTCTGCGATCTCGATCTCCTTGCGGCCCCACGCCGCGAGGGAGATGTCCGCGACCTTGTAGCGGGCGGTCTGGTTCGGAGCGCTCTTCTTGGTGTCGTTCTGCGTCTGAGTCTGCATGTCTCTCTCGTTCCTCGGTTTCGGTTCGGTGTCGGTCATCGAGCTTCAGGAATCGGTCTCGGCGGGCCGTCGACAGACGAGCACCTGCCAGGCGAGGTGTGCGTCGGGCCCTCTGCCGAGGGCGACCAGCGGCCGCGGGATGGCGCGGACCTCGGGTCGCAGCAAGCCGGCGCTCTTCACCAGCGCGCGGAGGTCGCCCTCCGAGAAGCCCAGCCAGAGGTCCGCCTGCGAGCGCTGCATCTTCTCGTCGTCGTGCGCCGCGTAGTCGATGACGACGATCACACCGGACGGCCGGGCCAGCTCTGCGAGCGCCTTCAGCGTCCGCTCGGGCTTCGGCGCGTGGTGAAGCACGCGCGCAGCGAACACCACGTCGGCGCCGCCTGCCTTCTTCAGCTTCTTCCGGGCGGCGGCGTCCTCGAGGTCGCCCTCGATGAGCTCGACGTTGGCGTACCCGCGCGCTCGGACCCGTCGCGCGGCGCGATCGAGCTGGGCCGGCGATCGATCGCACGCGATCACGCGATCGAAGACCGGCGCGAGCACATCGAGCAGGCGGCCGTCTCCGGTGCCGATCTCGATGGCGAGCGCGCGATGCGGCAGGAGCGGCGCGAGCGCGGAGAGATACGCGGGCAGCTCCGGGGGGAGCGTCTCGGGGTCGGCGTCGTCGCGCGCGGCGCCCTTGGCGAAGAACTCGCGGGCCTGCGCGTCACGCGCGCGCACGACCTCGGCGACGCGCGCGAGCGAGCCGTCGGCCGAGATGATCGCGCGTCCGGCGGCGACGGCGTCGTCCACCACCACGTCGTCGGACTTCGCGGCGGCGCGCACGAACGCGCGCGTAGCCTGCTTGCGAACCGAGACGAGCCCGGCGCGCTTGAGGATGGCGACGTGCTTGCTGACGTTCGGCTGTGACTCTCCGAGCAGCTCGGCGAGCTCACCGACGGCGAGCTCGTCCTCGCTGGTCAGCGCGAGCAGCCGCAGCCGAAACGGATCCCCGAGGAGCCGGTAGAGCTCCCATCGCGAGGGGGAAAGGTTCGTCGCCACGTCCACGAGCGACCATATATGCGAGCATTCGCATGAATGCAAGTAGGCGTGAATTCCGTCGCGCAGTCGGCTTCGCTCATCCTCGCCGCGCGTGTGCCGAGAGCATCTGCGCACCGATCCATCGCTCGTCGTCTCCGGTCGCGCTCGTGAGCGCGCGCGCAGCCGCTTCCTGGTCGACGGGCTTCCGGTTCTGCCCGAGCTTCTGCTGCCGACGAGCGTCTCGATGTGCAGCTCGAACGCGGCGATGCCGTGTGCGAGACCGGTGGACCGCGTCGAGCTCGGGGACGACGACGAGCGCGAACGGAAAGGCGTCGACGATCGATCGCGCGGTCGCCTCATCGCAGGAGAACTCGCGGGGAACGTACGTCCGCAGACTCTGCGGCGTCCCGGTGCGAGGTCGAGGACCACGGCGCACGGATCGGCTGGTCCGGCGCTCACGCGAGAGGTGTCGGCGGCCTACGCGGCGGCGACGACTTCGGCCATGTGTGGGTGATCGCCGGCGAAGCGCGAACGATGCCGGTACGCGAGCCGCCGCGACCCTCGGTACGAACGCCGAGCCATCGGGGTGGATGACTTCGGCCCGCATTCGGAGGTCAGCGCGACTCGCTTCCACGGATCGACCCGCCCCGGGGGCGAGGAAACCGACGCTTCGCGCGTGGGCGCCTGATACTGTGCGGCCATGATCTTCCTGGCGGCTGGAATCTACGGTTTGCTCCTCGCAGTGATGATCTTCAGCTCGATCGTCACACCCGTGCTCGTCGACCTCTTCGTCGCTCAGCCATACACGCTGGGCAGCCATGGCGCGGACTGGGAGTACTGGCAGGGGACCAGCTGCGCGTTCGTGGGCATCGTCTGCCTCATGGCGCGATCCTGGCCGCAGGCGCAGAAGCGCGGAGTCGCCCTGGCGATCGGCTTCATCTACGGAGTATGGGGCCTGCAGAACCTGCGCTTGGTCCTGATGACGGATCGGTACGCGGCGTTCATGTGGCTCCACGTCCTGATGTGCCTCGGTATCGGCGCGTTCGGGCTGGTCACCGCGTGGCAGCTCCGAGCGCGCGAGGCGGCGGCGTCGCGCGCCTCGTAGACGCCGCTCAGTACTGGATGCTCGCCGCGACCTCCGCGATGGGGATGTAGCGAGGTACGCCGTTGGCCTCGAAGCTCGCGTCCACGGCCCGCAGGCGTTCCTTGAACTTGGTCTGCGCCGCTCGGAGCAGGTCAGTCTCAAACCCATAGTCGACGTTCAACAGCACCGTCACGTTGGTGGGCGCGAAGAACATCCGGTGCGCCAGGTACGACTTGAAGATGTCGATCTTTCTCGACAGCTTCTTTCGGTCGACGGGCGCGCCGTCCTTCGCGACCGGAGCGGGTCGGCGCAGCCGGAAGCACTTCCACTCGACAGGGACGTTCGCCGCGAAGTCCTGGTGATCGGTGGAGTGCACGACCGTGACGTCCCAGAGCATCACGGCGAGCGCGAACGCCAGCCTCGCTCGCGACGCCTTCACCTCGGCCTCGTCGGTGTCGCGGAAGGTCAGCGTCGGGAACGAGGGGATCCACACGTTGATCCAGCGAGCCCACTCCTCGCAATAGCCGAGCTCCGTCTCGTCCATCGCACCCACGACGGTCGTCGTGAGCTCGTGGAAGGGCTCGAAGTAGTCGCGCAGAAACTTTCCGTAGTGCGTCGACGGCAGCGGCAGCTCCTCACGACTGGCCGCGTAGCGGTACCCGGGATACGCGGAGTTGCCCGCGATGCCGTTGTGACCTGCGACGAAGAAGGACATCAGCCCGCTGCTCGCGGCAGCAGCGAACGGATCGTAGAGCGACTGGCGGAAGTTGCTGATCACCGAGGCCGGCGACTGCAGCACTGCGTTGTCCAGCACGAGCGAGAAGCGCAGGTGTGGGATGAGCAGCTTGAAGAGCAGATGGTCGATCGGGATGGACCCCTTCGTGACCGCGTTGATCGTGTCGTAGGGGAAGTGAACGTTCGGGTGTTGCGTGAAGAGCGTCCCGTAGCTGCAGCCCTGGAGGACGTAGTACTTGGCGAGCCGCCAAGCGTCCGCGTCCTTCGGCTCGAGCCGCAGCCGCTCCTTGCCGACCGCCACCGCGACGATCGTGAAGTCGTCCGAGCCCTCGCTCGCTCGCCGCATGAGCGTGACGGTCGAGGCGACGAACATTCCGTCGTACGGGCGCACGCTCTCGATCGGAGTGAAGTCCAGCTTGTAGTAGACCCCGCCGTCGTTCGGATCGTAGGTGCCCGCGAACGTCTGTACGTCGATCGGGTCGAGGGGCGAGAGAAAGCGCGAGTAGATGCCGCGGGTGAGCACGCTCGCCATGGCGACATCGTCGATCTCGGGCAGCTCTCCGAACCCGAGCGCGCGCACGAACGAGAGCGGTCCATACACGAGGAGATCGCGCGCGTAGCGCAGGCCGATGTGGAGCTGCCAGTCGAGGCTCTCCTGCCATGGAAGATGGAGCACCTCCGGCGAGGTGCCGAGGGGCTCCGTCGGCGAGGGCTGCGGCCAGGGGCCTTTTCGGTCGTACAGGAAGTTCTTCTGAGGGACCGTGCCGCGTCGTCCGGCGTTGGAGAGGAACATGCGCGCGATGATGCGGCTCACATGGACGAACGCACAAGCGCTCGCTGCACCGAGGTGGTGAGGTTCGTCTTCCTCTGGCCTCCCTCGTTCGTGTATCGTCCGCGCAGTGAGCGGAGGCATCGGGCACGGCAAGGGCAGCCTCTTGATCCACACGCGTGACTACATCCTGCGTGAGCACGGCGCGCGGCGGTGGGAGGAGATCCTCGAAGCGTCCACGGCCGCAGATCGTGCGGTGCTCACGGGTATCCTCCTGGCCGGAGGCTGGTATCCCATCGGCGTCGTGAACCGGGTCGTGGCGCGCTACTGCTCCTCGGCGAAGTCGCCGGACGACGAGATGCGGCGCCTCTCCGCGTACATCGCGGACACCGATCTCGGAAGCGTCTACAAGATGGTCCTCCGGCTCGGTTCACCGGACTTCCTGGTGCGCCGAACGGGATCGCTCTGGAACCGATACTTCGATGTCGGCGACCTCGTCCCGAGCCAGGTCGGCAAGCAGGAATGGCAGCTCCGGCTGGTCATGCCGCTCGACGAGGATCGCGCGCCGAATCGGTTCTTCTGCGGCCCGGGCTGCCCGGCCTGGATCGAGATGGCGCTCCGCCTCACCGGCGCCGAAGACGCGAAGGTGGCGCACGTCGAGTGTCGCTTCGAGAACCGACAAGCGTGCGTCTACAAGGTCACCTGGTGAGCGGAGACGCCCGGTCGACGCTGAGCCCGACGTCGACGGATCAGAAGCCTCCACCTTGGTCGGAGGCCCGTCGCCGAGACCGCGGTCCTCGACGGGGGGAGTGAACCGGAACGTCGCGCCGCGGCCCGGCTCGCTCTCGCACGGGGAGCGGGCGGATCGTCGCTATCCCACCTCGACGCGCGTGCTCCACGTGACGTCGACGCCGGGCGCGAGGGTCGCGCCCACGGAGCAGTACTTCGTGACCGCGAGCGTGACGGCGCGCTCGAGCTTGTGCGCGTCGACGCCCGCGTTCGCGACGAACACGAGGCGTATGCGGACGAACGGGGCAGGCGTCGCATCCTTGCGGTCGCCTTCGATCTCGATGTGGAGCTTCTCGAGCGGCTCGCGCTGCTTGCGGAGGATGTGCACCACGTCCATCGACGCGCAGCCGGCCACGGCCGAGAGCAAGAGCTCCATCGGTCGCATGCCGCGGCCCTCGCCGCCCACCTCGGCGGGGCCGTCGAGCACGAGCTTGCCTCCGGAGCCGACGGCGCTCGCCTCGAACGCGGCGGCGCCGACCTGATCGATCACCACGCGGACGGTCTTCTCAGCCATCGACGGCCTTCGCATCCGGGGGCGGCGTCTCGAAGAGCGGCGACGAGAGATATCGATCGCCGCGATCACAGAGGATGCAGACGACGAGGCCATCGCGGCCTTCGGCAGCGAGCTCTGCGCAGACCTTTCGGGCCGCCCAGACGGCGCCTCCCGAGCTCACGCCCACGAACACGCCCTCGGTCCGCGCCAGCGCGCGCGTCGTTCGCTCGGCGTCGCTCTGATCGACGTCGACGATCCGATCGACGCGCGGCGCCTCGAAGATCTTCGGCAGGTACGCCGGGGGCCAGCGCCTGATCCCGGGGATGCTCGAGCCTTCGGTCGGCTGGCAGCCGATGATCGACACTGCCTCGTTCTCCGACTTGAGGTAGCGCGACACGCCCATGATCGTGCCCGTCGTGCCCATCGAGCTGACGAAGTGGGTGATCTTTCCGCTGGTGTCCTTCCAGATCTCCGGGCCCGTCGTCTCGACGTGCGCGCGCCAGTTGTCCGGGTTCGCGAACTGGTCGAGCATCAGGTAGCCGCCCTGAGCGACCTTCTGGTGCGCGTGATCGATCGCGCCCTCCATGCCTCCCGCGGCCGGCGTCAGGATCACCTTGGCGCCGAGCGCCTCCATCACGCGCACGCGCTCCGCCGTTGCGTTGGCGGGCATGACGAGCTCGATCTCGTAGCCGCGGGCCGACGCGATCATCGCGAGGGCGATCCCGGTGTTGCCGCTCGTCGGCTCGATGAGCCGCACGCCGGGGCGGAGCTCGCCGCGCTCCTCGGCACGGAGGATCATCGAGCGCGCAGGACGATCTTTCACGCTCCCGCCGGGGTTCGACCCCTCGAGCTTTCCGTGGAGACGCACTCCCGGGCGGTCGACGCCCGTGCGCAGCTCGACGAGAGGAGTGCCACCGACCGTATCCTCGATTCGCATCGCCCGAGGCCTAGCACGCGGTCTTCGCGGGGCTCGCCGGCTCGCGGCGAGGGAGATGGGGCTTGCGGCGCGGGCTCGGAGAGAGTCGCCCAGCGCACGTGCCCGCCCTCGATCCACGCGATGCGTGCCGCCGACGGGCTCACCGCGACGTCGTGCGCCGTCCCCTCCGCGCCCACGAACCCCACGGGCCGCACCAGGCGAGCGTCCTGCTGTACGCGCCGGAGCACGACGATTCCGAAAGGAGTCGCGTAGGCCCAGGCGCTGGCGTCCGCCGTCGCATGTCCCGCGGCGATCGGGGCAGGGGGCGGAACGTCGAGACCGAGCACGATGGGGTCGCCGGCGGGACGCGCTTCGATGTCGAGCGGGACGAGCGTGAGCGAGGTGCCGCGCGCGAGCAGGATT
>JBBSAT010000377.1:0-6925 GCA_038252025.1 Polyangiales bacterium | reverse complement strand
TTCCAGGCGACCGCGGTCGAGGGCGCGGCGAACGTCCACGCGCTCACGTTCGGCTGCGCGGCCCCGTAGCGCTCAATCGGGCAGGTCGAGCGCGACCGCGCGGTGCAGCACGCTCTGATCGACGTCGATCATGAAGTGATGAACGACGCCCTCGTCGAGGTCGACGAGCACGAAGCACGGGTCGTCGTCTCGCTTGAGCGTCCCGGCGTTGATCCAGACGAAGCCTGGAAACCGGCGCACGAAGAACCGGTGCGTGTGCCCCGCGACGACGATGCGAAAGCGCCCAGCCGCCTCGATCGCCACGAACTCCGGCATCCAGCGCGCCATCTCGATCAGCGTTCGATCGTCGAGCACCGTCATGTCGTCGAGCCCGACCGCATGACAGACGAGCAGCGGCCCGCGCGTCGTCGAGAGCTCGAGCAGCGGCGGAAGCGAGCCGAGCGCGCGCGCCGCCTCCGGGTGCGCCTCCTTGTGCTGAACGCTCCTCAGGTCGCGCATGGTCCCCGAGAGGAACCAGCGCTCGTGGTTGCCGGCGATCGTCACCACGCCAGCCTCTTCGAGCAGCGCGATCGTGCGATCGAGATCGCCCATGCCGTCGGCCACGTCTCCGACGCAGATCAGGCGCTCGGCGCCCTCTTCGCGAAGGCGCGCGATCGCGATCGCGAGGTTCTCGTCCTCGGCGTGCACGTCTCCGATCAGGCCTATGCGCGAGATCGGGCGTTCCGGCGCGCCGGGCCCGCTCCCGATCTTCGGGACCTCGTCGTAGCGGCCCACGCCGCTCACACGCGGTAGTTCGGCGCTTCCTCGGTGACCACCACGTCGTGCACGTGGCTCTCGCGGAGGCCCTGCGCGCTCTGCCGCACGAACTTCGCCTTCGTGCGCAGCTCCGCGATGCTCGAGCAGCCCGTGTAGCCCATGCCGGCGCGGAGGCCGCCGACGAGCTGGTAGACGACGTTCGAGAGGGTGCCGCGATGCGGGACGCGGCCCTCGATGCCCTCGGGGACGAGCTTGCCGGCGTCTTCCACGTCGGCCTGCGAGTAGCGATCCTTGCTGCCTTTCCGCATCGCCGAGATCGAGCCCATGCCGCGGTACTGCTTGTAGCTGCGGCCCTGGTAGAGGACGACCTGGCCCGGCGTCTCGTCGGTGCCCGCGAAGAGCGAGCCGACCATGACGGTCTCGGCGCCGGCGGCGATCGCCTTCACGAGGTCGCCCGAGTACTTGATGCCGCCGTCAGCCACGATGGGCACCTCGTACTTGGCGGCGGCGCGCGCGCAGTCGGCGATCGCCGTGATCTGCGGGACGCCCACGCCCGCGACGATGCGCGTCGTGCAGATCGAGCCCGGACCGATGCCCACCTTCACGGCGTCCGCTCCTGCCTGGATGAGCGCCTCGGTCCCTTCCGCCGTCGCGACGTTCCCGGCGACCACCTGCGTGTGGGGGTGCTCGGCCTTCGTCGCCTTCACCGCGTCGATGACGCCCTTGCTGTGGCCGTGCGCCGTGTCGATGACGAGCACGTCGACGCCGGCCGCGACCAGCGCTGCCGCGCGCTCGCCGCGATCCTTGCCGACGCCGAGGGCGGCCGCGCAGCGGAGGCGTCCTTTGCCGTCCTTGATCGCGTGCGGGTAGCGGTCGGCCTGGAGCAGATCGCGGATGGTGATGAGCCCGACGAGCGCGCCGACGTCGTCGGTGACGAGCAGCTTCTCGATGCGGTGGGCGTGGAGCAGCTCCTTGCTGCGCTCCTGCGTGACGCCGAGCGGCACGGTGACGAGCTTTCGCGTCATGAGCTTCTCGACGGGCTGGCCGAGGTTCTTCTCGAAGCGGACGTCGCGGCTCGTGAGGATGCCGACGAGCTTGCCGTCCTGGACGACGGGGAGCCCGGAGATCTCGTACTTGCGCATGAGGTCGAAGGCCTCGCGGAGCGAGCGCGTGGGCTCGATCGTGACGGGATCGAGGACCATGCCGCTCTCGGCGCGCTTGACCTTCATGACCTCGCGCGCCTGATCTTCGGGCGTGAGGTTCTTGTGGACGACGCCGAGGCCGCCCTCGCGCGCCATGGTGACGGCCGTTCGCCATTCGGTGACGGTGTCCATCGCGCTCGAGAGGATCGGCACGTTGAGCCGGAGATCGCGCGTGAGGCGCGTCTTGACGTCGGCGTCCGCGGGGAGGAAGTCGGCGTACCCCGGCAGGAGCAGCACGTCGTCGAACGTGAGAGCCATGCGCGGATGCTCTTCGATCACGGGGCACCTCCTGTCGAAAGGGGCGCGAGTATACGGCCGGACGGCGGGAGGTCGACCTAGAGATCACTGCTCGAGACGAGCACTTCCGTCCGCAGGGCGCGCGCTGCTCACGATCCGCAGCCGTAGAGGTAGGCGCGCGCCGTGCGGGATCCCACGAAGAGGCCCGCCCGGTCACGCCGGCGGCGATCGAGGTGCTCCGTGAAGCGCCTCGTCACGGGCCGTGTGGCTCAGCGGCAATCAACGAGGGTCGAATACACGACCGTCGGCGTGCACGTCACCGCATCGCACGTGCGGAGATCCGCAGGCGTCCCGCACGCGCGGAGTGGATTGGTCGTCCATCGTTCGCCCGTCGCGACGCAGACGCGCGGCGCCCCCGGGACGGTTCGCCATGTACAGGTTGCGTCCGAGGTGCCTGCGACGTTCACGCGGCGCTCCTGGGCTCCGTCGCAGTCGTAGTCGTGCGAGCTCACGCCGCGGTACGAGTAGGGAAGACCGTGGTAGCCGGTCGCGCCGGGATAGGCGTAGCGGCTCGCATCGAAGCAGTCGGCGAGCGCACCGGGGGTTCGCGTCGCCCACGCCGGAGCGCCGTCGGACGCGCCGCAGATGGCGGGGACGCCGATGGGCCGAGCGCAAGCCGGCGTCGCTACGGCGTCAGCCGCGATGTAGCCATCGCCGTCGCAGTCGGGGAAGTAGTCGGTGGCAACACCCTCGTCGGTGTGCCCATCACAGTTCTGATCGACGCCGTCGCAGATCTCGGCCGCGTGCGGGTGAATCGAAGCGAGCGAGTCGTTGCAGTCGCCACCTTCCGCGGAGTGCCCGTCGGTCACTGCGCAGCCCGCGATCGCCGGCCCGGCGCCGTAGCCATCGCCGTCCGCGTCGGCGTAGAAGGTGACGTAGAGCTCGGTGTCACTCGAGCCATCGCAGTTCTGATCGAGGCCATCGCAGATCTCGGTGGCGCCGGGGAAGCAGGTCGCGCAGTCGTCGTCGCAGTCGTCGGACGAGAGCACGAAGCCTTCGGGCGCCGTGCATGCGTCCATCGGTGACGCGAGGTCGCCGTGACCATCGCCATCGACGTCGGCGTAGTAGGTGGCGGTCAGGCACGCGTCGGGATCCGGGGCGGCGTCGGCCTCGACGATCATGCCGGCGTCCGCGAGATCGATCGCGGCGTCGGTCCCGACGCTGCCGTCCGATGGGAAGAGAGGTACGCCGGCGTCGGACCCGGCCGCGTCGTTCAGCGCGAGGGCGCAGCGGCCCTCGGTGTCGAGACCGAGCCCGGGCGGACAGCTTGGGGCCGTGCAGCCGGCCGAGAGACAAGCGGAGAGCGCAGCGAGAACGAGCAAAGAGGAGAGACGGGATGCGTGGGACACGGGAACCTCCGGTGGGGTGATTCCCGCTTGTCGGCAGCTCGTGTCGGGCGTTGCGTGAGGCTCGCGGAACACCATCAGCGCATTTATCCGAGGCTCATCCTTTCCTGGGCCCGTCCGGGCTTCTTGTGTACGGTCCGCAACCAATCCGGGGTCGCGCCGAGAAGGACGGTGAACCGTGCTACGGACCGCCGGTTCTGGGAGCCCGCGTCATGCTTCGCTCGATCTTCGCCACTTCTTTCATCCTCGCCACGCTCGCCTCCGCGAGCCCTGCGCTCGCACAGCCGCGCTCGGTGCTCGTGCTGCCGTGGTCCGCCGGCGACAGCGATCCCGCCACGCTCGCGGCCCGCGCCGAAGCCGTCGCCGGGGCTCTGTCTTCCGGAGAGCTCACGGCGCTGGCGTTGGACGGTGCTCGCGCGCGCTTCGAAGAGCACGGCTCTGCGGAGCCGCCGTCGGTGACCGACAGCGAGGTCGATCAGTGGCTCTCGCTCTCGCGCCTCGCCGTGCGCCACCTCGCGCACGCCGACTATGCCGCCGCACGCGAGGCGCTGCTCCAGGCGCAGCAGCTCTCCGAGCGCGCGGCCGCCGAGCTGAACCGCGAAGAGACGCGCGCGCGCCAGGTGCTCGACACGTGTCTCTACGAGGTACGCGCGTACGTCGAGACGAACGACCCGCGCGCTGCCTCGCGCGCGATGGAATGCCGGCGGCTCGTGCCCCGCATCTCGCCGTCGCCGTACAACCACACGCCCGAGGTGGTCGAGCTCCTCGGCCGCGTCGATCGCGAGCTGGCCGCGGCGCCGCCCGGATCACTGCACCTCGACAGCGAGCCCAGCCACTGTGCAGTGCGCCTGAACGGGATCGAGCTCGGCGCGACCCCCTTCGTGAGCGCGGACCTCGCTACGGGCGAGTATCGCGTGCAGGTCGAGTGCGCGAGCGCCCGCGGTCGCGTGCACCGGATCCGCCTGGGCGAGGGGACGAGCACCGTCCGCATCGACACGCGCTTCGATGGCGTGATCCGCAGCGACACCGTGCTCCGGCTCGCGTATGCGAGCGCCGAGGACGCCGACGCTCAGCGCCTGGCAGACGCCGTCAGCGTCGGTTCGACGGTCGGCGCCGCCGAGGTCTGGCTCCTCTCGCTCGAAGCGGGCGACGTCGTGCGCGTCGATCGCGTGCTCGTCGGCTCGAGCACCGCGCTGGCCTCGATCCGCGCGAACGCGCTCTCGGGGCTCGGAAGCGCCGTGGCGTCGCTCGCGCAGGGTCACAGCGAGGACCGGACGGGCGCGCAGGTCGTCGCCCTCACGCGCTGGCGCGGCGGCGCCGGCGTGGTCGATGACGAGGAGTCGCTCTCGCCCGCGGGCGAGTCGTCCGGCTGGGGCCGTGCGGACTGGGAGATCGGGCTCGGCGTCGCGGTCGGCGTCGTCGCGATCTCGGCCTTCGCGGTGAGCCTGGCGCTCGCCGACGACGACTATCGCCTCGGGCTCGCGAGCTCGGCGTTTCCGGTGAACGCTCCGCAGTATCTCCGCTCGCGCGACACCTGGCAGAGCCAGCGCACGCTGAGCTGGGCGTTCGGCCTCACGGGTGGCGTCCTCGGCGCGCTGGCCGTGAGCCTCGCCATGGAAGAGGAGCACGGCACACCCTGGTGGAGCTGGGTGGTCGGCGGCGTGGGCGCGGCCCTGGCCGTCACCGGCGCGGCGCTCATCGGCACGGCCGACGACTGCGGCAACGCGCGCCCGGCCGTCACGTGCATCCAGGGCAGCCAGCGGCTCGACTTCGGTGTCAGCACGCTCGGCATGGCGATGCCGCTTCTCTCGGTGCCTTTCGTCTTCCTTCTGCGCGACGTGACGCGCGGCCAGGTCACGCCGTCGGTCGAAGTGACCGCACAGAGCGCGATGGTCCACTTCGGAGGCTCATGGTGATGCGCGCTTGCTTGCTCGGGTCGATGTCGATCGCGACTCTCTTCGCTTTCGTGAACGCTGCGGCGGCCCAGGACGCCATGCTCCTGCCCATCGGTGGGACGCCAGAGCTGGCCGCGGCGCACGGCGAAGAAGCCAGGCGCGTGGTCGAGCGCGAGCTGTCCGACGCTGGCATCACGGTGCTCTCGCCGGCGGTCGTACAGGCGCGCGCGACGGCCGCGCACGTGGAGCTCTGCGTCGAGCCGTCGTGCGCGCACGAGATGCTCACGCGCACGGAGATCTCGCTCGCCGTCGGCGTCGCGCTCTGGAGGCGGGCCGGGCTCGTGCAGGCGGCGGTGGTGCTGATCGATCCCGAGGGACACCAGGTGAGCGCGAGCGCCGACGGCACGGAGGGCACGCTGGGACAGGCGGTGACCGCCGCGCTCGCTCAGGCGCGCGCGCGCTGGGGGACCCGGAGCGGCACCGTCGTGCGCGCGCTGGGCACGCCGGAGGGCGCGACGATCACGGTCGACCGCGAGCCGTGGGGGAGCCTCCCGAACGAGGGCGAGCTCGCGCCGGGCACGCACCGCTTTGCGGTCAGCGCCGAAGGCTACGAGACCGAGCGGCGCGACGTCGACGTGCCGGCGGTGGACGAGCCCTTCGAGGTGCGCTTCGAGCTCGCCCGCGCGACCGCTTCGGTGGCGCCGCTCGCGAGCAGCGGGCCGGACGTTCCGCTCCTCGTGGTGGGGAGCGTGGTGGCGGTGGCCGGGCTCGCGGCGGTGATCGTCGCGATCGTGGGCGCGACGACGCCGGAGACTTGCGTGTCCGCTTGCGACTCGACCTCGAGCGCGAGCTTCCAGCGGCCGGCGCTCGGGCCCATCCTCGGATGGGGGATCGGCGGCGGCGTCGCGCTGGTGGCCGGTGGCGTGTTGATCGGCGTGGGCGCGGCCTCTGGTGGCGCGGCTCCGTCGCAGGTCCGGCTCTCGCCGGGCAGCGTGACGATCCAGTTCTAAACGGCTTCGTCTCTCTCTCGAGTCCCTTGCTTCCGGAGGCCCCCATGCTCGCTCGCTCGCTGCTCGCCCTCTTCGCGCTCTCGTTCGTCGGCTGCGTGGTCGAGACAGTCCCGTGCTCGTCCATGCCGGACCATCCCGCGTGTGTGGGGGATGGCGGGCGGCTCGACGGGGACTCCGCGCACGACTCGGCGGTGGACGGTGAGCAGGTGGACACGGGCGTGCCGGTGGACGGCGGGCCGTGCGGGCTGTGTAGCGGGACGTCTCCGTTCTGCCTCGCCGACACGTGCGTGGCCTGCCGCGACGATGATGACTGCACCGGCAACGACCGCTGCGAGCCCGCGGGCCACACCTGCGTCGCCTGCCTCGGCGACGGTGGCGACACGTGCCCGGCGGCGACCTCGGTGTGCAACACGACGACG
>JBBSAT010000376.1:0-6959 GCA_038252025.1 Polyangiales bacterium | reverse complement strand
GGCAGGTCGGCGAAGAGCGCCTCGAGCCCGACGAGCGTGAGATCTCCGCGCGCGACGAGCACGCCGCACTCCGGTCCGCTCAGGATCGTGGCGAGGCGCGCGGTCAGCTCGTCGATGCGATCGGTCTCGCCGCGCTCCTTCCAGCCGCGCAGCAGATCGGCGTGCACGCTCTTCGGTGCGTACTCGCGGAGCAGCTGCGCCACGTCGAGCTCGATCGGCCGCGCGCCGAGCGAGCCGCTCGAGAGCAGCGCTTCGACCCAGATGGGAGGCAGGTAGCCAGAGAGCACGTCGCGCACGAGCCCGGGCTGCGCAAGCTCGGGCGGGCGCATCGAGAGCAGCATGTCGGACGCGAACGTCCAAGAGCGCGGCGGGACGTCGTGGAAGATCCGTTCGTGAGCGCGCGCGAGCGCCATCACCGCGGGGTGCACGCCGTGCGAGCCCGCCCACGCGAGCCACGCGGCGCGGTCCGCGCGCACCGGGATCTGGAGGAAGCGCGCGCGCAGCGCGGCGTCGAGCGGCGTGACCTGATAGTCGCCGGTCTCCGGGTTGATCGCTGCGAAGCACGCCCAGCCCTCGGGGAGCACGTACTCGTGGAGCGTGCGCGCGGTGAGCAGCTGCAGCGCCGGCTGCTGGATGTAGCGCTCGGCGCGGTTGAGCTCTTCGAGCATCAGGATCCCGGCGCCGCCCCGCGGAAGAAAGCGCGGAAGCGCGTAGCGTGTGCGTCCGTCCTCGATCACCGGGAGGCCCACCAGATCAGGTGGCTCGAGGAGCGAGAGATCGAGGACGACGTGCTCGATCCCGAGCTTCCTGGCGACGTGGCCGATGAGCTCCGACTTGCCGATCCCGGTGGGCCCCTCGAGGAGCACGGGCCTTCGCGCGCGGTAGGCGACCTCGAGGATCGCCTCGACGCGCGGGCCGAGCGGGAGCGCGGGAGAGGAGACCTCGACTGGAGACTTCGGCTCGGGAGAACGAGGGCGCTGCTGCATCGAGGCGGAATGTAGAGGGTGAACGTCCGGGGTGCTCGTGCATGGCTGCTCCGCCCGCTCGGATGGAGAGGGCGAGCGGAGGACGAGGTTCTGGATCTCGCCCGGGCCGACATTCCCGCTCTCGCTCCGCGCTTCATCCACGCGTAGACTCGTCATCCATGCGCTTTTTCGCAGTCGTCTTCGCTTTGGCCGCTGCCGCGCTCCTCTCCGCCTGTCCGCGGCGGACGTCGGAGTCCGACGGCGGCGGCAGCGACGACGCCGGCTACGATCCGGGGACCGGATACGCGTTCACCGGCGACATCGTCCTCGACGACGCGCGCGTGATGGACATCGACCCCGCCACGCTCCGTGCAGGCGCGTCCGCGTGCCGAGCGCCGATCCTCGCGCGCGTCACCCGCATCGTCGACGGCGACACGATGCACGTGATGGGGCTGTCGGAAGTGCTCCCCGACGCGGACATCCGCTTCATCGGCGTGAACGCGCCCGAGATCGCGCACATGCCCGGCGACGTGCCGGACTGCTTCGGCGACAACGCGACCGTGTTCACGAGCCAGCTGAACGCTCACCTGGTCTGGCTGACCTTCGACGTGGACTGCCTCGACCCGTACGGGCGGCTGCTCGCGTACGTGCACATCGGCAGCGGCGAAGGCGACATGTGGCAGCGCCAGATGGTGCGTCGCGGCTTCGCGCACGCGATCGACTACCGGCCGAACTCGATGTACGCGGCGCTGCTCGCCGCCGATCAGGTCACGGCCGAGGCCGAGGGCGTGGGTCTGTGGACCGCGTGTCCCTGACGCGGCCGGCACGCACCGCGCTCCTGACGGTCCTCCTCGCAGGCTGCTCGTGCGATGCGCCAGAGGCGGTGACCACGCGCGCCCCGGAGACCGTCGAGGTCGAGCCGCCGCGCGCCACCCTGCCCTCCGCGAGCCGAACGGACCTTCCGGCGGTCACGCCGATGCTGACCGTCGAGATCACCGACGACGAGTTTCACCTCTCGAACACGGCTCTGATCGCCACGTGGCCCGCGCGCGAGCGAGAGGCGCTCTTGCGCGGACAGCCGGCGGGTGACGCGCGCTGGCCAGAGGTCGAAGCGCAGATCCGTGCTCACGGCGACGACATCTCGATCCCGGCCCTCCGCGAGGCCTTCGCCCACGCTGCCAACGTCGACCACGCGCGGGCGGCGCTCGCGGGTGACGTCGGCGCGCCGATCGCGTTCGCGATCAGGGCCGGGCCGGACGTGCGCTTCGTTCGCGTGCTCCAGGCGATCTACGCTGCGGGGCTCGCGGGCTATGCCGAGCCGCGCCTGGTGCTCCTCTCGAGCACGACCGAAGCCGCGCTCCCGCTCCCGCTTCCGCGCGGGCCTTCCGCACGCGACTCGTTCGTGGCGCGCGACCTCGCAGCGGCCCTCGCCGCAGCAGGCATCGAAGGCTCCGTTCGACCGAGCGAGGAGGCAGCGCCACCGACCGCGCCGACGCCCGATCTCACGGTCGAGCTCCGAGAAGATGGGCTCCACATCACCTCGGGCGGTCAGCCCCTCGCGCCCGGATGCGCGGAGCCGGCGGAGAGCGACGTCGTGACGATCGCGGCGGCGGATCTCGCGCCGAGCCGACTGACGACCTGTGCCGATGCCGCGGGCGCGGCCTCCGCGCTCACGTTTCGCGCGTCGCCGGACGCTCGCTATGCGGACGCCGTCGCCGTCCTCGAGATCCTCGCCGCGCGCGGCCCCGTCGGTCTCGCCGTCGCTCGCTGAGCGAGCTCGACGGCGTTCTCGCGATCCAGCCTACGTCGATCTCTCACGCGCTCGTGAGCCGGATGGTGACGTTCACCACGATGGTGTCCGAGACCTTCAGGCGGACGAGCGCGCCGACGCTGACGCCGTAGTCGGGGAGCGAGACGTCGAAGTGCGCCTGCGCGCGGATCAGATCGCCCTCGATGCCCTGTGCGCGGAGCTCGTCCGACGCGGCCACGAGACGCACCTGCGCCGGGATGGCGACGTCGTGCGTGTGGCCGTGGATCGAGAAGGTGCCGTGGAGCGTGACGCGGACCACCTGATCAGCGGTCAACGACGATGCGCCGTCGACGCGCGTGATCTCGAGAACGGCGTCCGGGTTCGCGGCCGCGTCGAGCCATGCGTCCGAGCGGAGATGCTCGTCGCGAAGATCGGACCCCGTGCGGATGGTCGAGATGGGAACCGTGATGCGGCCGTGCGCGCTCGAGAGGTTCGCGGGATCGATCGTGATCTCGCCGTTGACCGTCGAGCTCACGCCCGTGGTGCGCTCGAGAGGCGCGTCGGAGACGAACTGCATCCGGCTCCCAGAGGTCGCGCGGAACGTCCGGGTCTGCGCGGCGGCGTTCGCACCGGGGAGCGCCACGGCGAGCGAGAGGGCAGTGGCGAGCGTGGCGACGAAGAGCGTGAATGAACGAGCGCGCATCCTGGAATCCTCCTGGGAACTTCGTTGCGGGTCGCCGCGCTGGCGAGGCCAGTGCCACGGCGGGTGATCGAAGCGGGCAGTGTAGGTGAAAGGTGCTCAGCGAGCGCCGCAATCCTGTGGGATCGACGCGAGCGCAGGCGAATCATTCATCAGCGCGGTCCGAGCGCCAGCCCCTGGAGCGGATGCATCGAACGCGAGCGTGTCGCCGTCGCGCGTGACGCCGAGCCATGCATACGCCTCCTCGACGTCGGGGAAGCCGTCCTCGGCGAGGGCCACGCGCGCCACACGGGAGAAGGGTCCGTCCGGCTGACCGTCGAGCGCCAGCATCAGCTCGGCGGCCGTCATGCGCTCTTCGCGCCGAGGCCAGGCGCGCCTCACCGCAGCGTCCAGCGAGCTTCCCTCCCTCCGGTAGGCGACGTCGGCCAGTAACACGATCGCAGCGCCCGCCCAGTAGACGCGCGTGTACGAACGCCGCTCGTGCATGCGCGCGCTCTCCTCGCGGAGCGGGGTCTGGCTGGGCTCCCGCGCGCCGCGACGAAAGCCCGAGTCGAGCGCGCCCCACGCCGCCTCGTCGCTGATCAGCCCGGCGCGCGCGCGCAACACTTCTTCGTAGTAGGTCGCGAGCCCTTCGGAGAGCCAGACGTCGTCGCCGTGCACGTACGGCGTGAGGAGATGCGAGAGCTCGTGCACCGCGGTCCAGTCGGGGACGAGCTGCTCGCCGGTCGCGTTGCTCGACACGATGAGCGACACGCTCGGTCGAACTCCGCGTCCGGCGACGCCGAAGAGCACCGGCATTCCGGGCACGGGCGGCCCTGGGACCACGAGCCACGTGACGCGCTCGGCAGGCACGCTCCCCGTCACGCCCGCGCTCGCGCCCGCGGCCAGGGCGATCCACCGATCTCGCTCCGCCCGATCGGCCTCGAGCGTGCCCTCGAGCGTGACGACGTCGACGCAGCCGCCCGGAACGCCGAGCGGCTCCACCTCGAAGCGTCCGAACGCGGCGTAGGTGACGTACACAAAAGCGCGCTCGTCGAACCAGCGGCCCTCCGCATCCGTCGGCCAGAACGGGCTCGGGGACACGCCCTCCGGCAGCTCGAATCGAGCCTGGTAGCGCGCGCGCGTGTCGCGAGGCGAGGGCGCCAGCAGCCAGACGCTGGTCGGCGCGAATAGATCGTCGCCGACCCGCGCCGTCTCGCTCAAGCTCTGTCCGAGCGAGCTGGGCCGCATGTCCACGACGTACCGGGCGCACGCCCCGCGCGGGGCGCCCGCGGTCGAGATGCGATCCCCGATCTCGAGCGGACCGATCGACGCTCCGGCCCGCACGAGCTCGGCGCGAACGAGATGCGCGCGCGCCGCCGCATGGATCGGCACGAGCGCTTCCGGGAGAAAGCCCTCCGCGCTCGGACATACCTCGACCCGCATCGTCGAGAGCGCCCCGTCGAGCGCGAAGCGGTACGAGAGCGGCGAGGCGGCAGGGACCGGCGTGGCCCCACCGGTGCAGCCGGCGAGCGCGATGGTGAGCGCGATCGAGCAGATCGCTCGCATCGATCAGCGCGGCGTGACGGTCACGGTGACGCCCGGCGTCCCGTACGTGCTCGGAGCTCCGCTCGTCGCGCCGTAGCCCGCCGGCGCTCCGTACGCGCTCGTCACGCCATAGCCATAGGCCGAGGTGTCATAGCCGCTGTAGCCGGTGGGGCCCGACGATGATGTTCCATACGTCGAGGTTCCGTAGAGGATGGGGCCATACGAGCCGGTGCCGTACGAGCCGGTGCCGTACGAGCCGGTTCCGTACGAGCCGGTTCCGTACGCACCTCCGTAGCCGTACGTGCTGTACGTCGTCGGCCCGACCGCGTAAGGCGATGCGTAGCCGGTCGTCGTGACCGTGGTCGTGCTCGACGACACGCCGGGGCCGACGACCTGATAGCCGCTCCCGTAGCGGCTCATCCCGTACGGACGTCCGTAGCGCCCGACGCGCATGCAGCCGGATCCGAAGAGAACGGAGAGAACGACGAGGACAAGCACGGTGGGGCGCATGGACAGCTCCGGCTCGCGGGCACGTGACCCAGAGAGCATGCGCCGACCACGCGTCACGCGCACCCGCTCATGCCGCGCGGCTCCCGAGCAGCGCACCGCGCTCGACGAGGGCTGCGAGGAAGCTCGTCATCTCGTCCACGAACGCAGCGTCGGCCGTCCGGCCGTGCGCCGCCAGCACGTCGCGCACGCAGACGATCGCAGCGCGATCGCCCGCGGCGAGGGCGTCCAGGAGGTCGGCCCAGAGGGGCTCCATCCATCGCGTCTCGACGCGGTGATCCGGACGACGGTAGACGGCGATCCGAAACGCTCCCGCGTCCGGCGGCGACGCAGCGGTCCGATGGACGGCGAAGCGCGTGCTCATCGTGACGAGCGTCGCGCTGGGCACGGCGATCCCTTCGAGATCGAGGTCACCGAGATCCGTGCGCCTCTCGTCCGCGGTGTAGTTCGCCTGCCACTGCGCGGCCTCGAGCCGAAGCAGATCGGGGACGAAGACGGGATCGGCTCCGCCCTCGAGGATCGGCAGCGCCCAGCGCGCGAACTGCGCAGCGTGCTCGCGGAAGAAGCGGCCCCTGGGGGGCTCGGCGCTGAGGTGTCGATCGGCGAGCGCGATCATGGACGGCCGTCCGAGCGCGCTCGTCGTGCGCGGAAACGCCGTGCACACGAGATCCCGAAGCCGCGTCCGGACGAGATCGCGATAGAGATCGAACCGGGCGCGCCCCGTCTCCTCGCTCTCGAGCAGGGCGAGATCCTCCGCCTGCGGCTCGGCGCTCACACAGACGCGCTGGAAGGCGGAGAGCACGTCGCTCACGTCGTCCTTCACGGCGCCTCGCTCGTGCTGCGGTCGTAGATGCGCGTGAGCGCGTCGACCTCGGCCATGAGCTCCGCGAAGGGCGGGTAGTTCCCGTCGCGCTCGAGCAGCACGGGGACCTTGCCGAGGCGGGAGAGCGCGTGCCCGAGCAGCTCCTTCACTCCGTCCGCGACGGGCTGTGCGTGCGTGTCGATGATGAGGCCGTCCGCGCGCACGAAGTGCCCGGCGACGTGGATCTGGACGACGCGATCCTTCGGCACGCGATCGATGTAGTCGTGGGCGTCGATGCCGTGGTTGTTCGCGTTCACCCAGACGTTGTTCACGTCGAGGAGCATCTTCGCGCCGGAGCGATCGAGCACATCGAGCACGAAGTCGATCTCGTCGAACTGCCGGAGACCGGGATGGCCGTACGTGCTGACGTTCTCGAGCGCGATGTCGACCTCGAGCGCGTCTCGCAGCTCGGCGATGCGCGCCGCCGCCATCTTCGCGCTCGCCGTCGTCTGCGGCAGAGGGAGCAGGTCGTGGAGGTACGTGCCTTCGACGCCGCCCCAGCAGAGATGCTCGCTGTGCCAGCGCGCGCCCAGCGTGCGCAGAAGAGCCTTGAGGCGGGCGACGTACGCGCGCTCGAAAGGCTCGGGCGAGCCCAGACAGAGCGTGAGCCCGTGCGTGACGATCGGATGCTCGGCCCGCGCCGCCTCG
>JBBSAT010000375.1:0-6965 GCA_038252025.1 Polyangiales bacterium | reverse complement strand
CGGGGTACTCGGTGACGGTGCCGTGCTCGACCACCCAGATCTTGGTGGCGAGCCGCCGCACGAGCGCGCGGTTGTGGCTGACGAAGACCATCGTCCCGCCGTAGTCGGACAGCGACTCGATCAGGCTCTCGCACGAGTCGAGGTCGAGGTGGTTCGTCGGCTCGTCGAGGAGCAAAAGGTTGCCTGGCTTCACGAGGAGACGGGCCAAGGCGACGCGCGCGCGCTCACCGCCGGACAGCACGTTGATGGTCTTGTCGACGTCGTCGCCGCTGAAGAGGAACGCGCCGAGCACGGATCGGATCCGCGTCTGTCCGACCTCGCGGTTCTCGGCCGCGACCTCGTTCAGCACGGTGTTCCCGGCGTGGAGCAGCTCCGCGTGGTGCTGAGCGTAGTAGCCAGGCGTGACCCCGTGCCCGAGCGAGATGCTGCCGCTCGTGACCGGCAGCTCGCCGGCCATCATCTTCAACAGCGTGGTCTTGCCCGCGCCGTTCGGGCCGATGATGCCGATGCGCTCGTCGCGATACGCCCGGAGCGTGACGCCCGAGATGACCTTCCGATCGCCGTAGCTCTTTTCGACGTCGTCGATGCGGATGATCTCGTGGCCGGCGCGGACGACCTCGGGAAACGCGAAGCGCATCGTCCGGCGCTTCCGATACGTCTCGGACGACTCCATCTTGTCGAGCGCCTTGATGCGGCTCTGGACGGCGCGCGCCTTGGTCGCCTGCGCGCGGAAGCGGTTGATGAACTGCTCGGCTTGCTCGCGCTGGCGGTCGAGGTTCTTCGCCTTGTTCTCGAGGATCTCCTCTTCTTCCGCGCGCTGCACCAGGTACTGCTCGTAGTTGCCCGGGTACTGCCGGACGCCCTCGACCTCGAACGAGACGACCTTCGAGATCTGCTCGTTGAGGAATTCCCGATCGTGCGAGATGAGCACGAAGGCGCGCGAGTAGCGCTGCAGGAAGCCCGCGAACCAGGCCACCGACGGCATGTCGAGGTGGTTGGTCGGCTCGTCGAGCAAGAGCACGTCGGGGCGCGAGAAGAGCAAGGCGGCGAGGACCGCGCGCATCTTCCAGCCGCCCGAGAGCTCCGCGAGGTCACGCTGGAGCTCGGCATCCGGGAAGCCGAGGCCGGCGAGGATCTTCATCGCCTCGTGCTCGGAGTAGTGCGCGTCGAACCGCGAGAGCTCGGCGTGGAGATCGGCGAGCTCCGTCGCCGCATCGACGAGCTCGTCGTGCGCGCCGGCTTCGTCGAGCTGGGTCAGCCGCGTCTCGGCGTCCGCGAGCTGCGCCTCGAGGGCAGCGCGTCCGGGGACGCTGTTCATGACGAAGGCGAGCAGGCCCTGGCCGCCGGCGAGCGCGATGTCCTGCGGGAGCCAGCCGACGCGGACGTCCCGCGCGGTGCGGACGGTGCCGGAGTCGGGCTGCTGATCGCCCGCGATGAGCCGAAGCAGCGTGCTCTTCCCCGAGCCGTTCGGCCCGATCAGGCCGATGCGGTCCCCCTCCGCAACGCGCAAGGAGAGTCCGTCGACGATCGCGCGCGCGCCGAACGAGAGGGACACGTCTTCGAGAACGACGGTGCTCACGGGCGAGCGGGTGTAGCAGGCGGAGGCTCGGCCGCCCGCAGTCTTTCGCCGCCGCCCTCCCTCGGAACCGTCCCCCGCCGGTGTCAGACCAGTCTTTCGAGCAGAACCGCCGTGCGTGGTAGCGTTCTCCCGAAGTGGTTCGCTGTTTTCCATGACAGGCCCCACGCCGTCCGGGCCGGGATCGGATTCGGATCTCGGGCAGGCCCCGGAGATCGTCGGACCCTATCGGATCCGCAAGCCCGTCGCTGCCGGGGGGATGGCGGCTGTCTTTCTCGCGACCGAGATCGAGCCGCCCCACACGGTCGTCGCGCTCAAGCGGATCCACCCGCACCTCGCGAAAGAGCAGGGCTTCGTCGACATGTTCCACGACGAAGCGCGCATCGCCTCGCAGATCTCCCACCCGAACGTCTGCAAGGTGCTGGCCTCCGGAGCGGACGCGGTCGGCGTCCCCTTCATGAGCATGGAGTACCTCGTGGGGGAGCCGCTGACCGTGCTGCTCAAGCGGATCGGCTCGAGCCCCGAGCTCTCGAGCGAGCCGCGATGGCCTGCCTTCGTCGCGCGGATCGTCGCCGAGTCCGCGCTCGGTCTACACGCGGCGCACGAGCTTCGCGGGCCCGACGGCGAGCTGCGCAAGGTCGTCCACCGCGACGTCTCCCCTCACAACCTCTTCATCGGCTTCGATGGAGTGGTGAAGGTCGTCGACTTCGGGATCGCCAGCGCGACGCACCGCATCCACCAGACCCGCACCGGTGAGCTGAAAGGCAAGTTCGGGTACATGGCGCCCGAGAGCGTGCGCGGGCTGAGCGCCACCGATCGACGGGCGGACGTCTGGGCCCTCGGGATCGTGCTCTGGGAGTCGCTGACGCTCCGCCGGCTGTTCCGCCGGAAGTCCGACACCGAGACGCTCTTCGCGCTGCTCGACGCGCCCATCCCGCGCCCCAGCGAGATCGTTCCCGGGCTGCCGTCGTCGCTCGACGCCATCGTGCTCGGAGCGCTCGAGCGCGATCCGGAGAAGCGCTTCGCGACCGCGGAAGAGCTCGCGCAGGCGCTCGCGATCTGGCTCTGGGACGTGAAAGCGAGCGTGGGGACGGCCGATCTCGCGGCGTGGATGCTGCGCTGTTTCCCGGACGGCCCGCGGGCCAGCGCCGACATGCTGCGGGCGATCGACGCTGGCGACGCCGTGGATGCTCTGATCACCGACCACGCGGTCGACGAGGGCGCCACCGTGGTCGGAGCGCCACCGTCGATGAGCTCGCGCCCGCCGCCACCTCCCTCGAGCATCCCTCCGCTCGCCGATCCGAGCATGCCGGTGCTGGTCGCGACCGCGCTGCTGCTCGTCGTGCTGCTGGTGGTGCTCGCCTTCGTCTGGCAGTTCCCGTTCTGAGCGGGGGCGCCTTCGCTCGGGGCTGGGAAGCGCTTCGCTCAGCCCCGCAAGAGGCGCGACAGATGGGTGCGCTCCCACGCGAGCGCTCGGTCGTGATCGTGGAACGCGCGCTCACGCGCCCGGAACGCCTTCGTGTGGAACTCCGTCCGGCCCTGGCCCTCGCGCGCCGGCTCGACGTGGTGGAGCATCTCGTGGAAGACGATGAAGCGGACGAAGAAGCGGGGCACCCACTCCTGATCGAGCGCCGGGTGCACGCGGATGAGCAGCTCGTCCTTCGAGTACGTGCCGAGCCGGATGCTCCGACGCCGTCGTCTACTCGGGGATGAGCGGCCCCACGTGATCTGCACTCCCGCCATCAGGCCCGGGAAGTGATCAGCGGCGAGCTCGTCGAAGAGCCCTGCGAGATCGTGGACGGCCCCGCGCGAGACGAGCGACCGCGCGCGCGTGCGCTCGGCTCCGGCGATCTGGTCGCGGCTCTCGTCGACGAAGCGCGAGATGGCCGACGACGCACGCCGCTCGCCCGTCTTCAGGTAGCGCCCGAGCGCGTCGAGGACCTCGTCGCTCGCCGTCGCGAAGACCCGATGGAGGCGCACCACGAGGCCCGCTTCCACGCGTCGGCTCGAGAGCACCGTGCGACGGTTCGCGGTCCAGACCACGCGCGACGCGCCCAGCGCGGCCTCGAGGCTGCGCTCGACGCGCGACGTACCGGTCAGCGCTGCGCTCGCTGCTGGACCCTCGAGCACCCGCCCGGGCGCCGGGTGCGGTGTCGGCGGGTACACGACGGCGGGGAACACCGTCGCCGGAAACACGGGCACGGGGAACGCGGCCGCGGGCGCGTCGAAGTCCATCGCGAGCTGTCGCACGTCGATGCGAGATCGACGTGGCGCGGGCTCTCGCGCTGCGCTGGTTCTATCTGGCCGGCTCACCACGGACCGCATCGTAGAAAGAAGCCGGATCGGGTCAAGCACCACCGCGCATGACGAGCGCGCGAAGGGAGGCCTCCTCTTCTTCGGACAGGCTGCCGACCGCGACGACTTGCAGCGTCTCTTTCCGGAAGATCGCGCGCGCAGCGGCTCGAACGTCGGCCTCCGTCACCCGCTCGGTCCGCAAGCGCAGAGACTCGAGGTCCTGCCCGGTCTCCAAGAGCAGGCTGTCCGCCGCGAGGCTGGCGAGGCTGGTCGCATCGTCCGTCGCCGCGACGAGGCCGAAGGTCGCGCGCCGCTTCGCCTTCTCGATCTCGTGCGGGTCGATGGGACCGTCCGCGATGGCCATGACGAGCTCGAGGAGCGCCGCCGTGACCGTCTCCGCGTTCTCGTGCGCGCAGCTCGCGCCGAGCACGTAGAGACCAGCGTCGTGGTAGGTCGCGATGTCCCCGAACGTGTCGTACGCGAGGCCCTTGTCCTCGACGATCGTTCGGAAGAGGCGCGCGCTCATTCCGTCGTCGATGACCTGCGCGAGCAGGGACGCGCCCGGCGTCAACGGATCGCTCTCCTTCGGGGAAGCGAACGCGATCCGCACGTCGGTCTGCGCGCCCACGCTGTCCACGTAGGTGAAGCCAGGCCCGGGCTCCGTTCGTTCGAACGGGACGGGATCGACGCGCACGCCGCGCGGGAGGCTCCCGAAGCTCGCCCGTGCGGCCTCGAGGGCGAGGTCCGCGTCGAAGTTGCCCGCGATGGCGAGCACGGCGTTCTCTCCGACGTAGTGCTTGGCGTGCCAGGCGAGGAGCTGCTCGCGGGTGAACCCTTCGAGGCTCTCCTCGCTGCCGAGGATGGGCAGCCCGAGCGGGTGCGCACCGAACGCAGCCAGGTGAATGAGATCGTCGGCGTCGACGTTCCGGCCCTCCTCGTCGAGGTGCTCGAGGATCTCCTCGCGGGCGACGCGCTTCTCCACGTCGATGTGCGACAGGATCGGCTCGAAGCTCTCGGCGAGCAGTGCGATCACCACGGGGACGGCGTCGGGCGGCACGGTGACGTCGTAGATCGTGTGATCGGTGCTGGTCGCCGCCGACAGCGTGCCGCCGAGGCTCTCGAAGGCGTCGTTCCATGCGTGCGAGGTCGGGTGCTGTCGCGTGCCGCGAAACACCATGTGCTCGAGGAAGTGGCTGATCCCGTTCTCCTCGGCGCTCTCGTGGCGCGAGCCCACGCGCACCGACAGGACGACGCACGCCGTCGCGAGGTGCGGCGCCGGCTCCAGCGCGACCCTCAGGCCGTTCGAGAGCGTGTGAACCGTCCGCGCCCGAGCCGCGGACGGCACAGGACGCGGGCTCACGTCGGGACGTCGAGGAGTCGGCGGTCGATGGCCGACTCCTGCTCTTCGGGATCGGCGTCGTCGCCGTCCTCGCCGTCTTCGCCTCGAGCCCCGCCGTACTCCAGCATCCGATCGTCCGTCCGGAGCTGGCCGGCGGCGATCGCGCGCTCGCGAAGGTCACGCACGAACGCGCGGACGGCCTCCTCGCGCTTGTCCGTGAGGAGCGAGGCTCGGATGCGCTCCCGCACCTCGTCGGTGAGCCCCTCCGGGGTCGCCACCGTGCGCGCCGTGAGCTGGAAGACCACCCAGTCCGTGCCGAGCTGCAGGGGCTCCGCGGGGAGAGGCTCCTCGAGGTTCATCGAGAACGCCGCGCGCGTGAGCGCGCCCGAGTCGAAGGCGCCGGAGATGGGCGTGTCGGTGCGACCGAAGGAGCGCGTCTCGCGGACCTGCGGCGCAGACGCGTCGCGATCGGGAAGCTCGACCGTGGCCTCGGTGACGGTGCCGTCGGCGTTGACGACCGGCGGTGGTGCTGGAGGCGCGGGCCGCCAGTCGTAGGCGAGCCGCTCGTCGAGCTCGTCGGGCGTGTGCCCCTCGCGGAGGTACGCGAGCGCGCGGACCGCATCGGCGTGCGCGAGCTCGCCTGCCGTCTCGCTGAGGTAGAGCCCGTGCGCGATCTCGCGCTTCGCTTCCGCCTCGGGCACGTCGCCCTCGCGGTGGCCTTCGACCTCGATCACGTGGAAGCCGAACTGCGTCTCGACCAGATGGTCGGTGATCTGACCGGTCTCGGTGTCGAACTGCGCCGTGTCGAACGGGGCGACCATGCGGCCGCGAACGTTCCAGCCGAGGTCGCCGCCCCCTGGCGCGCTGCCCTCGTCCTCGCTGTTGGCGCGGGCCAGCTCAGCGAAGTCTTCGCCCGCCTGCGCGCGCACGAGCAGCGCCTGAGCGCGGGCCCGGGCGGCCGTGCGATCTTCTTCCGGCGCGCTCTCCGCCGCCTTGATCAGGATGTGCCGTGCTCGGACCTGCGGCTCGAGGCCGACGTACCGGTGACGCTGGCGCGTGTACTCCTCGTCCACTGCGGTCTGGTGCGCTTCCATCCACGCGTCGACCTCGGCGTCCGTCGGCGTGACGTGGGACTGGTAGTGCGACGTCTCGAAGCGCGCGTAGCGAAGCTGCGCACGATCGGTGTCGCGCACGTACTGATCCTGGATCTCCTCGGGCGCGATGGTGACCTGCGCGGCGACCGCGTCGCGCATCCGCATCGCGAGACGCTCGCGGACCTGCCAGTGCGCGAACTCGTCCGAGCTGCGGCGGAGGTGGTTGTTGATGTAGCGGCGCATGTTCTTGGAAGAGAACTGGCCTTCGTCGTCCTCGAAATCGAGCGCGGGAAGCCGCGGGCCCGGATAGCCGGCGGGCGCCTCCACGGGCGGGTTCCGATAGATGACCGAGGTGTCGACGAACTCGTGCATCACTTCGTCGGCGTCCATCCGGAAGCCGAGGCGCTCGGCCTCGTGCGCCAGGAGCTCGCGCTCCACCAGGCCGTCGAGCGTGAGCTCGCGAAGCCGCAGCGTGCGCGCCTGCTTCGTCGGGTACTGGTTGAAGTTCGTGACCGAGTAGGCCGCCCGGAAGTCACCCTCCGTGACGGTCTCGCTGTAGACGCGCGCGGCGAATCCCGTCTGGTTGAGGGAGCCCGTGCAGCCTTCCGACTGTCGCCCGCCGAACTGCAGGACGAAGACAGCGCTCAGCGCGAGCACGATG
>JBBSAT010000374.1:0-6972 GCA_038252025.1 Polyangiales bacterium | reverse complement strand
TCGACGTGGACCGTGCGCGCACCGACGCCGAGCGCGCACGGCAGACGTTGGCCGAAGCCGAGCTGCAGGAGCGTCTGGCGGCGAGGACGCTCGTCGTGCTCTCCGGGGTCGAGCCCGAAGGAGGACGCGCGCCTCTCGACGACGACCTTCACGCCGAGGCCGCGCTCGACGCCTTTCTCGATCACGTGTCGGCACACCCCGGCGTGGAAGCCGCCGCGCGTGACGTCGTGGCGGCGGGTCAGCTCCGTGACGCGGCGTGGATGGCGCTCCTGCCGACGCTCTCTGGATCTGCGACCGAGCGCGTCACCAACGCCGCCGGGTTCGGTCCGACCGCGGCCTGGGCGCTCGGCGTGACGCTCAACTGGACGCTCGACTTTGCGCGACCCGCGGCGATCTCGACACGCGATCATGCCGCCGCGATCGCCGAGATCCGAGCCGAGCGCTCACGGACCGACGCCGAGACCGCCGTCTACGAGGCCTGGCTTCGGGTGACCTCGCTCCTCGCGCGCGCTCGGGCGGCTCGTGTCGCAGCGACCGCCAGCGCGCACGGGGCGGCGGTGGCCCGCGCGTGCCTCGCCGCGGGGACCGGCACGCAGCTCGAGGTCAGCCAGGCGCATCGCGACTCGCTCTCGTCGGACGTGCTGAGGATCCAGGCGGACGCGGACCTGATCGTCTCGCGCTACGTGCTCCGCCTGCGCGCGGGCCTCGGCCTCGATGGCGAGCCGTGAGCCTCTCCGCGAAGCGCACGGCCATCAAGGGACGCGGCGGTCGCACGCGGCTCATGTCGCTCCTCGCGATCCGCATGATGTTCCACGATCGCGCGAAGCTGATCGGCACGCTGCTCGGCGTCGTGTTCGCCACCGTCCTCGTCAACCAGCAGCTCGGAGTGTTCCTCGGCTTGCTCGGGAAGAACACGATGATGGTCGACAACGCTGGCGCCGATCTCTGGATCGTCCCGCCCTCGACCCAGACCCTGCAGGGCGGCAGTCCGATCTCCATCTACACGCTGAACCAGGCGCGCGTGACGGACGGAGTCGCGTGGGCCGAGCCGATCGTCTACGGCACTGCGATCATCCAGCGGCCGGACGGCGGCGCGGAGCCCGTCACGCTCGTCGGCAGCCGCCTCTCTCATCTCGCCGGAGGGCCATGGAACCTCGTGGCCGGCGACGTGAGCGCGCTCGCCTACCCGGACACGGTGATCTTCGAGGACTCCCAGCGCCAGAAGCTCGGCGGGCTGAACCTCGGCTCCGTGCGAGAGCTCAGCGGCCACCGCGTGATCGTGGGCGGCTTCACCTGGGGGCTCATCCCCTTCGGCCCGCCGTACGCGTTCGCGAGCTACGAGACCGCGCGGGACATCCTCCACATCGCTGAGGACCAGACGACGTTCGTGCTCGTCCGTGCATCGCCCGGCGCCGATCTCGCCTCGATCCAGCACGACCTGGAAGCGCGCTTGCCCAACACGCGCATCTACCAGCGGCAAGACTTCCACGACTCGATCGTCTGGTACCTGATCCGCGCACAGCTCGGGATCTCGTTCGGGACCTCCACCGCCTTCGCGGTGATCGTCGGCTTCGTGATCGTGGCGCTCTCGATGTTCTCGGCGGTCGTCGACAACGTGCGCGAGTTCGGAACGCTGAAGGCGATGGGAGCGACGACGTTCGATCTCGCGCGACTGCTCTTCGTACAAGCGCTGAGCTACGCGTTCCTCGGCACGACGATCGGCCTCTTCCTCGTGACACGCATGTCGGAGGGGATTCGTTCGCCGAACCTGTCGCTCATCCTCCCGCCGGAGATCTTCCTCGGCACGTATGGGCTGATGGCCGTCCTCTGCGTGCTCGCCAGCACGCTGGCTCTCGCGCGCGTCCGGAGCGTGGAGCCGGGGATGGTGTTCCGATGAGCGAGGTCACCCTCTCGGCAAAGGGAGTCACCAAGACCTACGGCACGGGCGCGGTGGCCTTCCAGGCCCTGCGCGGCGTCGACTTCGAGGCGTCGGCCGGCGAGTTCGTGATGCTCAACGGCCCGAGCGGCAGCGGAAAGACGACGCTGCTCTCCATCATGGGCTGCGTCCTCAGCCCGACGAGCGGCGAGGTCCGCATCTTCGACGAGCTGGTCTCGGGAAAGAAGGAACGGCAGCTCCCGCCGCTCCGGCTCGCCTACATCGGCTTCATCTTCCAGGGCAACAACCTCATTCAGTCGCTCGACGCGCGCGACAACGTCGCCCTGCCGCTGCGGCTCCGCGGCTACCCCGTGCGCGAGGCGAACGCGGAGGCGGAGGCGTTGCTCGAGCGCGTCGGCCTCGGCGACAAGCTCGAGCGCCCACCCGCGGAGCTCTCGGGGGGCCAGCGCCAGCGCGTCGCGATCGCGCGGGCGCTCGCGGGCCGTCCGCCGATCATCCTCGCGGACGAGCCCACGGCCGCGCTGGACGCGGAGACGGGCATGACCGTGACCGAGCTCCTGAAAGAGATGGCACGCGAGGGCGGGCACACCGTCGTCGTCGTCACTCACGACAACCGCATCTTCCACCTCGCCGATCGCATCGTGCACATCGAGGACGGGCACATCGTGCCGGCCCCTGCCCACTGAGCCCGAGAGAGAACGAACATGAAGAACATTCGAAAGAACTGGCGGGTCGTGGTGCTCTTCGTCGTTTGCGGAGCGCTCCTCACGGTGATCGCACGGAGCGCGATGGCGGGGCCGGCGAACACGCCGCGCGAGTCGGATCGAGCCATCGCGCAGCGCGTCGAGATCCCTCCCGGCCAGCAGCCCGACTTCGCGATCGATCGTCCCGAAGGATCGTGGGTCGGCGGGCTCGGCCTCGTCGAGCCGCGTGAGCCGGAGACGCGCCTCTCGCCCGCGGTCGCCGGTCGAATCGCGACCATCAGCGTCGCCGAGGGCCAGTTCGTGACGGCCGGAACCGTGCTCGTCCAGCTCGAGAGCGCGCCCGAAGAAGCCGCCCTCGCCGCGGCGGAGGCCAACGTCGAGATACGGGAGGCGGAGCTCTCGCGCTCGCGGCGCGGCCTTCGTCCGGAGGAAGTCGAAGCCCTCACGGGCGATGCCGAGACCGCGCGGGCCCGCGCTGCCCTCTCGTCGGGCGTCCTCGAGCGCCTCGAAGCGGCGGCGACCGGAGGCGGAGCGACGCGCGACGAGGTCGAGCGAGCGCGCCAGCAGGCGGTGGCCGATCGCTTCGCGGCCGACTCAGCCGCCGCAAGGCAGCGCGCGGGTCACAGCGGGCGACGCGAGGACGTGCTCGTCGCGATGGCGCAGCTCCGCTCGACGGAGGCCCAACGCGACCAGGCTCGCGCCGAGCTCGAGCGTCGTCGGATCGTCGCGCCGATCGACGGCGAGATCCTCGAGATTCACTTTCGCGTGGGCGAGTACGTGCAGCCGGCGGGCGCCGAGCCGCTGATCGTGATGGGCGACACGCGGACGCTCCGAGCGCGAATCGACGTCGACGAGCGCGACATCGCGCGGGTGGTGATGGGCGCCGACGGAATGGTCACGGCGGACGCGTTCGGTCCGCGTCAGTTCCACGGTCACGTCGTCGAGATCGGGCACCGGATGGGCCGCAAGAACATCCGTACGGACGAGCCCACCGAACGAATCGACACGAAGATCCTCGAGGTCGTCATGCTCCTCGACGACGGGGCTGGCCTCGTGCCCGGCGAGCGCGTGATGGCCTACCTCCACCCGTCGGAGCCGCCGCCCGCGCCCTGACGCGGCCGCAGCGCCTCATCTCAGCGCGGCCGTGGCGACCTCGCTCGCCGTGGGGCTCGCAAGGAAGAGGTGGGCCAGCGCGTTCGCCGTCGCCCCGAGCTGAAGGGCGACTGCGATCGGCGCCAGCACTTCCGCCGCCCGCGGCCCGATGGCCGTCGCGCCGAGCAAGAGGCCACCGTCTGGCTCACACGCGATCCGGATCACGCCGCGGGCGTGCGGGTCGGTGCCGATGCCGTCGAACGCCCCTCGCAAGCTCGCGCCGAAGTCGAGCGTGCGGAGGTCGAACGGACGACCTCGCGAGGCCACCTCGCGCGGAGTGAGGCCGACGCGCGCGACCTCCGGGCTCACGTAGACCGCCTCGACGAGCGTCTCACCACGCAGCGCTTCCACGGGCTGGCCCGTCGCGTGCCGCGCCGCCGTCCACGCAGAGGCCTCGGCGCGGTTGTAGGTGGCGATCCCGCCGATCGCGTCACCGGCGGCGTAGACGTTCGCGAGGGAAGACTGCCCGTGGCCGTCGACCACGACCGACCCGTCCGTGTGCGTCTCGACGCCGATCTCCTCGAGCCCGAGCCGCGCGGTGTCGGCCTTGCGTCCGACTGCGATGAAGGCGCGCTCGGCCGAATAGGTGCGCCCGCCGTCGAGCTTGGCCAGCACGCCCTGCTGCGCGTCGTGGGTCACGGAGAGCACGCGCTTGCCGTGCACGATCTTCACGCCGCGTTCCATGATCACGTCGCCCAGCGAGTCGCTGAGATCACGGTCGAAGCGGGGCAGGATGCCGAGCTCGTCCAGGATCCACGTGACCTCGACTCCGAGGGAAGTGAACGCGTGCACGAACTCGGTGCCCGTGACGCCGCCGCCGATCACGAGCATCGTCTTCGGGACCGACGAGAGCGCCCGCGCGAAGCGTGGGGCGAGCACGTGAACGCCATCGGGCATCTCACGATCACCGAGAAAGCCCTTGGGGAATCGCGGAACGGACCCCGACGTGATGATCGCGCGATCGAACGTCAGCGTGCGCGTCGGCTTTCCTTCCGCCTCGACGGCCATCCCGTCGATGCTCGAGAAGCGCGCGGCGCCGCTCGTGACGCGCACGCCCGCGCCCTCGAGGGACGACCGCATACGCGTCGCGCGCTCGCTCGCGACCCTTGCGATCTCGTCGCGGATCACCGCGATCTCTTCCGGGCTCGCGAGCCCCTTCGTCCCGAGGACGCGTCGCTGCTCGGCCGCATGCAGCAGGACCTTCGAGGGCACCATGCTCGCGTGCACCGCCCGACCGCCGACAGGCGCGTCCGTGACGAGCGTGACGCCGGCGCCGGTTCGCGCTGCCTCGCACGCGGCCAGGACGCCCGCGGGCCCACCACCGATCACCACCACCTTCACGACCCACCTCCGAGCCGAAGGGCGAGGACACGCTGAAGCCCCTCGGGGTCCTCGACATGCACCCAGTGATCCGTCGGCAGCACGTCGACCGTGACCCGCGGCTCTCGGGCCGCGATGGCGTGCGCGCGTGCTCGATCGTCCGGAGAGAACGAGCTCGATCGTTCGCCGATGACGATGTGCACCGAAGCGCCCTCCGGCGGCGACTCGACGACGCTCCAGAGATCCGTCTGGAAGTAGCTGTCGAGGAGCGCCCGGATCTCGACGAGGTCGAACGCGAACCGAACCCCGTCGCCCTCGGCCGTGGTGCTCATCGCGAGCCACTGCGCGAGCGCGCGGCCGTGATGACGCTCGACCGCCTCCGTGAGCTCGCGCTTGGTCGCGAAGACCGCCGGCAGAGACTCGATCGTGTCCAGCACGGCGAGCGCGCCATCGCCACTCCGCAGCGGCTCGCGCGCGCCCGGGTTGCTGTCGATCAGCACGACATGCCCGAGCGCACCGCGCAGCCTCAGCATCTCGAGCGCGACCTTCCCGCCGAAGCTGTGCCCGACCGCGGCCGTGACCGGGTGCGCGGCTGGACCGAGCGCGAGCACGTCCTCGGCCGCCGCCTCGATCGAGGCATCCGGGCTGCCCTTCGGCGAGCGCCCGTGGCCGCGGAGATCGACGAGCCACGCCGTCCACTCGGGGCATGCCTCGACGAAGCGCTTGCCGACCGTCCGCAGGTTCGGGCCGCTGCCGAGGATCCCGTGCAGGAGCACGAGCGTCCGCTCCGCGCGTGCGCCCTCGATGCGATCGAAACCCAGCTCGACTCTCGCCATCTCGGGGCGCTTCGTAGCACGCGCGCTCCCGCGAGAGCCGGTGCTACAGTCGCCGCCCTCATGTCGTACACGGTACTCGCGCGGAAATACCGACCGCAGACGTTCGACGACCTCGCCGGTCAGGAGCACGTCACCCGCACGCTCGGAAACGCCATCGCCTCGGGCCGCGTCGCGCACGCGTTCCTGTTCACGGGCGTCCGCGGCGTCGGCAAGACGTCGACGGCCCGCCTGCTGGCCAAGGCGCTCAACTGCAAGGAGGGCCCGACGCCCTCGCCGTGTGGCGTCTGCGACGCGTGCAAGGAGATCACGCTCGGGTCCGACCTCGACGTGCAGGAGATCGACGGCGCCTCGAACAACAGCGTCGACGACGTCCGCCGGTTGCAGGAGACGATCCCGTTCCGCCCCGCTCGCGACCGCTTCAAGATCGTGATCGTCGACGAGGTGCACATGCTCTCCGTCGGCGCGTTCAACGCGTTCCTGAAGACCCTCGAAGAACCGCCGCCGCACGTGAAGTTCATCTTCGCGACGACCGAGTCGCACAAGGTGCCGATCACGATCCGCTCTCGGTGTCAGCGCTACGACTTTCGCCTCATCCCGCAGGCCGTCGTGGCCGAGCGGGTGCGCAAGATCCTCGCGGCCGAGGGCTTCGAGGCGGACGAGGACGCCGTCGCGATCGTCTCCCGCGAGGCGGCGGGCTCGATGCGCGACGCGCTCACCCTGCTCGATCAGATCGTCGCGTTCTCGGGCAGCAAGCTCGTCGGCAAGGACGTCGCGACCGTGCTCGGCATCGCCGACCGCGAGCTCCTCCACCAGACGGCGGCGTCGCTCCTCACAGGCGACGGCGCGAGCGTGCTGAGCGCGATCGACCAGCTCGCGGCGCGCGGGCTCGACCTGCTCCACTTCGCGCGCGGGCTCGTCGAGCTGCTCCGTGACTTGGTCGTCCTGCGCGTGAGCGGCAAGGACACCGAGCTCGTCGGCCTGGTCGAAGAGGAGCGCCAGCGCGCGACGGCGCTGGCCGCCGAGATCGAGCCGCTCGAGGTCCAGCGCGCTTTCCACGCCGCCT
>JBBSAT010000373.1:0-7010 GCA_038252025.1 Polyangiales bacterium | reverse complement strand
GGCTAGCCGATCCAGCGCTCGGGTAGAGTCAGATGCTCACGTAGACGAAGTTGAGGCACATCTCGTCCTGGGTGCTGTCGCCCCAGGAGACGCTCGTGTCTCGGCTCGACGTGTCCCAGGTGCACGTGATCCGGATGCTGTCCGTCGAGCGCACGTGCACCGGCGTCTGGTACCAGTACGGCAGCTGCCAGTTGAAGTCCCAGCGCGGCAGGTTGATCAGGCACTCCTCGGTACCGTCGCCGCGGACGACCTCCACGCCGAGGTTGGTCCCCAGCGTGTGCATGTGCGGGAAGCTCCCGTAGATCGTGACCTGTGAGAGGCCCGTGCTCGCGATGAAGCCGAGATCTTGCGTGCTCGAGGACGAGACCGACTCGAGGTGCGGCGCGGCGTTGAACGAGTAGTCCGCGATCGGGATGAAGTACGCCGGCACGGCGCTCGGCGCGATGCGCAGATCGACCGTCGTGCGGTCCGTGTCCCCGGCGACGGCCGCGAGCGTGTTGTAGTGGACCTGGATGATCAGCGGCCTGGTGCCGTCGATCTGCAGCCCCGTGCCGCGCGGGAAGGTCGTCGCGCCCCCGCCCGGCGCCCAGAGCGCGATGGGCATCGCGTTGGTGCGCGAGCTCCCGAAGCAGGTGTAGCCGGGGCCGGCCTCCGCATCGTCGAAGCCATGGGCCTGGGTGACCGAGGCGTTGTCCGTCGGGGCGTAGACGATGACGTGGTGCACGATTCGCGAGTTGCCCGCGTGCACCTCGTAGCCGGTGACGTATCCGCCCACCGGCGCGTCCACGACGAAGCATCGGTAGTCGTCCGACAGATCGCGGTTGGGCTCGTAGTCGGCGCCCGTGTCGATGCTGTGCACGTCGCTTCCGGTGAGGTGCGTGATCGTGACCACGTCGGGCGCGGGCGTCGTGGGGTCGCCCTCGAGCGCCCCCTGCGCGTCCCAGTTCGCGAGCACGGCGATCTCGGCGTCGCTCAGCCAGTGATCGGTGATGACGCTCTGGCAAGAGCCCGAGTTGTCGGCGAGGAACGGCGGCATGATGCGATCGGTCGTCGCCGTGGCGACGCGGTTCGACATGGGCATCGCTGCCTCGTACGTGTCGAGCGGGAAGGGCGCGATGCCACCGTCGACGTGGCAGCCGACGCAGTGCCGCGCGAAGATCGGGCGCGCGTCCTCGTAGTAGGTGACCTCGCCGGTGGGATCGACGCCCGTGTCCGGCGCGGTGACGCCGACGTCCGGCGTGCCCGTGCTGGCGTCGATCGCTTCTTGCCCTGCGTCGTCGCCCGGGGGCGACGTTGCGGCCGGCGAGCAACCTGCGGCGAGACCGAGAACGAACGCTGCGATCGACCTGCGCTGCATGGGACCTCCGTGAGACGGAGACCGTACTTCACGACTGCCCCGTCGAGTAGGGGCGGACCTGAGAAAGGGGATCAGGCCGCCGCCCCGCGTATGCTCGTGCCGGTGTCCTGCCGATCCTCGCTCGCGCTGCTCTCCTGCCTCTTCGTGCTCGCCTGCGGAAGCGGTAGCCCGCCCTCCGAGACGCCGGCCACCGAGCCTCCGCCCCGGCCGTCTCGCACGGATCCTTCCGCCGTCGAGGGCTCTCCATGGCGCTCGCGCCGGCTACATACCACACGACCTCGCTCGCGATCGGCGCCGCCCACGCGTGCGCGCTGCGCGAAAGCAACGTAATCGAGTGCTGGGGCCGGAACGACTACGGCGAGCTCGGCGACGCAACGATGGTCAGCCGCCGCGAGCCGGCGCCCGTGCAAGGCCTCCCGCCGGTGGTCGAGCTCACGGCAGGCATGGCTCACGTCTGCGCGCGCACGGCGGAAGGCGCCGTCTACTGCTGGGGCGACGGAGAGCTCGGCGAGATCGGCGACGGCGCGCCCGAGCGGCACACTCATCCGACGCGCGTCGTCCTCGAACCGGCGCTCGCGATCGTGGCCTCGGGAGCGATGACCTGTGCGCGCCTCGACGCTGCGGGCGCGGAGCGATGCTGGGGATCGTTTCCCTCGCCGGATCCCGAGACGAGCACCGGGCTCACGCACGCCGAGCCCATGGTCGTGACGATCCCAGGCCGCGACGTTCCCGAGCTCGCGAGCGACACCTCGAGGACGTGCGTGATCGACCGCGCCGGCGCGACCTGGTGTTGGGGCCTGCCAGACGTCGTGGGCCTCGACACGCCGCCCATGCGAGCGCCCACGGTGCTCTCGGCGCTCGGCCCCGCGACCGAGCTCGCGAACGGCGGCTCCTTCCTCTGCGCCGCGCTCGGGACGGGCGTCTCTTGCTGGGGCATCGGCGCCGGGCCCGTCCTCGGGCTCGCCGTCACGGATCCCGCCATGCCCGCGCCCGTCCCGCGCATGCGCGGAGGCGCTCACATCGCGGCCGGGCAGTCGTTCGTCTGCGCCGCGGCGGGCGGCGAGACGCGCTGCGCGGGCTATGGCGAGCTGGTCGATGCGAGCGGCGGCATCTGGCCGCTCGGAGGCGAAGCAAGGGTCCTCCCGATGCTCCAAGGCGCCCGGATGCTCGCGGCCGGGAGCATGCTCGTCTGCGCCATCGCAGACGGAGACGAGGTGCGCTGCCTCGGCTATCGCTCCGGCAGGACCGACCTCTCGCCGCCCTCCTGAGCCCCGGCCCTTGCTCCTCGGCACCTCACGCTGTCAGGATCGCCCCGTGCTCCGCGCCGCCATGCTCGCCGCCGTGTCCGTCACGCTCGCCTCGTGCGCTTCGGGCGGGATCGACGCTCGAACCACCGGCGATGGCGGAGCGATGGACGCGTTTCGCGCCGAGGGTGACACCGGCCCGGCGGTCGACAGCGGCCCGCCGACCGACAGCGGCCCCCCGACCGACACCGGCCCGGCGGTCGACGCGAACGGCGATCCCTGCGGCGCGGGAGACACGCGCTTCTGCGTCGCGGCGTGCGGCACGATGGGGACCTCGTCGTGCGTCGCCGGGTTCTTCGGCCCGTGCACGCCGCCGGCCGAGGACTGCAACAACGCCGACGACGACTGCGACGGCACGATCGACGAGGACATCGCCGCGCGCACGTGCTCCTCGAGCTGCGGCGGCGGCCTCGAGCGCTGCATGACCGGAAGGTGGATGGGCTGCTCGGCGGTCTCGCCCATGCCGGAGCTCTGCAACAACGCCGACGAGGACTGCGACTCCCGCATCGACGAGATGCTCACGCGCCCCTGTTCGACCGCGTGCGGGATGGGCACCGAGACGTGCAGCGCGGGGACGTACATCGGCTGCACCGCCGCCTCACCCCGCCCCGAGGCGTGCAACGGCGCCGACGACGACTGCGACTCGCGCGTCGACGAGAGCCTGACACGGTCGTGCATGAACGCCTGCGGCACGATGGGCACGGAGACGTGCACGACCGGCGCGTTCCGCGGCTGCACGGCGCCCGCGGTGCCCGCCGAGACCTGCAACGGCATCGACGACGACTGCAACGGCATGGTCGACGACGGCCTGCAGATCCGCGTGTTCGATCCGGTCGTGATCACGGGCGCGGGGAACCCGCTGACCTTCCAGCCCGCGTGCACCGGCCCTGGCGGGCCCCTCGACGTGTGCCTGACAGCGAGCAAGCGGTGGTGCGCGGCGCGTCCTGGCTCCTGCTCGGTCGGCGGCGCGGGCTTCGTGCAGGGCACGCCTTCCGGCGTCCGCATCGTCTGTTTCGGAAGCCACGCGGTGGAGCGCTCGATCCCGTGGACCGACTTCGCGGGCCCCGGCTACGACCACCCAGAGCTGAACGAGTCGATGGCCGCGAGCCGGCTCGTCCCGGCGCTGACGAACCGCTGGTGCCGCAACCACGGCTTCGAGGCCGGCGTCGGCCCGATCGAGCACAACGCGACCGAGCTCTTCGCCTCGTGCTTGCCCGCGGACATGGCGGCGTCGGTGAACGTCTCGACGCTCGACCTCATCCTGGCCGCCGGCTGCGACCCGACCGTCTACCCCGACGCGTTCAGCTGCAACGCCGCCTCCGACACGGTCTGCCGCGATCGCGGCTACCGCGGAGGCTGGGGCCCGGTCGAGTGGAACGACATCGACTCGCAGGTGGTCTGCTTCCGCTGAGGGCGGGGTTGGAGAGGGCGGAGTGAGGCTCGCCCCTCCGCGTTGCCCTCACACCCCGCGCGTGAGAGAACCGGCTCTCCATGCGGCGCATCGCACCCTTCGCGCTCCTCTCGCTCCTCGCGGGCCTGACCCCGGCCGTCGCGCTCGCGCAGGGGGCCGATCCCACGTCGCCGGTCGCGGCGCCGGCGCCCACGGACGCGCCCGCACCTTCCGCCGCCGACGCCGCGCGTCGCGCACAGATCGTCGCGCGCATCGGCACGACCCAGATCACGCTCGGCGAGATCGAGGACGAGATCAACCACCAGTCGCCGTTCATGCGCGTCCGCTATCGCGATCCGGCGGCGCTCCGCGCGTTCGTCGAGGAGCGCGTGCGCTTCGAGCTGCTCGCGCGCGAGGCCGATCATCGTCACTACGGCGATCAGCCCGACGTCGTCGAGGCCGTGCAGCAGGCTTCGGTCCAGCAGCTCATCCGGACGAACTTCGACGAGCGGATCACCGAGTCCTCGATCCCGATCGAGGAGGTGCGCGAGTTCTACGACGCGCACCAGAGCGAGTTCAGCCAGCCCGAGCTCCGCCGCGCGAGCCAGCTCGTCCTCACGACGCGCCCCGAGGCCGAGGCGCTTCTCGCCCAGGCTCGTGCGGCCGACGCTCGCGGCTTTCGTCAGCTCGTCACCGATCACAGCGTGGACGCCGAGACGCGCATGCGCGGCGGTGACCTCCGGTACTTCGACTCCGAAGGACAGACGCCGAACGCTGCCGACCCCGATGTTCCGACGGCCGCGGTGACGGCCGCGTTCGCGCTGACGACCGTCGGCGACCTGAGCGACGTCGTCCAGGAGGGCGAGCGCTTCGCGATCGTGAAGCTCACCGGCGTGCGACCCGCCGAGCATCGCGAGCTGCAGGCCGCCGAGGGCACCATCCGGATGCGCCTCTGGCGCCTACACCGTCAGGCCGCGCTCGAGACCTTCGTCGAGCAGCTCCGCGCTCGCATCCCGACCGAGGTCTTCTACGACCGCAGCGCGCACATCCACATGGATCCGCCCGAGCGGCTCAGCGACGACCCGACCCCCGAGGAAGAGACCGAGAGCGAGACCCGCTCGAGCCTCGGCGAAGCCCTCGACCTGCCTGCGCCCACTGCTCCGTAGCGACGGGGGAACGCCTCCTGCCTCGTGGCGTACGATGCGCCCATGCGCAGCACGATCGGGGTGATGCCTCTCGCGGTTCTGATCGGATGTTCGTGCGGCGGGCCGACGAGCACGAGCGGCGGGACGACGACCTCGACCTCGACCTCGACCTCGACCTCCACCACCAGCACGACGACCTCTTCTGCTTCCGCCGACTACGAGGTCCACGAGTGGGGGCTCGTGCGCGCCGAGGCCGGCGACGTGCTGCGCGTCGGCGCCATCGCGCCGCCCGTGACCACGCAGGTCCTGTCCGTCGACAAGCCGGTCCTCTATTTTCACGCGAGCGCGCCGCTGACGCTCGCGTCGGTCACCGTGCAGATGCCCGCGGGTGGCCGCATCGCCGAGGTCTGGCCTCTCGTCGCGTTCGGGGAGACGGCGCGGTGGGAAGACGTCGCGCTCGATCCCACAGGGACTTGCACGCCCTCGCCGCTTCCGACCGCCAGCGACGCGCCCTGCGCGCAGCTCGGTCCGCGAGACCAGTGCGAGTCGGCGATGTTGGGCGTCGTTCGCACGACCGACGCGGCGTGTGTGAGCGTCGGCGCCGCGACCGAGCGCTTTCTCTTCTATCGCGCCGCCGCGACGCGCTTCACACCGCCGCTCGTCTTCGAGCGCACACACGTCTACGAGCAAGTGCGCGTCACCAACGAGGGCAGCGCGCCGATCCCAGGCCTGCTCGTTCGCCTCTGGACCGACGGAATGCGCGCGCGCGCGCTCGCGGTCGCGCCGCCCGGGCCGCACGCATCCGTCGTCGTCGGGAACGACTTCGACGCAGCCGAGGCCGCCGCGGTCGACGAGGACTCGCGCGGCCCGGCCGATCACCCCGTGCAGGCTGACGACGAGACGAGCCGTCCGTCCAGCGTCGGGCCCGCACGGTCGGCCATCTCCGCCGCGATGCTCGAGCTCGGCCTGACGCCGTCCGAGGCCGACGCGTTCCTCGACGCATGGAGCAGCGTGCTCTTCAGCCAGGGCGGCACGGTCCCCATCGACACGCTCACCGCCGATCGCTTCGGAGGCGACGGCGACCCCGCGCCGCGCGAGACGTTCCTCTACTTCCTCCCCGAGCCCTCCGCCGATGGGATCGCCGAGCTCTCGTTCGATCCGCCGCCGCGCGCCGTGCACCGCGCCATCGCCGTCTGGTCGTCGCTCCGGGGCGTCGGCGCCTCGCACTGACCGTCCGGCGCGTCTCAGTCGTTCGGAGCGTGAGCCTGCAACCATCGTGCGACCTCGCGGGCGAAGCGATCGAGGTCGAGGAGGCCAGCCGTCGAGGCGGCCTGCGCCGCCGCAACGTCGAGCCCGGCGTAGCCGTGCGCGACCACGTTGCGGAACCGGACGGCGCGGCGCATCGCGTCGGCTGTCGCACGCTCGATCACGCCGTGGTCGACGAGACGGTCGAAAGACTCCGCGAGCGATCCCACGGGCGCCCAGCCTTCATCGGCGATGACGTGAGCCGCGATGTCGACGCTCGCCTGGACGGCGAGCATGAGGTTGAACGCGACGACGTCGAGCGCGTCGCGATCCGCCGCGAGGGCGTCGGCCGTCGGTCGCTGATGGGCACGCACGCGCTCCGCACGGTCCGCGAGCTCCGCGAGCTTGTGTCGAACGATGTCGGCGCGCACCACTCACCGACCTCGGGACAAGATGCCCACGGACGCGATGCGATCCACGAGCGCTCGCTGCATGAGACGCAGGTTCGGCAGGTCGGTCTCGAGGTCGGCGAGCGACGTGGACACGAAGCGCGCGTGCGCGCCAGGGGT
>JBBSAT010000372.1:0-7012 GCA_038252025.1 Polyangiales bacterium | reverse complement strand
CGCACGCCGGGGCTGAACGGCATCATGACCATACGCGGTCTCGTGCTGTCGGATCGGTGGGACGCCGCCTGGCCGACGTACGCCGCCACGCACCGGATGGAGCCGAGGCGCGCCGCATGATCAGGATCGCATCCGCCTTGGGCGGACGGATCACGACCACCGCGCGCGCGCCGGGTGGCATGCCCGAGTCTGCCTGCGCGTGCTCGATGGAGTCACGCAGCGTCGAGCTCACCACCGCACCGTTCGCGTCGAGCGCGGCACGCAGCGTGGCCAGTCGGCGGCGGACGAAGGGCGCGGTGCTCATGCGTGCATCCTCGCATCCGTCGAGCTCGCGCGGCCAGAGCGCGCGCTGAAGGTCTACGTGCGAGGCGCGAGTCGGATCGCCTTCTCGGGGCAGGCGACGACGCACGGGCCTCGGAACGCGCTCCAGCACGGCAGCCACCACGCCAAGCGAGCGTCGCATCGCACCGACGTTCCGGCGGAGATTGCCCCGATCCGCTGCCGCTCAGCTCGGTGCGTAGATCGCGTGCAGCTCGGCGAGGCCCTTGAGCTCGACGTCGGCGACGTGCACGAGGCCTCCGCCCGCACAGGCGGCGAACTCCTTGGACGCGGCGACGCGGCGGCCGAGCTTGCTACAGGCACCCTCGAGGCGCGATGCCGTGTTCACGGCCGTGCCGATCACCGTGAAGTCGAGCCGGCCGACGGCGCCGATGTTCCCGTACTGCACCGCGCCCACGTGCAGGCCGATCCCGTGATCCATCGGCGCGAGCCCCCGCTCGTGGCGCGACGCGTTCAGGCGCTCGAGCGCCAGGTTGGCCTCGAGCGCGGCGGCGAGCGCGTCGCGGCAAGAGAGGTCTCGCGTTCGCTCGGCCGTCACCGGCCAGACCGCGAGGATCGCGTCGCCCACGAACTTCAGGACCTCGCCGCCCTGTCGCACGATCTCCGCAGCGACGGCGCCGAAGTAGTCGTTCAGCCACGAGACGAGGGTCTGCGCATCGACGCTCGCCGTCATCGGCGTGAAGCCGCGCAGATCGGAGAACCAGATCGCGGCGTCGATCTCCTCGACGTCGCCTCGCTGAACCCGCCCGGCCAGCACGCGCGCGGCCGTCTCTTGCCCGAGGTAGACGCCGAGGAGCGTCCGCGCGGCGTGCGCCCACACCAGCGGTGAGAGCACGTGCACGAACGCGTCGAGGGCGATGCGCAGGAGCTCGAGCTCGCCATCGGTGAAGCCACCCGGGCGGCTCGTCGCGAACGACGCGCCAGCGATCTCGGTGCCCGGCGAGCGGAAGGACAGGGTCAGGTAATCCGTCGCTCCCTGCGCCTGGAGGTCTTGGAGGATCGGGAAGTCGAACGCCGTCTGGTCCGGCGCGATGCGGCGCCGCACGTGGGGCTCGCCGCGGACGATCACCGCGTGGAACGGGCTCGCCTTGAAGGCGTCGCTCGAGAACGAGCCATGCGCCATCGACATCGCCGTGACCACACCACCTTCGAAGGTGTGCGTCTCGTTCCCCACGACGCGTACGAGCGGCGAGATCTCGCTCGCGTGATGGACGGGGCGCCACGTGTAGTTCGTGGCGGCGACCTCGGGACTGAGCGGCCGCACCTGCACGTTGGCGCGTACGAGCGAGAGCCCGGCCAGGTCGAGCTGTCGCGCGAAGCCGTGCAGCAGCAGGGACGGATGCGGCTCCCGCGGTGCGTCGAAGAGCAGCCACGCCGTGAGCGCGGGCGGTAGGGCCGCGAGGCGGTCGACGGAGCCTCGTTCGTGCTGCGTCACGCTAGGCGGAGCGTACCCGATTCGACAGCTGCGAGGCTCGGCGGAACGCCTCGGCACGCCGCGTGCTCCGTGTCGGGCTCAACCCTGATCGAGGCTCACGATGGCACGCGCGAACGATCCTCCGCACTTCCTCCGCTTCGCCCAGGCGCTCGCGCTGGTCTCCGGCCTCGGCCTGGCCAGCGGCTGCGCGGTGTCGCACGACCCGCTCCCCACCTCCGATGCCGGGGGAGGCGACGCCTCTCCGCTCGCGGATGCGGGCGCCGACGCGTTCGTCCTGTCTTGCGAGACGTGCGACTGCGTGTTCGGTGGTGACACACCACCGCCGCCCAACAGCTGCGAGGCGCTGGGCCTCTTCGGCTGCTGCGCCACCGCGGGCCCGCTGCCGCCGCCCGAGCTCGCCGTGTAGCTGCCGCACGACCGACGTGTGGGATGAGCCATTCCAGATCGACTGCGAGGGCGATGACATCATCGTCGTCTCGGCCGGCACGGATCGCACGTTCGGAACGGCAGACGACATCCGCTAGTTCAGAGCGCGCGCTAGCCCCGGATCCCCGCGTCGACATAGGCGCCGTGCTCGGTGCGGAGGACGCTCACCGAGTGGCCGAAGAAGAGGTTCCCGTCGTTGAACCAGATCTCCAGCTCGGGCTCGGGGCCGTAGAGCGCGAACGTCTCGAGGGTCAGTCGAGACGCGAAGGTCTCGGCGCTGAGCCGCGCCGTCCGGAGGGTCGCCTCCTCGCCCGAGCCGTCCGACGAGACCTGGAACGTCACGGGCGCTCCTTCGATGCGCAGCGCGATCTCCTACCCCTCGAGCGACGCGTTCCACGCCATCGCGCCCAGCACGTCGTCGTGCGTCAGGAGCCCTTTCGCCATGGACGTGTCTGTATCAGACTCGCGGCCGCGCGCTTCGAGAGGCGCGAAGTGACGCTGCCGCCACGCACCGGGTCCGAGATGCTCGATCATCCGCACGAACAGACGATGGCTCAGTGAGAGTCCGTGACCTGACGCGTGAGCAGCGCGAGTCGCTTGCTCGGCGCGCTGTCTGGGGCTCACTCACTCTGCTGGTGTTCTCACTCCCGCTGGCGGCGGTGCGCGGGCCTGTGGGTGGGCTCGGCCTCGAGATGCTGATGCTCGGATGGCTCGGTCCGATGGCCGGTCACGCCGGGTGGTTCGGCAATCCGTTCCTGTTCCTGACGTGGATCATCGTGGGTGGCTCGACCCAGCGAGACCCAGGCACGAAGGACTCCGTCGGGGCGCGCGCGACCCGCGTGCTGCTGCCCGTCGTCGGCGTGCTGATCGCGAGCACGAGTGTGCTGACGCTCCCAGGCGCCGACCTCTTGACGCCCGGCACTCACGGCGTCGTGACGGCGCTCGGCCCGGGCTTCTACCTCTGGTTCGGGAGCTTCGGCGCGGCGCTGGCCGCCGGCATCATCAGCGCGCTTCCCGCGCGTCCTCTATCGTAGAGCCTGTCGTGCTGCTCCTGGTCTGGCTCGGGTGGAGCAAGCGCGGAGCGTCGATTGCCGCGTCAGCGCGGCGTGCGGCGGCAGAGGCCGGCGTTCGACTGGTACGACGGGTCGACGCAGAGGTCACCCGCTTCGCAGCGGTTGTTGCCGCACTGCGGCCCACCTGCGGTGATGTACGCCGAGTAGTCGTTCGGCCCCGGCGAAGCTCCACAGCCGCCGCCCAGCAGGCCGAGCCCCGCGAACAAGACAACACAAACGATCGACCAGCGCGACATGAGCCCCTCCGAGAGTTGGCTGCGATGATAGCCGTATCTGACGCGCTCGACATCCTGCTGAACGAGGTCACTGGCGGTGCGGGAGCTTTGTCCGCATGGAGGCCCTGTTGCCTGGGGTAGCTGGTCGAGAGCACGAGGCCGTTCACGCGGCCGACCACGGATGACGTCGTCATGCTCCCGCCACCGCCGCAGGTGTTCTGGCTGGTGTAGTTTCGCCTGCCCCAGAAGAACGCCGTCGTGCCGTCGAACACGGGCCGGATGACGACGCCGTTCCGGCGCAGCTCGAAGTGGAGGTGCGGGCCCGTCGAGCCGCCCGTGTCTCCGACGGCGCCGATGCGCTCGCCGCGCGCGACGTGCTGTCCGACGTGGACGGCCTGGCTGTTCAGGTGCGCGTAGCGCGCGCCGTAGCCGTCGCCGTGATCGATCTCGATCCAGCGGCCGTAGCTCGTCGCCCCGAGGTTCTCGACGCGCGTCACGGTCCCGGCCGCCGAAGCGACGACGGTGTCGCCGATGTCGTTCGCGCGGTTGAAGTCGCTGTCGCCCTCGCCCTCCCCACCGAGTCGACTTCCTTCTCGCCCGTCGATACCTTCCTGCGATGTCCAACCCCCTCGATAGTTTCCTGGACGTCCTCCTCTTTCCGAACGCGAAGACGGACGCACGGCATGCGCGGGACTCCGCGAACAGCACCCGCGCGGCCGTCCGACGGATCGCCGAAGAGCAGGGCGAGGCACTCGACCGCATCGCGGCCACGCAGCGCGCAGCGCACGCGGCGTCCGAGGCCGAGTCGTTCCGCGAGCTGGCCCAGGTGGCGGAGCTCCAGAAGCAGCTCTGCGCGACTGCCCTCTACTGCCGGGCGCTGCTCCAGCTCCTCGTCGACAAGAACATCGTCACCGTCGACGAGTTCGAGCAGCGGATGGTCGACATCGACATGCTCGACGGCAAGCGCGATGGCCGCTGAACGCCGGGGCGCTCAGGCGCTCACGGCAGCGGCTGAGACCGCGGCGACGGCGACGCGTCCATGTGCGGCCAGCCGTCCCGCCACGCGATGCGATCGACCAGCACCAGCCGGCCCGGATCATCGCGGGCCCCATCGAAGTGCGTCGCGCTGCTCCTCACGGCTCGCTTGGGAGGCCGCTCTCTCGCAATGATCATCGCGGGCCCCATTGAAGCGAACAGCACCCGATGCTCAAGTGCGGTGAGGGCTTCGGCTCTCCCGCGATGATCATCGCGGGCGCATTGAAGCCATCACGACCCGAGCCTGCCGGGCGAGGGCACCATCGAGCTCTCCCGCGATGATCATCGCGGGCCCCATTGAAGCTCACCACGGGCGCCCTCCCCGCGCTGCTCGTGTACCGCTCTCCCGCGATGATCATCGCGGGCCCCATTGAAGCTCGAGCTGATCCGGTTGATGCCGGGCGGTGTCGCGCCGGTCGCGTCCCCTATGGCGCCGTCGTCGCCGCACCGACGAGCCCGCCGGCCCGCGCCACCGGCAGCGTGAAATGGAACGTCGTCCCCAGCCCCAGTTCGCTCTCCACCCAGATCCTTCCGCCGTGGCCCTCCACGATTTGCTGGCAGATGTGCAGCCCCAGGCCCAGCCCACGGCGCGTGTCGCTGTCGAGCTGCCAGAAGCGGTCGAACACGTGCGGCAGCGCGTCGGGAGAGATGCCGGGCCCGTCGTCGTACAGCTCGAACTCCAGCTCGGACCCATGCCGATGCACCGACAGCGCGACCGTCCCCTCGGCCGGGACGAACTTCATCGCGTTCCCCAACAGGTTCGACAACACCTGCACGATCCGGTCGTGGTCGAAGGGCGCCATGATCCCCTCGGGCGGCACGCCCACGGTGAACGTCATCCGCCGCGCAGCGAAGAGCGGACCGTACGAGCCGTACACCTCCCGCAAGAGCTCGCCTACGTCGTGCGGAGCCGCCACGACTCGGAGCGTGCCCGACTCGATGCGAGCGATGTCCAGCAGGTCGGCCAGGAGGCGCTCCATCCGGGCGGCGCTGCGCACGATGTCATCGGTCGCCGCGTGGATCACCTCCAAGCGCTCCTCGCTTTGGATGTACTGCGCGCTCAGCGCGATCACCGTGAGGGGTGTACGCAGGTCGTGCGCCACCATTGCGAGCACGTCGCGCCGCCGCGCCTGCTGCCCGTGTGCGCTCGCGAGGGCTGCCGCGGTCTCCTGGTGGAAGCCGCCCGCGTGGTCCGACTGGTCTCGTTCGGCCGACAGGTGAGCGTCCGTCGCCTGCTGTCGCGTGCCGTCCAGCAGGTGCGCCGCGCTCGCATCGCGCCTTCCGCGGTTCGAAGCCAATGACGCCCGCTGGCGCTCGCCCTCGAGCGCGCCGTCGGTCATGGCTCGCTCGGCCTGCTTGGCCGCGTCCGCCGTGCGGCGCTCGTTCGCGACCCCGAGATCGGGCGGCGGGAACGCGAGCCGCTCGAGCGCGAGAAGACTGTCGGCCCCCGCGCGGAACTTGAAGAGCCGCTCATCGGCAGCGCCGCGATCACGCTCGATCAGATCGTCGGCGACGCGTTGAACCATCGCCCGCGCGCGCCGCTCACCCCCATGCCCCGCGCGCTCCGCTTCGAGGCTCGCGTCCGTGTCGGCCCGCGTCGTTTCGCGATCTTCGTCGACCATCGTTGCCCCCGAAGGTCGATGGTACACCAACGCCGCGCCGGGATGCCGCGGGGGCTGTCGCGTGCGCATCGGTCCGCGTGAGCCGTGGTAGGCCGAGACGGCTCAGCCGTCAGGGCCGAACAGAAAGTTCGGGGGCAGTGACGGCAATGCCGAGGACGGATCTGCGCATGCGCCGGAGCATTGAGCGGTTCTCTCTCGCCCGCGTCGCCGCGATCCGCGTGTGGTGCCTCGGTGCCCTCGGCGCGCGGGTGTCAGCGCGCGGTGCGCTCACGAGCAGCTGCACGCCTGGTTCGTGTACGTCGCTCCGCCGCCACAGAACGGTCCGAGGCCCCAGTCCATGCAGCTGCCGGTGGTCGTCGAGCAGCGGCGGTAGCCCGTGTGTCCGGGACGGCAGTCATAGCGGCCGGACTCGCGGCACGCGCCGCAGTTGGTCGTCATGCACGGGGACCCGGAGACCGTTGCGCTACAGGACTGCGTCTCGGTGCTCGGTGAGGTGGCGCTGCAGGTGGCGTCGCCGGCGCAGCTCGGCGTCATGCACGCCCGCGACCGTGATCCCGTTCGGTCGCAGGTGCCCGGCGACGTCTGGCCGCACGCGCTCCACGCGCCGCACGTCGTCGCGCCGCAGCTCGAGCCCGTGACCGTGCCGCTCACGCACGTCTGGCTCTCGGGCGTGACGCCCATCGTGCACGCGCCGCTCGCGCACGTCGCGGTGGTCGTGGTGCGCGTCTGCGTGCCGCTCATCGCGCAGGCGGAGCCGACCATGCAGCTCGACCACGGCGTCGTCACGGTCGCGCCGCAGGACAACCCGTCCGTCGTACGGGTGCACAGCTGCGTCTCGTCGGCGTCGGTCGCCGCGCACGCCCCGCT
>JBBSAT010000371.1:0-7072 GCA_038252025.1 Polyangiales bacterium | reverse complement strand
CGGCCGCGCTCTTCCGCGAGATGAAGCGCGTGCTCCGCCCCGGCGGCGGCGTCCTCGTGCGCGATCTCGAGCGCCCGGAGACCATGGACGAGGCTTGGGCGATCGTGAAGCGTGTCGCCGCGGGCGACTCCATGAACCAGCAGCAGCTCTTCTTCGACTCGCTCTGCGCCTCTCTCACGCGCGCGGAGGTCCAGCGTCTGCTCGCCGAGGTCGGCTGGGGCGACCTGCAAGTGATCAAGAGCTCGGACCGTCACTGGTCGGTCCAACGCGCGGCCGCACCGCGCTCGTAGCGGTCGCCCGTCACGTCACGAAGCGCCATGGTCGCGCCTTGTCCTTTCCCAGCGTGAAGCGCTGGGAACTTCTCTCAGTCGAAGGGATCTGACCAAAGTATTTGGTCAGACCTTCAGTCGTAGCGGCGGGTCGTCCGGCAGGTCCCGGCCACGCAGGCCCCCGGATCGAAGGGGGCCGGCCCGCAGACGATGCGCGGCACCGGGCACGCCGCGCCGATCTGCTGTCGAAGCTCGCTCACGCGCGCCAGGCGCTCCGGCGTGAACGCAGTGCGTGTGTGCGCCGTGATGCCCTGGCAGCTCATGAGCACGTGAGAGGTCATGCAGTCGGCGTCGGTCTCGCAGTCCGTGGGCAAGTCCTCGACGAAGCTCTCGTGGGCGCGCCGCGCGGCGCGACAGTCCGGGTCGCCGTCTTCGACCGCGGGGGCCGTCGATGGGTCGCCGGAGGGGGCGACCGCGGGCTCGTCGTCTGCTTCGTCGGCAGGACTCGACGGGGCGGGCAGAGAGGACGCGGCCGTCTCCGTGCTTTCCTCGGCCGACCGACCTTCGTCAGGCGGTGCCGTTCGCGCGGGCTCGCTGCAGGCGAGCAGCGCGGCGCCGAAGCACGACAGGACGCAGACGGATCGTATGGCGCGATGGGTCATCGCGGTGCTGTGGCATCGAGCCGCCGAAACGTGACGCGAATTCGTCGCTCCGAAGCAGAGCGCCCGAGGCCGCGGGATCCGTGCCGCCTCACGGCAGGGGCTGGGATCGCGGGGAGGGCGCTGCGTCCATGTGCGGCCAGCCGTCGCGCCACGAGATCCGATCGACGAGGACGAGGCGGCCGGGCGCCGTGCCGATGCTGTCCGCGCGCCACGCGTGATAGACGAGCACCCAGTCTCCGCTCGGGCCCAGGACGACCGAGCCGTGCCCAGGGCCACCGAACGATCCGTTGCTGACGAGGATCGGATCGGCCGCCTTCTCGAAAGGCCCGAGAGGCGACGACGCGCGCGCCACGCCCAGCGCATAGCGCGCGCTCGCGTAGGCGTTCGCGCTGTAGAAGAGATAGTAGAAGCCGTCGTGGTGGATCATCCACGGGCCTTCGACGAGCGCGCCCTCCCACGCGCGATCGTTGCGGAGGATCTCGGTCCGCGCGCCGAGCAGCGTCACGCCGTCGTCGCCGAGCTGCTGGATGTAGATCGGCGTCGCGAGGCCGACCGCGTTGCCGTCGACCTTCCAGACGAGGAAGTGGCGTCCATCCGGCGCGTCGAACTCGTGGGCGTCGATCACGCCAGGCGCCGGCACCGCGAGCAGCGGCGCCCCGAGATCGGTGAACGGACCGAGCGCGCTCGGCGCGGTCGCGGCGCCCAGCGCGAGCGTGCCCCCTGCGATCCGGGCGCTGTAGTACGCGACCCACTGCGAGCCGACGTGGTGGATCTCGGGCGCCCAGAACGAGCCCGATGCCCAGCTCGGCGGGGTCGGGAAGATCTCGCCGCGAGGGGTCCAGTGCACGAGGTCGCTCGACGTGCGGAGCGCGAAGCCGCCGCCCGTACACGCCATCACGTACTCGGTGCCGTCGTGGACGACGCCGGGATCGGGGCAGTCGGTCGGGACGACGGGGTTCGCGAAGAGCCCGCCGCACTGCTCGTATCGGAACGAGAGCGCGCACGCGGAGGGGCCGGTGAAGTGCGGAGACCAGCCGTTCGAGAGCACGCCGAACGAGTCGCCGCCCGAGGCGTGACACTCGCCATCCCATGTGAGCACGCCAGCGACCTCGTCGTAGTCCGCGGCGTGGCCGGGCGCGCGCGCCCACGCAGGCCCGTACGTGACGCGCGTCGTGCAGACGGATGGTGGCGCCTCGGCGCAGTCGCCGTGGACGTCGAGCAAGACGATGCACGAGGAGCTGCCCTCGAAGATCGGACGCCAGCCGTTCGAGAGCACCGCGAACGAGTTGCCTCCGTCGCGCGTGCAGACGCCGTCCCACGTCACGCGCTCGGCCGCGTCGTCGTACGGGAGCGGATGGTCTCCGCCGTGGATCCAGGAAGAGCCGTACGTCACGCGCGTCGAGCACGGTTCGATGGGCGCGTCAGGGGAGGGCGCGGCGTCGCTCGGATCGCGCGCGTCGACGCGCGTCTCGCCGTCCAGCGCTGCCGCGTCGGGGCCGTCCGCGACCTGCGCGTCGCGAGGGCCGGCGTCCATGCGCGCGCCGTCGTCCGAGACCGCGCACCCAAAGGCGGCGAGCGACGCGAGCGCGCAGGCGAACACAGCGCGCACGTCCAGAGAATGGACGCGTGCGCGTGCGCGATCGCGAAGAAGATGCGTACCGCTCATCGCAACACGCCCAGAAGAGGCCATCGTTCGCGCACGGGTGGAGCAGCTTCGCACTCCCCGTGTCGTCGAGCTTCAACGCGCGGCGGCGAGCTCTCTGGGCAACGCCCGGGGCGCGTGCGCGAGCGCAGAGCGCGTCTGACGACCGACGATGGCGGGCGCTTGCTGGCAGAGGGCCGGGTCGGTGAGCGCAGCGACCATGAAGCGCGCGAAGTCCACGCGCCGGGTGCGGTTGCTCGCCAGGATCGGATCTCCGATGTGCTGGCTCCACACCGGCAGACCCTGGGACGGGCCCTCTTCGAGACCACTGCCTCGCACCACCGTCCACGCGCGGTCGCTCTCGAAGATCCGCTTGCAGGCCTCGATCTGATCGTCGAGCTCGGCCAGGCGCGTCACGCGGCCCACCCAGCGGAAGACGGCGACCATCGCGAGGAACGCCCAGCTGTACCGGTCCTTGCCGTCGCGGCTGATGTGCCAGCCACACGAGAACGCGAGGCGCGCTCCCGGCTCCGCGAAGTCGAGCACCGCCTGCGCCGTGCCCGACGCGTACTGCTGCATGCCCCAGGGCGCGAGCACCACCAGCACGCCGTCGCAGCCGGCGACCGCGCGCCGGATCACCTCGCGGTCGTCGGTCCGGCCCGGGATCACGGTGATGCGGCTCGAGAAGTGCGCGAGCTTCCTGACGCTCTCGGGACGGCAGACGCCGACGACCTCGTAGCCGAGATCGAGCGCGTGCTGGGTCATGTACTGCCCGAGCTTGCCGGAGATGCCGACGATGCAGATGCGGCGGATGGGACGGCGGGATGAAGTGGTGTCGGTCATGAGCGGCTCCTTGGTTGAAGAGATTCTCTACTCTTCGAAATCGCATGGACCACCACCTAGATCGCAGTCGTGGTATGCGTTCTTGCATGGACTGGCGACCTCTGAGGTTCGACTGGAACCGGGCGAGGGCCTTCTTCGTGGTCGCTGAAGAGCGGTCGTTCTCCGCCGCGGCGCGCGCGCTCGGGCTCTCGCAGCCGACGGTGGGCAGACAGGTCGCTGCGCTCGAAGAGGAGCTCGGCGTCGCGCTCTTCTCGCGCGCAGGGAACGCCCTCACGCTCACCGATGCGGGCGCCGATCTGGTCGAGCACGTGCGCGCGATGAGCGAGTCCGCGCTGCGGGTCTCGCTCGTGGCGACGGGGCAGTCGCTGGCGCTCGAGGGCAGCGTCTGCATCACGGCGAGCGAGCTGATCTCCGCCCACCTCCTTCCACCGATCATCGCGCGCCTTCGCAGCGAGCTTCCGAGCATCGAGATCGAGATCGTGGCGTCGAACGCCGTCCGCGATCTGCGCCGCCGCGAGGCCGACATCGCGATCAGGAACGTCAAGCCGACCGAGCCCGAGCTCGTCGCCCGCAAGATCGACGAACGGCTCGCCTATCCGTACGCATCGCATGCCTACCTGGCGCGCCTCGGCGATCCGCGGAGCTTCACCGAGCTCGCGAGCGCGGACTTTCTCGCGTTCGACCGCACCGAGCGGATGATCGCGTACCTCGGTAGACTCGGCCTCCCGCTCACGGCCAAGAACTTCCCGATCGTGAGCGAGAACCACCTCGTGCAGTGGGAGCTCGCCAAGGCCGGCGTGGGCATCTGCTTCGTCATGAGCGAGGTCGGCGATGCCGAGCCGCGCGTGCGCCGCGTCGCCAACGACTTTCCGCCCATCCCCGTTCCGATGTGGCTCGTGGCGCACCGCGAGCTCGCGACGAGCCGCCGCATCCGCGTGGTCTTCGATCTCCTCGCGGAGGCGCTCAGCCCGCCGCCGCCCAGCCCGCCCGCTCCTCGCAAGCCCGGCCGGGCGAAGAAGCCTCCCGGCAAGCGCGCTCGGGGGTAGGGCGCCGCCGATCCATCGCTGGCGCGGGCTGCGGCGCTCGCTCGGGAGAATTCGCGCGGACGACGAAACGGAGCAGGCCGGAGCGGGCACGGAGGCTCGTTCGGGGCGAGGCAGCCCCGCGAGGAGCTTCCATGCGATCCATCCGACACGCCGTGCTCGTTCTGTCGTTCTGTGCCTCCGTCTTCGGCTGCAACTACTACGACGGGCCGTCGCCCTGTGCGTACGACGGCGCCCGCGACGGCGGCGCCGGCGACGCGAGCCCGCGCGATGCGACCGCCGCGCGCTGTGTCCTCGACGCCGACTGCGCGACGGGGCGCGTCTGCGAGCTCGGTGCGTGCGTGTCGGCCCCTCCGTGCGCCGATGACCGAGACTGCGATCCGGGGCTCGTGTGCGACTCGCGCGGAACGTGCGCCCGACCGAGCGGCTGCCTCCGCGCGGACGATTGCGCGACCGACGAAGCGTGCGTCGAAGGCGCGTGTCGTTCGCTCGACGACGTCTGTCACTCCGACTCCGACTGCGGGGCCGCGCGCGGCTGCATCGACAACGCGTGTCGCCCGCTCTGCAGAGACGCGTCCGACTGCGGGCCCGATGCGACGTGCGAAGCCGGTCACTGCAGTCCCCTCCCCATGTGCGGCGCCAGCGATCCGTGCACGGCCGGTGAGATCTGCGTGGGCTTGCGCTGCACGATCGAGTGCACGAGCACAGCGGACTGCCACGTCGAGGAGCTCTGCGAAGGCGGAGCCTGCCGTCCGGACGTGGCGCCGCGCCCGTTCTGCCTCGACGACTCGGACTGTGTGGTCGGCCACCCGTGCATCGACGGCGTCTGCCGGACGCCTTGCCCGTCCGGGATCGACGAGGAGTGCCAGCGCGCCGATGTCCAGCTCACCGTGTGTGCCGCGTCCAGCGGTCGACTCCTCTGCTTCACGCACAGCGAGACGAGCCCCGACTGCGTCACGCCCGCCGAGTGCGCGGCCGGCGAGGCGTGCATCGACGCGAGCTGCCGATGACCGCCGATCTCTTTGAACGGTTCGCGCCCGAGCGGGCACGGAGGCTCGACATGCGACCGCCTGCCTTCGTCCTCGCGCTCATCGCCGCGCTCCTGCTGCCGGCCGCCACGGCGGCGCAGCCCCCGGTGGTCGTGGTGGGCGAGCCGACCGAGCCCGCCATGACGCTCACGGCGCTCGCGCTCTCGGCCGAGGACAGCCTGGATCCGAAGGACTTCGACGACGAAGACCTCGACCCCGACGATCTCGACGTCGACGAGGACTTCGACGACGACGAGCCCGCCTTCACGCCCGCGCCCGTCTCGCTCGGCCTCTCGGGCCTCGTCGGGACGCGCGAGGGCGCGGGCGGGGGCCTCGCGCCGACCTGGACAGCGGGCTTCGACCTCGGTCTGCGTCTCGGTGATCTCGTCGCGATCGGCGCGCGTCGCGTGACGGTCGGCTCGACCGCGCAGGGCCGCGAGCAGTGGGCGGTCGGCCTCTCCCCGTACGTCGAGCTCGCCGGGCGCGTCACGGAGCGCGTCGAGCTCTACGGACAGCTCGGGGCCGCCCTCGAGGTGCGCGCCGGGCTCGGCGCTGGCGTCGGCGTCGCGCCGTTCACCGGCGGCGGCGTCCGCTTCTTCGTCGCGGACATCTTCAGCATCGCCGCCGAGTGCGCGGTGCACGTCCCCCTCACCGACACGTTCCTTCTCGGCCACGAGGTGTTCCCCCTCGGCGCCGTGATCCTCCAGGGCGGGCTCGCGCTCGCCTTCCATCTCGGATGATTCGGTCCAACCTGGAGCCCGCCATGAACCTCTTCTCACGGCCCGTTCGCTTGCTCCCCATCGCGATCGCCGCGCTGTCGAGCGCGTGCACCTTCAACACCTCGTGGCTCGATCGTCGGGTGAGCGCGGGCGCCGATCCGGGGAGCTTCGACGTTCTCACCGTCGACGGAGCGCCGGGCTCGGTGCTCGCGGACACGAGCCTTCGCGTCGTCGGGAGCGAGCGCACCGACGCGGAGGCCACGGCACACGTCGTCGGCCTCCTCGGCGCGGGCGACGACGCTGCTGCCATCACCGAGGGCTTCACCGTCGACTGGATGCGCATCGACGCTAGGGCGATGGGTGTCCGCGTCGAGGCGGCGCCGCGCGCGCTCGACCACGCCTGGATCGACGAGGTCCAGGTCGATCTCCCGAGCAGTCGCGACCTCGTGTTGCGGACCGAGAGCGGCTCGATGCAGGTCTCGGGCGTCACGGGCCGCGTCGAAGCGCACGCGAGCTCCGGGTCCATCGAGGTCGTCGGCGCCGGCATCGTCGACCTCTCGGCCGCCTCGGGCTCCATCGACGTGTCGGCCGCGGCCGGCAACGCGCACGCGATGTCGGGCTCGATCGTCCTCGCGCTCGACGGCTGGGTCGACGCGTCGGCAGAGAGCGGCTCGGTCGCGGGGCGGATCGGCGGCGGCGGGATGATCACCGCGACCTCGGGCTCGATCGACGTCGAGCTGACGCGGCCTCTCGACTGGGATCTCGTGTTCGGTGCCGAGTCGGGTTCGATCCATTTCGTTGTCCCGAGCGGAGTGTCGATGGCTTTCGATCTCGCAGCGGGTGGCGGCAGCGTGTCTGTGGACGTG
>JBBSAT010000370.1:0-7095 GCA_038252025.1 Polyangiales bacterium | reverse complement strand
CCGTCGTGAAGCCCCAGAACTGACGGATCATCCCGAGATCGGCGCCGCCCGGAACGCCGCCTGCCGGGTACGAGTAGAACGAGAGACCGAAAGGATGGCTGTGCGTCGTGTCGATCGCCGCAGGAAGCATCACGACGGACAGCGCCAGCGCGGTCGCCTGCGGCGCGAGGCGCGGCGCCCACGTGGTGAGCTCGCGCTTCAGCGCGTCGCTGATCCGGACGAAGGCGTGCCCGCCGAACAGGAAGAGCATCGGAAACGCGGAGAGAAAGTGCTTCGTCCCGCCGAAGATCGGCGTCCACGGCATCGAGAGCACGACCATCGGCGCGAGGAACGTCCCGAAGAGGAGCACGTCGGTCCGCCGCGGGTCGCGCTCGCGGGGCAGCGTCACGGCGCGCTCGTAGAACCCCGGAGGCAGGAGGTGACGAAAGCGGATCCCCACGCCGACGACCGCGATCACGAGCGTGGTCAGCGGCGACGTCACGAGCGTCATCACCCAGGGGTAGGACGCTGGGCTCGGCGGGCCGAAGTAGGTGTGTCCGAGATACTCGATGTTGTAGTGAACGTGGTTGACGTGGAAGCCCACGTACTCCGAGAAGCGCGCGACGGTGTCGTGCCAGAGCCAGGGCCAGAGCCCGACGAAGATCGGCGGTCCGAGGAGAGCCATCGAGAGGAGCCACCAGGGCACCAGCGAGATCCGCGGGCGGTCGCCGCGTCGGCGCGCGGTGAGCTCGCTCCCCACCATGAAGAGCCAGTGCACCATGAGCACCAGCGGAAGGATCCACGCGTTGTGCTTGGTCTCGAGGCAGAGCCCGTACGCGATCCCGGTGAGCACCACCCACCGTCGGCTCGTGAGCGAGCGCCAATAGCAATACGTTACGAGCGTCAGCATCGTCACGATCGGGCCGTCGAAGCAGTCCAGATGTGCGTGATAGAAGGCGTTCGGTAGGAGCGCGTACGCGAAGGCCGCGAAGAGCCCGACCTTGCGCGAGAACGCGCGCGCACCGAACGCGTAGATCAGCCAGAGGACGAGCGACGAGAGCACCATCCCCGGAAAGCGAAACGCCATCGAGTCTTCGGGGAAGAGGTGGTGCCGCTGGTGCGCGAGCCAGGAGAGCGCGAAGAGCCCCTTCACGAGCGACGGGTGCTCGTGGTTGTTCGTCCATGCCGCGTCGATGGTCCCTTGCTCGAACGCGCCCTCGGCTCCGTCGAACACCTGTCCGAACCAGCGCCCGTAGCTCTCGGCGGCGTCGACGTAGAAGCCTTCGTCGCGCGTCATCCCGAGGTCGCGAGAGGTGACGAGCAGGATCGCGACGTAGACGACGACCATCGCGAGGCCGAAGAGATGATCTCGCGCGGTCAGGCGGTTCTCGATCACCGCGCGCTCTCCTCGACCGCGCCGCGCATCGTCCCGGCCCAGCAGTACGTGCGGTGATAGGCGCTGTCGGTGGTCACGGCGAAGCGGACGCTGCCGCGCGTGCCGCGGCGGTTCTCCGGGACGGACGCTTCCATGCGCGACCAGCCGTCGCCGTCGTGGTGCACTGCCCGCCCGATCTCCTCGCCGTCGACGCGGATCACCATCGTGACGTTGCCGCCGTCGAGCGAGCGCTCGTGCTCCCACCAGAGGCCGGCGTAGAGGACGATGGCCTCGCCGAGCGGGACGTCGTCGTAGGTGAGGATGATCGGCTCCTCGCCCTGCGGGTGCTGGTAGACGCACCGGCGAGGGCGCAGCTCGAGGTCCTCGGTCGTCGTCGGGCCCACCCAGAGCCAGGGCTCGGAGCCGCCTCCGCAGACCTGACGTCCGGCGGGCGCCTGAGGCCCTGCGGAGAGGCCCGCGCCCGTCTCGCCGAGCGAGGCGACCACCCTGCACTCGGACTCGCCTCCATCGCGTACGCGCGCGGCGTGTGCTTCGAGAGCGTGCTCCGTGAAGTCGTACGTCACGCGCGGCGGCGGCAGGGTCCATCGCTCGAGGCGGACGCGGCCGAACATCTCGACGTACTCGGGCGCTCCGGGCGGTGCCGCTTCGGGACGATGTCCGCGGATCGAGAGCGCCCAGAGCCGACGGTAGGCGTCGAGATCGCTCGCACCTTCGGACTGCACATCGACGAGATCGCCGGCCGACCAGCGAAGCAGCGGGTCGGCCCAGCGAGGTGCGACCGTCAGCGTGTCGCCCGGCTCCCACTCGGCGCGGACGTGCTCGACGGCGCTCGTCCACTCGCTGTGAGAAGGCACGCGAGAGACCTCGATGAAGTGCGCGGTGGCCTCCGTCAGCGCGAGGGCCACGACGACGAACAGCAACACTCGCGATCCGCGCGTGTCCTGCCCGTTCTTCTGCGCGGTCGCCGGGGTCGCCATGAGGCGGCCAGAACATAGCGGACGCGTGGGGGGCGCCCAACAGAATCGAGGCTCGAGGGCCCGTGCGGTCCTCGCCCCTCCGTGGCCACCGTGGTAGCGGGGCCGGATGTGGCGAACGGCGCTCTGTGTTGGGCTTCTGGCGGCCTGCTCGGGTGGGGAGGAGCCGCGGAGCGGGGCCGCGCAGGAGCGGAGCGCGACGCCCACGAGCGTGAGCACCCTCGAAGAAGACATCGCGCGCGGGCCCGAAGCGGTGGTCGAGGTCGAGGCTGACGGCGAAGCGGAGATCCCGGTCGAGCACGAGCCCCCGATCGATCTCCACTTCCTCTGGCCGACCCCCGCCGAAGCCGATGTTCGCCTCGTGAGCGAGCACGCGTTCGGGGCCGGAGCCCCCGTCTCGGCCTCCTATCGCTACCGCTTCGTCGTGACGCACGAGGCGGGCGCCTACCGCATCACGCGCACCGGCATATCGCTCGAGTCACACGAAGGTACGGAGCGACTGCGCCTCGGGAACGTGCTCGCGCAAGACGTGACGCAGCACGCGGGCGACGTGCGCATCGCGGAGGACGGCAGTCGCATCACGGCGGTGAGCGGCTTCGACCCGATCGAGGCAGCGGCTCGCGGCGTCCTCGCGCAGGCGGGGATCGAGGGAACCTTTGCGGACGCGATCCTCCAGCTCGATCGCAACGGCTGGCAGGCGCTCGCGGTCGTCGACATCGACTCGATGGTCCACGACTGGCGGGATCGCTCGCTCGCGCTCGGAGCCGTCGAGCCCGCGGACGCACTGCCTGGGGTCGAGGCGACGCGCGTCCTCCGCGCAGCTTCGGTCCCGTGCGGGGACGGCGGGGCACCGACGTGTGTCGAGCTCGTCCGCATGGAGCAGGGCGTCACGCCGCACGGCCATCTCGAGCACGTCTACGTGCTCCTCGCGGACCCCCAGACGCTGCGTCCCTACCGCTTCGAGCACGAGGCGCGCACCGTCGACACGCAGCGCGACGTCGACTACTCCGAGCGCTGGATCACGACCTTCGTCTGGCGTTGAGCGCGGCGGTCTCCGCGAGCACTCCTGCTGGGGGCCTGATCGGCTCGCGGTGCCCTCCGCTTTCCGTCCGTGCACTACGAGCACTCCCGACCGCGGCGGTCTCCGCGAGCACTCCTGCTGGGGGGCCTACCAGAAGCAGAGGTCGACGCTGCGGATGCCGCTGCCTTCCCGGGTGCCGTCGAGGCTACCCGCCAGGGAGACGTACCAGAGCGAGTCGGGCGCGCCGTGCTCGTCGGTCGGAGGATTGACCCGGAACATCCCGGTGCCGCAGAGGCCCCGCCTGCTCTCGAGGAGGTAGGCGATCTGATCGGCGACGATGATCGTGCGCGTGCTGCACTCTTCTCGCGGCAGGAACCCCTCGAGCGTCGACGGCGACACGCTCGATGTCGTCGCCGCGCGGAGGTGCATGGTGGTGCCATCGAGCGCGAGATCGGCGTTGTGCGAGCTCGAGCCCTGATCTCCGCCCTCCGCGAGCGTCGTCGCGCTGTCTCCGATCTGCAGCACGATGCCCGTCGGCTCGCAGATCTCGAACGTCATCACGACGCCGTCGTCGCTCGACATGTCGAGCGTCGCGAGGCTCGGTCGTCCCGGCGCGAGCGAGATCTCGTCGCAGTTCGTCGTGCCGGCCACGGCATCGATGCGGCAGTGCTCGGCGCAGCTGCCCGGCCTCTCCTCGCGTGCGCGCCGCGCATCGTCAGGCTCCGTGCACGCGTGCCCGCCCTCGGAGCCAGCGCCGCTCTCGCCGATGACGACGATCGGGTCGGATCCGAAGAGCGAGACCTCGCAGCCAGGTGCGAAGAGAGCGAGGACGAGAAGGAGACCGAGGGCGCGCATCGGGCGGAGTCGTGCACGGCCGGGTGCCGCGGCGCAAGGCACGCTCGCAAGGCACGCTCGCCGTGCGGGCGCCGGCTACTGGTGCGCGAGCGCGTCGGTTCGGTGGAATTCGACGCGGCGGTTCATCGCACGGCCGGCATCCGTCGAGTTCGACTCGATCGGCTGCGTCTCGCCGTAGTTTACGGAGGAGAGTTGGCTGCCGTCGATGCTTTGCTGCATCAGATAGGTCCGGACTGAGTCGGCGCGCTGCTGCGAGAGCGTCATGTTGTGTCGGTCGTTGCCGCGCGCGTCCGTGTGACCCTGGACCTCGATCGTGATGTCCGGGAAGTCGCGCATGACCTGCGCCACGGTGTCGAGGATCGCATGGCTCTCCGGCCGGATCGTGGCGCGGTTCGTCACGAAGAAGACCTGCTGGTGGATGACGATGCCCTCGCTCGTCACCTCGACGTCCTGATAGATGCGCGGGCAGCCCTGTTCCTCGGCGATCCCGGGCTCGTTCGGGCAGCGATCGGTCGCGTCACTGAAGCCGTCGCCGTCGTTGTCGAGATCGGGGCAGCCGTCGTCGTCGCGATGACCGTCGCGGTCCTCGGGCTCGCGCGGGCAGTGATCCACCGTGTCGAGGATGCCGTCGAGGTCGTCGTCCGGCTCCGGGCAGCCGTCCGTGTCCTGATAGCCGTCCTGGTCCTCAGCCTCGACCGGGCAGAGGTCGTGATCGTCGTCGAGCCCGTCGCCGTCGCTGTCGTCCGCTTCGGGGCAGCCGTCCTCGTCGTGGCTTCCGTCCAGATCTTCCGGAACGTCCGGGCACTGATCGTCGGGATCGAGGATGCCGTCCCCATCGCGATCGCCGGGCGCAGGCGGCGGCGGCGGCGGCGCTTCGTGCGTGAGACAGCGCTCGGGCTGAGTCAGCCGTAGCGCAGCGCGCGCGTTCGGCTCGGCTAGGTCGAAGTGCTGCTGGGCGCGCCCGGGGCTCCCCTCCATGAGCTCGCGCTCTGCGAACTCGAGGTGCGCGCGCGCGACCGCCAGCTCCCGCGGAGCGCACGTTCGCGCGCCGTTTCGCTCGGCCTCGTCCACGATCTCTCGCGTTCCGGAGATGCGGCCGCCGAGCACCGAGCCGTGTCCGCAGCCGAACGCAGAGAGCCCCGCCGCGGAGAGAGCGAGGAGGACCAGGAACGTCGGCGCCAGCGAGCGTGCCGTCATCGATCGCTGGTCCCGTCGCCCGAGCCGCTGGACGATGCGGAGCGAGTGGCGCGGCCTTCACGAAGCCCGGCGCGCGCCTGATCGCGAGCCAGCGCGCCCGCCTGGTGAGCTTCCTGTGCGTAGTGAACGGCGTCCTCGTAGGAGGCCTCCGATGCCTGCTCGCGCGCCTTCACGAGGTACTCGCGGGCGAGGTAGTACTCGTAGGGCGAGAGCTCGGCGGCGTCCGACTGCTCGGCTTCCGAGACGATCGACTCTGCGGAGATGATCTCGGCCGTGTACCAGACGGGCCCGCACCCTGACGCTGTCGCGGCAAAGATGCCGAAGCTCAAGCAGGCGCCCAAGAGCGCGTAACGCCGAGGCATTGCTGTCTGCGCGTCCACGAGGTCGGAACGGACGCTAACGCGTGCGCCGCTTCGGGGTCAACCAGCGCGAGGCGGCGAGCCGGCTCTCTCGGGTCAGCGTCGCCCGGACGACATCGCGAGCCGGATCAGCAGGAAGGCGAGGCCGGTCGCCAGGAGCAGCGACATCGCGATCGCGCCCGGCAGCAGTGAGGCATCGACGAACGGCGTGAGCCCGAACCCACCTTCGAATTGGGCGAAGCTGGCCACGACGGCGAGCCGGTCCCGCATGGCCAGCGGGATGCCGACCGCGGTGAGGAGCGCCACTGCGACCGCCACGCCGGCCAGCGCATCTCGCTGCGAGCGGACGAGCGCAGCGCCGAGCGCGAAGCCGATCGCGCCGATCCCCGCCTCGAGAACGAAACCGACCAGCGCCACGGCCGACGGGATCCGCTGGACGTCGAAGAGGTAGAGCAGAAACCAGTCGCCGTGGAAGACGTAGAAGTAGACGGAGACCGGGACGAGCACGAGGGCCGCGAAGATCGCGTACGCGCCGAACCCGTTCGTCAGCAACGCGTGGCGCGGGCTGAGCCGGAGCTCCGTTCGTGAGGCGATCGCCGCCATCACGCCCGTCGCGAATGCGACACAGATCAGCGTCGGCAGCGGCACGTCAAATTCCGCGCCGAAGATACCGGGGTTCCGCGGCGCGTCAACAGAGGCTCCACCGGAAACCCGGATCGAGGCTGCGAATCAGCGCTCTACCGAGCATCGACGGGTGCCTCGTCGCGCGCGAGGATCCCCGGAGATGCGCGAGTCAGGATGTCGATGTCCGTTGCGACGTCGAGCTCTCGGTCCGAGATCGAGCCGTGGCAGCCGCCGCAGAGCGAGTTGAAGAAGGGCCGCGGCATCGACTGGCGGATGTGCTCGCCCGGGTAGAACTGCACCGTCTCGCGCTGGATCATCTCGCCGGTGAAGATCCCCGTCCCGTCGAACATCAGCGGCGTGCCCCCGCGGTCGGTCATCCGGAGCTGCATCGGCATGCCGCCTCGTATGAGGATGTTCGCCGAGCCGTCGGCCGCGAGGTCGACGTGCTGCGCCATCCGGCGCGAGAGGTAGAACTGACCGAACGCGTCCGTCACGACGGAGCCCGCGACGCTCGCGTCTGCGAAGCTCGTCGCTCCGTCGGGCGGTGCGAGCGCCTCGAACACGTCGAAGCCCCCGATGCTGTGGTCGATGGGCCGACCGGTCCGGCGGTTCCCGAAGAGCAGCGTCCCGAGCATCGGTAGATCCGAGTAGAGGACCTGCGCGGTCGTCTCTCCAGGAACGATCTGGGTG
>JBBSAT010000369.1:0-7106 GCA_038252025.1 Polyangiales bacterium | reverse complement strand
GTGGAAGCAGTCGAGACGCTCACCGAAGAAGAGCGCCTGACCGCGCAGGGCCGACTCGCTCATCGCCGTCTGGTCACCCTGGTAGGTGTAGCGATCATAGGGAGAGTTGCCACTCAGCACGGTGCACTCGAAGCAGGCGATGGCGCGCACGATGTTCGCCACCGTGATGGGCGCAGAGTCGTCCGGGAAGGCGGCGCGGAACATCGCGGGGTACATCGGATCCGCAGCGATCCGCGCGGTGAGCACGTCCTCCATGCCCGAGAGACCGAGCTCCACCGGGTGCTCGCCGAACATCGGAACGACCGCCTGGTCCTCGATCTCGATGAGGGCCGGGTTGGCCCAGGTCTGCACCGGGTTGTAGACGCAATTGACGATCGACATCGCGCCGCGCGGCGTGTGATCACCGGTCGAGCCCTCCGCGACGGGCATCCCGTCCGTGAAGGCGAGGCGCTGCTCGTGACAGCTGCCGCAGCTCGTCGTGCCGTTGCCCGAGAGCTGCGTGTCGAAGAAGAGGTAGCGACCGAGGTCGACCTTCTCGTCGCTCATGGGGTTGTCGGCCGGCACGCGCGGCGTCGGGAACCCGGGCGGCAGATCCCACACGTATTCCGTGGGCGCGCTCGCCTGACAGCCGGCGAGGCATCCGAGCGCGAGCGCGAGCGCGACCGCCCGCGTCACAGGCTTCCTTGCGGGGCGACGTGGAAGGCGAGCTGCGTCCCGCCGATACCGATCGCAGCGAGCATGATCGGACACTCGGGGTCGTCTGCGTCCGCCATGCAGCCGGGCGCGCCACCTCCGTCGACGTCGAGATCGCTCGTCGAGAAGAGATCGCCGAGGTCGAGGACGACCGCGTCGCTCGCCAGATCGAACCCGTCGAGCACGATCTCGGGACGGTTCCCGTTCGCGCAGACCCGCGTGCCCGAGGGCGCGTCGCCCGTGCACCCGGTCGCGCCGACGTGCAGACGGAAGCCAGCCGGCTGACCCGTCGTGCGCCCCTCGATTCGAAGGAACTTGTAACCGTCGTTCCAGCCCCAGAAGAGCGACGAGAGGTTGAGCGGGGAGGGCTGCGTGTCCGCGTCGAGGTGGTTGCGCTCCTCGGGCACGCCGAGGCGGAACGAGACGCCCGTGTAGGTCGCCCCGTCGCCGGGGACCGTCCCGCTCACTGCGCGGTTCATGGGCGCGTTGCCGCCCTCGCAGCCGTCTCCGTTCTCGAAGTCGAGGAGCGCGACGTCGCCGTTCTGCCAGATGCCGTCCTGATCGAGCGCGACGGGCACGGTGCGGCCGTCGCTGGTGATCAAGGCGACCTCGTGGACGTAGAGGCGCAGATCGAGCGCGGTCAGCGACGTACCGGAGGTGCCGATGTTCGGGTACACGCCGCCGCACGAGAACGCCGCACCACCGACCAGTCCCTCGAAGGCGATGGAGACGTGCTGCGTTGCAGGTGATCCGCAGCTGGTCGCGAGCGCTGCGAAGAGGACCAAGCCAGTGCGATACATCATGGTCGCGTGAAGCTACCGCGGATGGCGGTGCGTCGCACGCGACGGCCCCGGCTCGCGAGGGTGCTTTCAGGTGAACGGATGGAGCTCCACCGCGCTCGCGAGCTGCGCCTCGTCCGTCAGATCGAGCCGGAGCGGCGTCACCGACGCGTGCCCCGTGCTCAGCGCGCCGCGGTCCGTGTTCTCGTCCACGTCCTCGAGCGGGATGGCCGAGAACCAGTAGATCGGTCGTCCTTGCGGATCGCTCGCCGTGATGACCTTCCCGTCGTAGTGGCGCACCGACTGACGCGTCCAGTGAATGCCGCGCGGCGCGATGGGCAGGTTCACGTTGTAGAGGCGCGGCTCTCCGTCGATCGAGAGCAGCGACTCCAGCACCCGGAACGCAAACGGTCGGAGCGTGCGGTAGCCTTCCGCGTGCTCGACCGACGGAGCGCTCAGCGCGACGCCGCGCACGCCGAAGAGCACGGCCTGCTTCGCTGCGGCGAGCGTGCCCGAGTGCCACATCGCGTTTCCGAGGTTCAGGCCCTGGTTGATCCCGCTCAACACGGTGTCGACGAGCTCCCAGTTGTGGATGCCGAGCGCGACGCAGTCGGCAGGCGTGCCGTTGACGCGGAAGCCATCGAAGGAGCCGATGCGCGTGCGTCGATAGGTCAGTGGCCTCGACGACGTGATCGCGTGGCCCATCGATGACTGCTCGACGTCGGGCGCGACGATGCGGACCTCGCCGAACGAGGATGCGAGCTCCGCGAGCGCGAGCAGGCCCGGGCTGAACACGCCGTCGTCGTTCGTCACGAGCAGTCGCATTCCACATCGTCCAGCAGGATCGGTGCCACACGGCACATGCGTTGCTGCGTGCCTCTCGGCGCCATGTCCTCCGATGGAAAGCGTGTGACCTTCGTTCACCACCGCGAGCCGGGATCGGTCGGCCCGTCGGCCCGCGAGATCGTCGATCGCCTCGAGCACGCCGGGCACAGCGTTCGTCCGCTCGATCCGAAGACGGGCCACGACAGCGGGCTCGGCAGAGAGTCCGACGTCGTCGTCGCCGCGGGCGGAGACGGCACGTTGCTCGGCGTCGCACGGCGGCTCGCGCACGGCGACACACCCATGACGGTGCTGCCCATCGGCACGGCCAACAACCTCGCGCGCAGCATCGGGATCGGGCCCGACGTCGACATGCTCCTCGACGTGCTCGCGTCGCCGCGCGAGCGGGCGCTCGATCTCGGGCTCGCGACGGGTAGCTGGGGGGCGTTCACGTTCGCGGAGAGCGCGGGCGTCGGCTGGTTCTGCGACGCGCTCGACGGCCTCCTCGACAGCACCGACAAGCCGCTCGACCGCGCGCGCGGGAAGCTAGCGAGCTTCCTCGAGCGCTACGAGCCTCGCCACTGGAGCGTGACGATCGACGGCGAGGACGCGTCCGGCCGCTACGCCTTCGTCGACGTGATGAACGCGCGCATGATCGGACCCAACCTCTGCCTCGCGCCGCGGGCCGATCCCTTCGACGGCTGGCTCGACGTCGTTCTCGCCGCCCCCGACGACCGTGCGCGCGTCCTCAGGTACGTCGAAGGTCTCAGAGACGATCCGCGCCGGGCGCCGCCTGCGCTCGATGTGCGTCGCGCCAAGCACGTGCGCTTCGCGCTCGGAGGGGGCGAGCGCGTTCGCGTCGACGGAGCGACGACCTCGGGGCCATCGCCCTTCCTGGACATCCGCGTGCTGCCGGGCGCCGTTCGCCTCTGGCTTCCGCAGTCCTGAGCGGCTCTCGGTGCGCTATTCTCCCGGCCGTCCGAGCTGGATCGGGCGCGAGAAGGAGCCCGAATTGACCGCGACCATCCACGAGTGGGAGACGCTGAGCACGGAGGATGGAACCGAGCTCTCGGTGTTCGTCGCGCGCCCGGCCGCCCAGGGCGACCACAACACGGGGGTGATCGTGCTGCAGGAGATCTGGGGCGTGAACGCGCACATTCGCGACGTGTGTGATCGCTTCGCGCGCCTCGGCTACACAGCGGTCGCGCCGGACCTCTTTCATCGGACGGCTCCGCGCTTCGATGCCCCCTACGACGACCGGTCCGGAAGAGAGCACGCCATGAAGCTCACGCCGGAGAGCGTGCGCGCCGACCTCGCGGCGACGCACGCGTTTCTGTACGCGCGCCTCGAGCCCGGGTCGGACGATCCGCGTATCGCCGCCTGCGGCTTCTGCATGGGCGGTCGCCTCGCGTTCGTGGCCAACGCGATGTTCCCCCTCGCGTGCGCCGTGTCCTTCTATGGCGGAGGACTCGCGAGCCACCTCGAGCTCGCGGCGGAGCAGCACGGCCCCTTTCTCCTCTTCTGGGGCGGCAAGGACACCTTGATCACCAAGGCGGATCGCAGAGCGGTCGCCGACGCGCTCGAGGAGGCGGGCAAGCGCTTCACCGAGGTCAACGTCGGCCACGCGAGCCACGGCTTCTTCTGCGACGCCCGGCCGAGCTACGACAAGGAAGCTGCCCGCGAGGCCTGGGGCCTCGTCACCGCGTTCCTCGCGACCAACCTCGACGAGTGAAGCTCTTGCTGATGGTCGGCTCGCTGCGCCGCCCGCTCCCGTCCGTGCTCGGAGCGAGCACTCCCGTCCGCGGTCGGCTACGCGAGCACTCTTGCGGGGATCAGCTCTGTGCGACGAACGCGAACGCCTTGTGGTGCACGTACACGAGCTTGCAGCGCTCGAGGTACTTCGCGTCGTGGATCCGTCCGGCAGCGACGTAGCCCGCATCGCCCTTCGCGAGGATCACGGGCTCGCCGTCCGCGACCAGACCGGACGGGCCGCGCGTGAAGAACTGAACCGCCATGCGGCCCTCGACGACGACCGTCATGTCGTCGCCCGGGTGCGAGTGAGGCGGCTCGGCCGTGCCCGCTTCCCACTGCTCGAGCATCACCTCCGCGCCGTCCGCGTTCGTGGGGAAGGTCGTCCTGCACGTGAACCCCTCCGGCGTGCCGGGAACGGGAACGTGCAGGCTCCAGACGGCGCTGGTGGCGGAGTTGGATCCATCGGCAGAGTGATCAGCGGACACGGGGGCTCCTCGCGTGAAGGAACGGATGCTCGGCCTCGGGTGGCGTCGGTGTCAACGACGGCGCGTGCGCTCTTCCCGACCAACGCGCCGGCAGAAGTGCTACGCCACCTCCATGTCCGCCCCCGAGCTCCAGAGCGCACTCGACACGTTGCACCGAGAGCTGAGCTCCGCCGCGGATCTCGACGCCGAGACCCGCCGGCAGCTTGCCGACGCGATGCGAGAGATCGCCGCGAAGCTCGAGGGGACCGCCCCGGTCGAGGTGCCCGCTGGGCTCTCGGAGCGGATCCGCGATGCGGTCCAGCACTTCGAGGGGCGTCATCCCGAGCTCGTGACCGCGGTGGGCCGGTTGGCCGACGCCCTCGGTGCAGCAGGCCTCTGACGATCCATCGCTCGCGATGCGCGAGCTTCAGCTTCCTGCGTGCCGCGCCGCGTTTCGACCGGCGACGAAGCCGGTCATCGCCGCCACGCCGAGGCCGCCGCCCTCTCCGGCGATCGGAATTCCGGCGAGCAGGCTCCCCGCCGCGAAGAGGCCCGCGCTGATCACGTGGCCGTGCGCGTCGAGGGGCCGAAGCTGGCCGTCGACGCCGACGCCGGTCCGAAAGCCTTCTCCCGGCGTGAACGGATCGCTGCCGAAGAAGAGCGCCGGATCTCGACCCGAGCGGGACGAGCCCACCGCGAGCGGCTTACCGTCGAGGTAGGTGGGCAGCCGGAAGAGCGGCTCTTCGGGCTCCCCGTTCAGAAGCGCGAGCCCGCCCGCGAAGAGCCCTCCGGTCGCGAGCACGAGCGCGCCCGGCTTCTTCGTCTCGCGCTCCGTCTCCACCGCGACGCCGCTCGCGTCCGCTCGCCCCGAGCGCACGCGCCCGCGAAAGTACGACGCCGAGGCTCGCGTGAAGGCGCGCGCGATGGCTCGCGTCAGGCGCGCGCTCTGCGGCCCGGCGAGCGAAGAGATCCACTCACCGACCGGCATCGCGAGGCTCTCGCGCACGCGCGCCCAGGCCGTGTCCGTGTTCTCGCCGAGGAGCGGCGGCAGGAGCACCGCGTCGAAGCCCGAGCCGCCGAGCGCCCGGCCGAGCGCGCGGACCAGTCGATCGCGGGCCCGCTCGTCGTCGAAGAGCGCGCCCGCCTCGTGGGGGTGGAGCCAGACGTCGCGGCCACGTCGGAGCATCTCGACCTCGACCGCGCAGAAGCGCCGCGCATCGCCGGCGTCGCTCGCCAGCTCTCCGAGCGAGGCCGCAGCGAAGCGACCGTCGTGCTCTCGTGCCGCCGGGAAGTTCGCCACGGCGATGCGTCCTTCGGGCAGCGTGTCGAGGTCGAGCACGGCGCGCTGCGCGGTCGCGGCGCGGCGCACCAGACCGACGTCCGTCGCCACGAGCGACGGCGCGCGATCGAGCTCGAGCGGCGCGTAGATCGCCAGCGCGTCGAGCACGAGCGCGTGGGACTCCTTCGCGAGCAGCTCCAGATCGCCGCCGATCAGCGCGAGCGGGTGCGCCTTGTCGCGCCGCACCAGCTCGTCGAGCAAGCGCGCGACGCTGCGCCGCTCGGTGAACGAGTCGATCGACCCTCTGCTGCGATCGCCGAGGTCCCACGCCCCTCCCGCGAGCGCGGTCGCGCCCGGGTGCGCCTCGATCACGGTCACGCGCGCGCCCTCTTGCCGAGCCCCGAGCGCAGCCGCGAGCCCCGCGATCCCCCCGCCCACGACGACGACGTCGCTCACCTCGGCGGCCCACCCGAGTACGACTGCCGGAGCGAGGTCGCATCGACGCCGTCGAGCCCGCTCGCTCCGAGCCAGCGCGCGAGCGCGAGCTCTTCCTGCCGGATCGAGAGCGCGTCGAGCCCGACCACGCGCGCGCGCCATCGCTCGAGCAAGAAGCGCTTGGCCATCGCGTGCGCCGTGCTCGGCGGGAGCGCGCGCTCGTCGGCCACGATCTCGGCCGCGCGATGGGCGCAGCGCATGCCACCGCACGCACCGAGCCCCAGCCGGGTGCGCCGCGCGACGTCGCTCACGTCACAGGCGCGCTCGACCTGCACCGCGTAGCGCACCTCGGCCTCGATCACCGGCTCGCACGCACAGACGACGGAGGCCTCCGTGCGGCGCTTGCTCACGCGCAGCGCGATCTCGGTGACCCGTGCGCCGTGTCGATAGACCAGCCGCCTCGTCGCGGCCTCCGGCATCGCGAGCCTGTCGGCGAGCTCGAACGCGTCGACCTTGGACTCACCGCCCGGCAGCGGGCTCGCGTGCGTCGAGCCCTTCGTGGTGACCCCGAGCCGCTCGCACACGAGGTCGGCCGCCTCCTCCGAGAACACGCGGTAGCTCGCGAGCTTGCCGCCGATCATCGAGAAGAGGTTCTTCGCGCCGTCCTTCTCGTGGTCGATGACCTCGTGCTCCCGCGAGAGCTGGTCCTCGTTGGTGCCCCACGCGAAGAGCGTGTTCCGCACGCCCGCTGTGGTCCCGATCACGCGCGCGCGAGCGACCTCAGGAAACACCTTGGCAACGCCCTGGATGAGGTAGCGGACCTCGTCGGTCGTCGCGCGGACGTCGTCGAGATCGCCGTAGTAGTCGTCGTCGGTCGTGCCG
>JBBSAT010000368.1:0-7122 GCA_038252025.1 Polyangiales bacterium | reverse complement strand
TGCGTGCTGCTCGACGTCCGGCCCGAGGCCGTGGTGACGAACTACGGCGGCAGCCCTGCGATGGCGCGCGTCAACACGTGGAAGGCGGAGCCGGGCAAGCAGCACCGAGTCGGGCTGCTCGTCACCGCGGTGCGCTCGCACGTGCTCGCGTCGCACGTCGCCGCCGAGCTGCGGCGCAGCAACGCGCAGCGCATGTCGCTCGGGCACTTCCTCGTGCAGGTCGGCGAGCGCTGGGGCATGCCGCTCGTCGACGCGCTCCAGAAGGTCGGCGTCACGCCGATCCGCCCGGCGTGACGCGCTTCGCTCGCCAGCCGGAGGCCGATCTCCAAGCCTGGCTCGATGCCTTCGTCCGCGAGCCAGGCTTCCTCGCCAAGTACCCGTACTACGCGCACGTGCTCGCTTCGATCACGCCCGTCGCCGATCCGAGCGTGCCCGCGATGGGCGTCTCGCTCCACGGCGTGCCCGGGCGAGGAGCTCGCTACTACCTCCACGTCAACGTCGACGCCGTGATGCGCGAGCCGCAGTACCTGCGCGGCATCCTCCTCCACGAGGTGCACCACATCGTGCTCGGTCACCTCGCGCATCCGAAGTTCTTCGTCACCGAGCAGCGCGATCTCATGCAGCTCGCGCAGGAGACGAGCGCGAACGAGCACATCGCCGAGCCGCTTCCGTCTCCGGTGCTCTGGCAGCACTTCGAGCGCTTCGGCCTCCGCGCCGGACAGAGCACGATGGAGCGATACGAGAAGCTCGTGCGCGCGCGCGCCGAGGGAGAGGCGCCTGGGCCGAAGCGAGACACGCGACAGGTCGATCGACACGACTGGGACGAAGGAGAGCTGCCGAGCCCCGGCGGCGTCCAGGGAACGCGCGAGGTGATCGAGCGCGCGCGGGACGAAGGCCGCGAGGACGCCGAGCGCGCGAAGGCCGAGCGGGCCGAGAGCCAGTGGGTCGCCGGTCGGACCCCCGACGAGCTGCTCGTGATGCTCCGGGGCACGAGCGATGCGCCCGAGGTCTACGTGGACTGGCGGACGGCGCTCCGCACCTTCGTCGCTCGCGCTCGCGCGCCGGTGCACACCTGGTCGCGGCCGAGCCGCCGCTTTCCATCGCGGATCGGCGAGATCCCGGGTCGCTCCTACCAGCCGCGTACGGTGCTCCGCCCGACCCTCCTCGTCGCGATCGACACGTCGCTCAGCATGAGCGAGCGAGAGCTCGTCGAGATCGCGCGCCAGCTTCGTCCGATGAGCGAGCTCGCCCAGCTCGTGATCGTGGAGTGCGATGCGATGATCGGCCGCGTGTACCCGTTCCGCGGCTTCATCACGAGCATGAAGGGGCGCGGCGGCACCGACCTTCGGCCGGTCTTCCAGCCTGCGCTCCTCGCGCGCCACGGCGCGGATGGCGTCGTCTACTTCACGGACGGGCAGGGCCCGCACCCCGAGCACGCGCCGCGCCTGCCGGTGCTCTGGATGCTGACGAAGCCCGCGGACTTCGCGTGCCCATGGGGGGATCGGGCGCTCCTCACGCGCGCGCGACCCACGGCCAAGCGCTGAGCTCTAGTCGCGCGCGGTCGAGGACTGCCAGGGCCGAGTGTGTTCGCCTCGTGTCGTCGCGCGCGCCGTTCATCCAGAGCTGCGCCCGGCGCTTCACATGTGCGGAAACGGGCCATGAAACGAGTTGTAGTCCAGCCGCCACTGGCCGCCGTTCGAGTCCATGGTGATCTCTCGCGGGTGACCGTCGCGCGAGATCGAGTAGACACGGCGGCCGTCGTGCTCCGACTCGAAGTGAGCCGTGCGCAGGTCGGTCGCGGCCTGGTGCCAGGCGTCGTCGCTCCAGCCGCTCCAGAAGCGACTCCCGCTCCAGGGATCGTTGATGAGGGCCCGAGCCGCCGCCGCGTCCTTCGCGTCGAACGCGTCGGCCAGCCGCATCAGCGTCGCGTCGGCCGGGTGCGCGGCCTCGGTCTGGGCGCCGACAGGCGCAGCGCTGGCGCAAGCGAAGAGCACGAGGCTAGCGAGGACGGCGAGCGGGCGGGCGAGCATGGGTCTGTCTTTCTCGAGATGGCGACAGTGAGATGAGATCGCGGCGATCGTCGTGGGGGCGGATCACTGCGATGGTGCGTGCGCGGTGGCCGCGAAGTCGCTCAGTATCCTCCGCGTCCGTCGAGAAGCACGTAGGCGCGCGCGGACTCCTCGAGCTCGAGGAGAGCGGCTGCGTGCTCTCAGCGTGCGCCGCCAGCTCGCCGAGATCGAACGTCTCTCCTCCGGGCCCACATCGAGAGAGCTGGGCGTCCGATCGTCGAGGGTTGGACGTGGGTGGTGGTGGCTACTCGAAGGCCAAACGCGCGGCAGCAAGACGGCGTGGGCAGAACCCCCCCGCAATGACTCGACCTGCGTGAGCTCAGACCGGGAAGTACTTCGTGGCGCGCTTCACGCCGGTCTTCTTCAACTTCTTGGCGTCGATGAGCAGCGCGACGCGGCTCTTGAGGTCGCCGCTCGGGACGCCGAGCGACTTGGCCATGTGCTCCACGCCCTTGCCCGGGTTCGCCTTCACGAAGCCCTGCACCGCGGCGTCGATCTTCGCGAGCTGCTCGGGCGAACGCTTGCCGCCCTTCTTCGGCTTGGCCGGGAGCTTCGAGCCAGTCGTGGCGGCCGCGGACGGCGCTGCCTTCGAAGAGGTTGCGGCGCGCGTTCGCGTCCGGACGCGTCGTCGAGGCGCGGGACCGGGTCGGGCGGCGGTGGCCGTGGCGGAACCGGCTCCGAGGGCTGCGCTCACGGCCTCGAGCGCCGCGCGCCTTAGGAGTGCCTCAAGCTCCACTACGAAAGCGTCGATTCGCGAGGCAATCTGCGTTTGAACCATGCGGTATCTCCTCTGCTGCGGCGTGCAGCGGGACGTGAGTACCGAGTGCCACCGGGAGAGTCAATGGCGCGGTGGAATCATGCCCGCGCGGTTCGCGAGCGGCTTGAACACGCTCCACGCTGTCGTAGCGCTTGACCTTCGTGCGCCTGCCCGGCGGCTCGAGGTTCTCTCGAGCGCCGACGGGGCAGCGGCTCTTCACCTTCCGCTGGCGGTCGCGCGGTATACGCTTGGCGACATCGACCGAGCGCGGCTCTCGGCGGACCTCGCGGCGAGCACCCTTCCGCCTTTGCACCCGGACCGCGCCGCTGCGCGCTCGTTCGCGGCCTTCCTCGATCGGGCCTACGGACCGGCCGCGAGCGAGTCACGCGCCGGCAGGCGCATCGCTGCCCTCACGACGGCGCTCGCGCTGCACGCTGCAGGCGACGTGCGCGCGGCGATCGATGCGAGCGCGAGGTGACGAGCGACCTGCTGGTCATCAGCACAGACGGCAAGGGCATCGTCATGCTGAAGGAGCACCTCCGCGAGGAGACGCGGCGGCGCGCGGAGAAGCGGCAGCACAAGCTCGAGACGCGCCTCTCGAAGGGAGAGAAGAAGGACTGCAAGCGGATGGCGCAGGTCGCGACTGTCTACACGGTCCCGACGTGGCAGCGGACGGCCGCCGACGTGGTCCACGGCCTGCGGAACGACCACACGGCGGCGAAGCGTCCCGAGCCGCGCGACAAGCGCGTGTGGGCCAGCTGCGGGTTGAGCTCGACGGTCGCCACGCATCGCGTCTACCACCTCGTGCGCGCCCGGACCATCGGCGCCGGCCGCCCCGGCGCGTGCGGTAGCGGCGCGCCGTGTGTCATACCGGGCGGTGCACCGAGACCGCGTTCACCACCATCCGGTCGCGATCGAGGACAACCTCGACGCCTACGACGAACCGCAAATCGGTCGGGTAGAGATCGAGCTTGCGCGCGGCAATCTGTTGAACGAAGTCGTGCGCCGAGGCGGGTGGCTCACCGAGCGCCGTCGCGATGGTGTCGACCAGGGCATCGAGGGCCGTCCGTCGGTCCTCCAGCCGGCTGGTGAGGGTCGCGTTCCAGACCATCGCTCCGAGCTCGAGCGTCGCGCGAACGAGCTTCAGCTCGCTCGGAGCGGGTGGCCACGGGATCAGCGGCTTGACGACCTCGAGGAGCGCGTCGGAGACGCGGTGCGTCGGGACCGTGGAGCGCGGTAGATGGTGCGGCACGCCAGGGACGGGTCCGGCCACGAGCATCTCGCGGCCGGAGTCCACGAGATCCACGTCCGCGCGGGCTTCGGCCTCGGCCAGCGTCTCTCGTCGGCGGGCCTTCGCGGCCTTCTTCGCAGCGCGCTTCGCCTCCTGGGCGCGGGCTCTCTCCTCGATCGAAGTGACGATCTCCGGAGCGGTCCGGGCGAAGCGCTTCTCGTAGAGGCGCTCGATGAACTGCGGCAGCGGCGCCTTCCAGGGCTCCTGGTCGTGGTTCGCGAGCCCGCCGAGCTTCCGAGGATTGAGCCCGAGCTCGCGCGCCATCTGCACCTGCGCATGCGAGAGGCGATACCGGCGGCGGGCCGTGATCCAGTCCGCGAGGTTGGGGGCGAGCTTCTTGGTCATCGGCACGCCTCCATCGCGGCCAGTTGCGCGCCCGCACCGAGGGGGTCGGTCGGGTCGAGGCGAAGCAGCCGTCGAAGCGCTGCGGTAGCGTCCGCGCGCCGGTCGCGACGCAGGAGCGCACGCGACAGGCCGTCCAGACAGCGGAGGAACGGGCGATTCTCCACGCGACTCCACGGCAGCACACCGTCGAAGTCCTCGCCCACGGTGAGCGAGCCGATGGCCACGCCGAGCGCGAACCGATGGAGGGCGAGCCGGGGCAAGATCGAGAGGTCGCGCTCTCCGAGCAGCGCGTGCGCTTCGAGGTGGCGCAGGTCGAGCGCGAGCACCTCGTCCAGCAACTCGTCGGCCTCGGCGTAGGCGCGCGCCTCGACGCAGTCCTTCGCTTCGAGGAGAAGATCCGCGCCCTGATCGTCCTTCGGAGGCGCGAGCTGCGCCAGCCGGTAGGTGGGGCGCCCGTTTCCGGCTACGTCGCGACCTGCGGCGTCAGGCACGTCCTCCCGATGCAGCGCGAGCGGCGCGAGCCCGAGCGCCGATGCGTCGATCCGCACCGCCGACACGTCGCCCGAGAGGTACGGGTGCCGCGCGTGCGTCCACTGCTTCCTCGGCGTCACGGTGATGATCGAGCCGGCGATCTCGTCGCGCACCGCCGTGCGGAGCGTGACCTCGCGGGCAGAGCCGAGGAGCCGGCAGCGCAGTGCATTCGACTTGCGCGCGAGCACGAGGAGGTCGACAGGCTCGCCGACGACGATGTCGTCGCCCTCGACCTTGTGCGGGCGGGCACCCTCGACCGCCGACGCGGCGAACGGCGCGAGGCCGAGCCAGGTCCGGTAGCGTGCGACGAGGGCAGCCCCCGCAGTCGCCGCCGGAAACACCACGTGCGCGAGGCTCAGCTCGTACGCCACGTCACCGCGCTTGCAGGTCGCGAGCAGGCCGGCGCGGGCGGCCCCCGAGTAGCGGATCTGCGTGACCGCGACGGGCTCGCCGATCACGTGGGCGTCGGCCGGGAGCGCCACTTCGGCGCGTGCGGACGCTTCGAGCTCCACGAGGGCGGCCGCGTCATCGGTCGGAGAGGGCCGCTTCATGGCTTCTCTCGCTTGCGCGGCGTCCCTTGGCCGTCGGCGGCAGACACTCGAGAAGTTCGGAGGGCGGCTACGGCGAACATGGCACTCCGCTCCGGCCAGGCCGCACGCGGTCGGCGAGGTCGGCGGTCGAGCGCCGCCCGCTGCTCGGGCGATGCCACGCGCCGAGCCTCGCCGAGGTGCCGCGTTCGATCGTGGCTCGCGTGCTCCTCGATGACGCCGCGAACGGCTGTCGCGAACTCGTCGGGCGTGGCGGTCGCAGCAACGCACGCGAAGTAGCCCGGAAGCGTCTCGCGCCACTCGATCCCCACGTTCCACGAGCCGCCCTCGTCGGCGAAGAACAGGGTGTCCTCACCCTCGTCGAGGCGGCGGAGCTCGAGAACCACGCGCACCTTGTCCCGATCGACCACCCGCCGACGACGCATCGACAGTGGTCTGGCACGACGCGAGCCGCGGCGCGAGGCCCGAGCGCGGGGACCCACTGGACACCGAGCCGACGATCGGCGATCTCTCCGGGGTGGTCAGACTGAAGACGCGAAGAGCCGCGCCGCGGCGCGCACCGAAGCTCGATCTCGACGCGCTCGTCGAGGAGGCGACGGTCGACTGCCACGACGAGCCGGAGCAGGTGCTCGGTCTCGCGAGCGCGATCGAAGACCACGTCACCGTCCCGTTCGAGACGACCGTGCTCGGCATGCCCGTCGAGGTCGTCAGCATCGATGCTGGCGAGCGCGACATCGTCGCGGTGGTCCGCCGCGGGGCGCACCGCCAGCGGATCTCGCTGCTCGATCTTCCGCTACCCGAGCCCGAGCCCGAAGGCGCGGAGTGGATCGCGGCGTACCGCCACTGGGCACGCGGGCGCTGATCGATCGCTGCCGCGGACCACCAGCACGTCGAACGACGTTCACTCCTACTCGCTCGGCGCTACCATCGCGGTCGTGACCGACAAGGCGCTCCTCGTCACGTCGACCAACGAGCCGTACCAGCCGGTGCGGCTCACGTTCACGGCCGGTGGCCATCTCAAGTTGATCGAGGCTGGAAAGAGGCGGGTGCCCGACGACGATCGCCACCGCGTGCGGCAGATGTTCAGACTGATCTTCGAGGCGGTGGAGGCCGTCGCGCCGGGGCTGCAGGTGATCCTCATCGAGCACGCAGATCTGAACGAGGACTGGTACCGCAACGCGATCGTGGAGCGCTGGCGCGGCGGAAAGAAGCTCGTGCCCGAGGACTGGCCGCGCGCTGGGGAGGAACCGCCGAGTGACCTCGCCGGACGACACGCTCGAGGGCCAGCTGACCGTCTACCAGACCGAGGACGGGAGGCCGCGCGTCCGCGGCTTCTTCCCGCGCGCGGGAGACGCGGCATGACCCGCAAGAAGAAGCCGACCGCGGTCCTCGTTCGGTCCTCGGCGGCCGAGTACCTGACCTTCGTGGCGGCCGGCGGCACGGGCGGTGTGGAGGCGGTCTACGCCGACGAGAACGTGTGGCTTAGCCAGAAGATGATGGCGCAGCTCTACGACGTCGAGGTCCCGACCATCAACTACCACCTGAAGAAAGTGTTCGAGGACAGCGAGCTGGAGGAGGACT
>JBBSAT010000367.1:0-7149 GCA_038252025.1 Polyangiales bacterium | reverse complement strand
GATGGGGTTCGGCGCGCTGGTGGGCGCGGGCATGCTCCTCGTCCTGAGGAGCCCGGCGCCCGAGGCGCAGCCGGCGCCCGTTGTGCGCCCGAGCCCGAGCGTGATCACCGCGGTGCGCGATCTGTCCCGGATCGAAGGCGCGAGCTATCACGTCGAGCGCGTGATCGAGCTCACCGACACCCAGGAGCACCTCTTCGGTCTCGTACAGAGCCACGACGCGATCCTCCTCGTCGCGGCGGCGGACGTGGTCGCCGGCGTGGATCTCTCGGGGCTCGACGAGGGCGCCATCCAGATCGATCCGGCGCGCACACACGCGACGATCACGCTGCCGCACGCGATCGTGTTCGCGACGGTCGTCGACGAAGAGCACACGCACGTTCACGCCCGCACCACGGATCTGCTCGCCGAGCGTCGCGAGGACCTGGAGGGCCTCGCCCGGCGAGAGGCGCGGGACAGCCTGGAGGCAGCCGCGATCGCGGGCGGCGTCCTCGACCGCGCCGACCACAGCGTGGCGCGGACCGTGGAGTCGCTCGTCCGCTCGCTCGGCATCGCCGACGTCGAGGTCCGCACGGAGTGAGCGCCGGGACTTCCCTCCGGGCAGAGCGGCTGCTACCAAGCTCGCCATGGCAAACCCCACGGCGACCCTCGAGACCACGCTCGGGACCTTCACCATCGAGCTCTTCACCGACAAGATGCCCATCACGGCGGGCAACTTCATCAAGCTCGCGAAGGGAGGCTTCTACGACGGCCTCCACTTCCATCGCGTGATCGACGGCTTCATGTGCCAGTTCGGCTGTCCGCACAGCAAGGACCCGAAGAGCCCCCGGGCTGGGACCGGCGACGGACCGGACGGCACGATCAAGGACGAGCACCCCGCGGACGCCAAGCTCTCGAACGAGCCCGGCACGCTCTCGATGGCCAACACCGGCGCGCCGAACAGCGGTAGCTCGCAGTTCTTCATCAACACGAAGCACAACGCTTTCCTGGACTTCTTCAGCCCGGGCGCCTCGAAGCACCCGGTGTTCGCCCGCGTCGTCTCTGGCATGGACGTCGTCACGAAGATCGAGAAGACACCGACGGACGGTGACGATCGCCCGCGGACGCCCGTGCAGATGATCCGCGTGACCGTCCAGGAGGCCTGATGACGAGCGAGCGCCGTCGTTCTCCTCGCGTCTCGCTCGAGGTCGACGTCGGCCTGACCACGGAAGACAACTTCTTTGCAGCGACGACGCGCGACGTGTCCGCGGGCGGGCTCTTCATCGCGTGCCCGATCGGGCTCGAGCACGGAACGGCCGTGAAGGTGAAGCTCGCGCTCGGAAAGAAGACGCACGAACTCACCACGCGCGTCGCATGGGTGCTCAACGACGATGACGGGAAGCCGGTCGGTTTCGGCGTCGAGTTCGAGGGCCTCTCGGCCGCCGCGGCGCGCGCGATCGCGACGTTCGTGACGAAGCGGGACCCGATGGCGTTCGGGATCGTGAGCGCGCACGACGACGATGACGAAGACGTGGCCGAGGCGTCGACCGAGCCGCCGTCGGCCTCGCCGCCCCCGCTGCCCAAGAGCTGAGGCCCACGACGCCGCCGGAGCGCGCGCTCGTGGTAGCGTCACGCTCGTCGCATGAGCGAGCGGCGTAACGAAGAGGAGGCCTTCGCGGCGACGGTCTCCGTGGACGATCCAGCCCTGGCGAGGACGGTGGGGCCCAACCTCGCGAGCGATCCGGCGTTCGCCCACACCATGGTCGCGAGCGAGACGGGGCCGATCCAGCCGGGCGGGCCCGGTCGGGACCTCAGCACGCTGACGAGCGAGCACCCGGGTCGCTACGAGCGAAAGGACGAGATCGGTCGCGGCGGAATGGGGCGCGTCGTGCTGGTCCGCGACACGCACCTCGGCAGGGACGTCGCGCTGAAGGAGCTGCATCCTCCGGGCGCGCTCGAGGACGGCGTCTCCGTCGGGTCCGCGACGCGCTTCCTCCGCGAGGCGCGCATCACCGGTCAGCTCGAGCACCCGGGCATCGTCCCGGTCCACGAGCTGGGACAGCGCGCCGACGGAACGATCTACTACACCATGAAGCGCATCCGCGGCCGCTCGCTCGCGAGCGCACTGAAGGAAGCGACCACGCTGCCCGAGCGCCTCGCGCTCATGAGGACTTTCCGCGACGTCTGCGAAGCGATGGCCTACGCCCACTCACGCGGCGTCGTTCACCGCGACCTCAAGCCCGACAACATCATGGTCGGTGAGTTCGGCGACACCCTCGTGGTCGACTGGGGCCTCGCGAAGGTGAAGGGCGAGCGCGATCCAGCGGCGCCCACGAAGAGAAAGGAGCGCACGTCGCTCCTCTCGAGCGCGGGCAGCGGTGGCGAGACGCTCGACGGCGCGGCGATGGGCACGCCTTCGTACATGAGCCCCGAGCAAGCGCGCGGCGACGTCCTGGCGATCGACGAGCGAACCGACGTCTGGGGGCTCGGCGCGATCCTCTTCGAGATCCTGACGGGCCGTCCGCCCTACGTCGGCAAGTCCGCGCTCGAGGTGCTCGCGCGCGTCACGGAAGAGCCGCCGCCTCGGGTCCGCGACGTCTGCCCCGAGGCGCCACCCGAGCTCGCGGCGATCGCGGACCGCTCGCTGATGCGCGATCCATCTTCCCGCTATCCGGGCGCCGCGGAGATCGCGCGCGAGATCAACGCGTACCAGGATGGCCGCATCGTCTCGGCCTACGAGTACTCGGGGCTCGATCTGCTGAAGCGCTTCGTCGCGCGAAATCGCGCGGCGTCGATCGCCGCCGCGTCCGTGTTGGTGCTGACCCTGCTCGCCTCGGGGCTCGTCTACGGGAGCTTCCTCGACGAGCAACGCGCGCGAGGGGTCGCGGAGGGCGCGCGCGACGAGGCCATGGAGGAGAGGGCGCACGCGATGGCGAGCGCGCACGAGGCCGAGGTCGCCGTCGCAGAGGCGCTCCTCGATCGCGCCGAACACGCGCTGATCGAAGGGGATCCGACGGGCGCCGCGGTCTTCGCTGCCGGCGTCCTCACGCGGACTGCGCACATGCCAGGCGCCCCGGCCGACACCGACCGCGCGAGAGATCTCCGGAACGTGCGCGCGTTCTCGCTCTACATCGAGGCCGAGTCCATGCGTCGCTACGTCTTCGAGAGGACGGTGCCCGGCGCGCACAGCGGGAGCGCGCTCTCGACGGACGGGCGCTCGGTCGCGATCGCGACCGGCTCTGCCGTCCGTCTGGTCAGCCTCGAGGGCGGCCCGGAGCTCGACGCGGCGGTGCAGGCGTCTCGCATTCGCGCCCTCGACGCTCACGGCGTCGCGGTGGTCGTGGGCCCGGCGCCTGGGGTCTACGACCTGACCACGGGTGAGCTGCTCCACGCGACACCGTCCGCCACTGGCGCCTCGATGGGCCCCACCGGCATCGCCGTCTCGTCCCAGGAAGGCGAGGTGATCGTCCTCGCGCCGGACGGGCGCAGCGAGCTCGACAGCTTCACGAGCGCGCGTCGAGGCGCGGTGCGGGTCGCGCTCTCGCCGTCCGGAGATCGTCTCGCCGTCGTGTCAGCGGACTCGCCCGAGGTGGAGCTCTGGACTTGGCCACGGGGAGACGCCGCCACGTCGATCGCGCTTCGCGCGCTGCCACACATGACGGCGTTCTCGCCGCATGGCGATCGGCTCGCGGTGATGGTCGCCGACACGGCGCTGCCGATGATCACGTTCACGCCCGAGGCGGTCCTCACCGAGCTCCCCGCCGACGGATGGCCCACCGCGATCGCGTGGGACTCTGGTGGAATGATCGCCACCATCGAGGACAACGATCGTGTCGTCCTGCGCGATCCGGTGAGCGGCGACGCCGTCGACGCGCTGCACCTCCCCGCCTCGATCGGCGGAAGGATCGAGTCGGGGGGCGATCGTCTCGCATTCTTTCCCCTCAACGACGGAAGCGGCGCGCTCGCGGAGGCGATCCTCTTTCATCGCGCCGTGGGCGGCGGCCGCGAGTCGATCTCTCTACCCACGGCGGTCCGCGATCTCGTCGTCGATGCGGATCGGCGTCGCGTGCTGGTGTCGGCGATCTCGACCATCTCGTCGATCGCCCTCGATCGCCGCCAGCAGCTCGGCGCCGTGACGGAGCTCGCCACGATGCCGCTCGAAGCCGGCTTTCTCCTGAGGCTCGCCGTCGGTCCCGACGGAACGATCGCCGCGACGACGACGCGCGGCGCCCTCCTCGTGCTCGAAGCGCCCGCGTACACGCCCGTGATCGTCCGGCCCGCTCCTGCGCAAGTCTCCGAGCACGTGCCGTTCCTGGGGATCGCGTTCTCGGCCGACGGCAGCGAGATCTTCACCGGGTCGTCGGACGACGGGCGCATCCTTCGCTGGTCGCGCACCGCGCACGCCGAAGGGCGCGCGCTCGAGGGGCACACCGAGGCGGTCGGCGCGCTCGCCGTGTCTCGAGACGGTCATCACCTCGCGAGCGGTTCGACGGACGGCACGGCGCGCATCTGGGACCTCGCGACCGGCGCCGTCACGCACGTCGTCGAGGGTCACGAGGGTCGTGCTGCGGGCCTCGCGTTCTCGCCCGATGGCGCGCGCCTCGCGACCGCGGACGGTACCGGCCACGTCCGCCTGGTCGACGTGAGCGACGGCCGCGTCGTGCTCACCGGCGCGCCCCACGATCGCTGGATCAACCGCATCGAGTGGTCGCCCGACGGTCGCTGGCTCGTCACCGCGGCCGACGACTGCAGCGTGCGCGTGCTCGACCCGAGCGATCTCACGCCCGTACGGATCGTGCGCACGGTCGCCGCGCCCGTGTCGGCGGAGATCGGGCCGGACGGAGCGCACGTCCTCTTCCACGACGGCCGCGAGGTGATCCGCCTCGACGTTCGTCTGACCATGGAGCGTCCGGACGCGAGCGTTCTGCTCCACCAGGCAGAGGAGCAGGCCGGCGTTCGCCTCGACGGCTTGATGCTCGCGCCCGCCGTGCGCTGACGGCCGAGCGAGACGACGCGCTACTTCTTCTTCCGCCCGATCCACATCGTGAGCAGCGTGTGGCCGCCGCCCCAGCCGAGCGCGAGCAGGAAGAAGAGGCCCCCCATGAGCTCGTGGCTCGTCGAGAAGAGCTGCGCGCTCCCTGCGAGCAAGCCCGCCACGACGAGCCCGCTGTAGAGCCGCCGGCCGATCACGTCGATCGTTCCGCCGGACGACGGATCGCGCGTCCGGATCTCGAGCCGTCCTTGCCGGAGATCCTCGAGGATCTCCTGCGACTGGATCGGGAAGTCCGTCGCTGCCGTGCTGATGCGCGTGAGCGAGCGGAGCAGCTCCGGCAACATCCGCTCTGGCGAGTAGCGCTGCGCGAGCAGCTTGAGAAAGTAGGGCTTCATCTCTCGATAGAGATCGAAGTCCGGCGCGATCTCCTTGCCGACGCCCTCCATCGTCATGATGGCCTTGCCGACCATCAAGAAGTCCGGAGGGATCTCGAGGCCGTACTTCTGCGCGCCCTGCACGAGATCGCGGATGAGCGCGGAGACCTCGATCTCCTTGAGGTTCTTGCCGAGGTACTTCTCGGAGAGCGTCGCGACCTCGGCCTCGAACGCCGCGCGATCCACCTTCTTGGTCGCGGTGCCGATCTGGAGGAGCGCGTCGGCAAGCCCGCGATAGTCCTCCTGCACGGCGGCGACCATGAGGTCGATGGTCTTGTCGCGGAGCTGCGGCGTGAGGCGGCCGACGAGCCCGAGATCGATCAGCCCGACCACGGGCGAGCTCGCCTGGCCGAGGATCAGGATGTTCCCCGGGTGCGGATCCGCGTGGAAGAAGCCGTCCTCGAAGATGCTCTTGATCGTGACGGTGAGCATCGCGCGGGTGATCGTGTCGCCGTCGAAGCCCTTCTCGATCGCCTCGTAGACCTTCATCCCCTCGAAGTACTCGAGCGCGAGCACGCGCTTGCCGGAGTGCTTGCGATAGACCTTCGGGAAGCGGACGATCGGCATCCCCTCGAAGTTCTTCGCGAAGCGCAGCGAGTGATCGGCCTCGAGCGAGTAGTCGAGCTCCGCCGTGATGGCGCGGTCGAACTCGGCGACGAGCTTCACCGGGTTGTAGATCCGCGACTCCGGGATCGCGCGCTCTACGGCGCTCGCGAGCAGGTGGAGCAGCTCGAGGTCGCGCTCGATCGTCGGCTTGATGTTCGGGCGCTGGATCTTGAGGACGACGTCCTTGAGGGATCCGTCGTCCAGCTTGATGCGCGCGCGATGCACCTGGCCGATCGATGCGGACGCGAGCGGCGTCTCGTCGATCCACTCGACGAGATCGAAGATCGACCCCGAGAGGTCGGCCTCGATGACCACCTTGATGTCCGCGAAGGGCACCGGCGGCACGCGATCCTGGAGCTTCTTCAGCTCGACGATCACGTCGGCCGGGATGAGGTCCGGGCGCGTCGAGATGATCTGGCCGAGCTTGACGAAGCTCGGGCCTAGATCCTGGATGACGAGCCGCACGCGCTCGGCGACCGTCTGCTCCTTTCGCGCCTCGGACTTTCCGGCGACCAGCGGACCGAGGGCGGTTCGCCCCACGACCTCGCCGAAGCCGTGCCGCACGAGGACGCCGATGATCTGCCGCAGTCGATCGAGGTCACGAACGGTGGAGAGCAGCGTGGGCTGGGCCATCGGGCGCTACCGTAGGCGCTCTCGCGCACGACGGCCAACCAGGAGGCCCGCGATCGACTTCTACGGACAGGTCGGCGCGACCGTGAACGTCCGCGACGTGTCGTTGAACATCCCGGGGACCGGGTTGCCGTCCGGGCCGAGGAGCTCGAGACGGATCTCGTGGCTGCCGTCGGCGAGGTTCTCGAAGAAGTGCGGCGTCCAGCTCGTGATGGTCCCGGTGGTGCCGTCGATCGTGTAGCGAACGCGGAACTGATCGGGGGCGAGCGTCGCGTTCGCGACGAAGAAGTCGAGGAGCACCCGCGTGCCCGAGACGTTGCAGCCCTTCGGCCGGCTGTAGGTCAGGAGCGGGGCGGCCGGGTCGAACGCGAACCCGTCCGTGGCGTGGACGTAGTTGAAGACGACCACGGCGAACGCCCCGGCATCCTTCACCGACTCGTGCTGCCCTCTGCTCGGGAACATGCGGAGCACGTGCGTGCCCTCGGCGAGCTCGTGGCCGAGGTTCGCCTG
>JBBSAT010000366.1:0-7195 GCA_038252025.1 Polyangiales bacterium | reverse complement strand
GGCGTCACGGTCGACAGAAGCGCAGGCGCGAGCTCTCCGAGACGCGCGTTCGTCGCGAGGACGATGCGGTCCGCCTCGATGATCCCGGCGTCCCCGACGACTCGGCGGCCGATCCAGTCCACGCTGCGCACGTCGAGGACGCCGCCGCGAACGCCGCTGGCGAGAGAGGCGACCAGGCGTCCAGGGTGGACCTCGCCGTCGTCCGCGAGCACGACCGCGAAGTCGAACCCGGCGAGCCCGGGCGGGACGTCGGTGATGTCGGCTCGGACGCCATCCTGCTGGAGCAGCTGCCGCGCCTCGCGGAGCACGCGCGCGTCCGCCGCGTCGCCGGCTGCAGCGAGCATCAGGCTGCCGCTGGCGCGGTGCTCGGACGTCAAGCCGTACCGGGCGATCCGAGCGTGGGTGTCGTGCGCGAGATCGAGGAGGGTCGCGGCGCGATCTGCGCCGATGGCCGCACGCAGCGCCGGGTACGCGCTCACGTGCGTTCGCAAGACGAAGCCCGCGTTCCGCCCGCTCGCGCCGTGTCCTGGACCGACCGCGTCGACGACGATCGGATCCTCACCGCGCGCGCGAAGCGACTGCGCGAGCCCGAGGCCCGCGAGCCCCGCGCCGACGATCACGGTGCGTTCCCGACGCGGCCCCTCGATCGGCTTCCAGAGAGGCAGCGCGCCCTCCGCCTCCTCCATCCAGAGAGACGCGCCGCTCACGCCTCAGACTCGCGCGATCGTCTCGATCTCGACTCGCGCCCCGCGCGGGAGCGCTGCGACCTGTACCGTCGAGCGAGCGGGGGCGGCGAAGCCCTCGAAGCGCTTTCCGTAGACCTCGTTGACCGCGACGAAGTCTGCGAGATCGGTGAGGAAGATCGTCGTCTTCAGCACGCTCTCGAACGTGGCGCCCGCCGCGACGAGCACGGCCTCGATGTTGTCCATCACGCGCGTCGTCTCGGCGCGGATGTCGCCCGTCACGAGCTGTCCCGTCGCGGGATCGAGGGGAATCTGACCGCTGAGGAAGAGGAAACCGCCGCTCGCGATCGCTTGCGAGTACGGCCCGATCGCCTTCGGTGCGGCGTCGGTGGTGATGGGCGAGCGAGCGATGGCCATGGGGTTTCCTTCTCTCAGGCGACGAGCTTGTAGCCGAGGCCGTAGACCGTGAGGATGTGGGCCGGCCGATCGGGGTGCGCCTCGATCTTCTTTCGCAGCTTCACGATGAAGTTGTCCACCGTACGGCTGTTGGCGCTGCCGGACACGCCCCAGACCTTGTCGAGGATCTCGTCGCGCGATGCCACCTGCCCGGCACGCTCGTAGAGGTACTTGAGGAGCTGAACCTCGTAGAACGAGAGCGCGATCTTCTCGCGACCCCTCTTCAGCGTCTGCGCGGCCGGGTCGATCGTCGCGGTCCCGATCGCGAACGTCTCGCCGAGGACGCGCGTGCTTCGCCTGAAGATCGCGCGTAGTCGCGCCACCAGCTCGCCGATCGAGAACGGCTTGGTGACGTAGTCGTCGGCGCCCGCGTCGAGCCCGCGGATCTTGTCGGCCTCCTGGCTCCTCGCCGTGAGCATGAGGATCGGCACGACGGCGTTGTCGCTCCGGACCAGCTCGCAGACGCGGTAGCCGTTCGTGTCCGGCAGCATCAAATCGAGGATGATGCAGTCCGGGTGGCGGTCCTTCGCGAGGTGGATACCGTCCTGGCCGGTACGCGCGTGCGTCACTTCGAAGCCCTCGAACTCCAGCGCGTCGACCAGGCCGAGCGCGAGCGCAGGGTCGTCCTCCACGAGGAGGATGTGCTTCGGCTGACCTTCGGCTGCCATCGGCGCGCGCAAGCTAGCACCGCGCCCGGAAAGACGCGACGCAGGCGTAGCGCGGCGGGCTCAGGCTGCTTCAGCGCCGGGCGCGGGGGCCGTCGAAGCGGCGAACCCCACGGAGAAGGACACCTGTGCCCCACCGCCCTCCGGGGTCTCCACCCACGCGCGGCCTCCGTGGGCCTCGGCGATGCGCTTCACCAGCGCGAGGCCGATCCCGGACCCGCGAACCTCGCTGCCGGCGCTGCGGACTCGGAAGAAACGGTCGAACACGCGCTTGTGGTGCTCGGTCGGGATGCCCGGTCCGAGGTCCCGGACGCGCAGATAGACGTGGCGGCGACCGCGCTCGATCGTGACGCTCACCGGTGAGCCGTTGCCGTACTTCACCGCGTTGTCGAGCAGGTTGAGGAGCGCGAGCATGAGCGCCTGCTCGTCGAAGCGCGCCAGCGGGATGTCCCCCTTGGTCTCGAGCGTGATGGGAAACCCGGGCTCGAGGCGCGAGCGGTACGTCTCGATCGCGCGTGTGACGAGCTCGCCGAGGTCGCCCTCGCGGAAAGCGTACGCTTCCTTCCCGCGCTCGATCGCCGAGAAGTCGAGGACGTTCTCGATGAGCGCGCTGAGCCGCTCCGACTCGCGGAGGATCGTCTCGAGGTACTGCCGACGCTTCTTGTCGTCTCTCACGCGTTCGGTGAGGAGCATCTCCGAGAACATCCGTACGACCGAGAGCGGCGTCTTCAGCTCGTGCGACACGTTCGCGATGAACTCGCTTCGAAGCGCGTTGACCCGGCTCTCCTTGGTGGCGGCGTAGATCAGAAAGCCGACGCCGAGCAGGAGCACCGCGAGCGACAGACCGATGAGAGCCGTCTCCGTGTAGCGCCGCGTCTCGTCGCCGCGCCGGAGCGCAGGCGCCGCCTTGGGCGCGACCTGCATGCGCCATCCATAGAGGGTGGTCGGGAACGAACGGCCGACGAGGAAGTCGCCCGCGCGCACGATGCGAGGGCCGTAGACGAGGTGGTTGTCCTCGTCGACGACGTTCCAGCGCCGCTCGCGGTCCTCGTTGACGAAGATCGCAGGGAACACCTCGCGGACGATGTATCCGGTGTCGTGGTGAGCCGCGACGTAGATGCGTCGACCGTCGTGCCTGAGCGCGCGGTACGAGATGAGGTAGCTGAGGTCGCCGTAGCTCCGGTGGAGGTGCCGAAGCTGTCCGGTCGGCGCTTCGTGCAGCGCCAGGTCTCCCAGGATCCGCTCCGTGAAGACCTTGAGAAAGTCCTCGCGCTCCTGTGCGTTGCAGCGGCACTGGTAGCCGATGACGCTCCCGGCGTCGTCCATCACGATGATCGAACGGACCGTGGGTGAGAGCCGCTCGGCCAGGGGCGGCCAGGTCGCCTCGAACGCGTGCGGGTCCGCTGGATCCACGAGGTGGAACACCGCCTCGTCCGCCGAGATGACCATCTGCTCGATGCGATCGACCTTCTCGTCGACGAGAAGGAGCGTCGCCCCGAGCACGGACTGCTGGCTCATGATCGCGTACTGCTGCGCCGACTGCAGCGAGTAGTAGCCGAGGACCCCTGCCGCGATGACGATCGCAGGGATGAGCACGAGGTAGACGACGCGGCCGGACCAGTCCATCGAGTTGGCAAGCCTAGCGCGAGGGGCGCGTCCGCGAAGCCGAGGTCACCCGTCGCGCTCCTTGCGCAGCTTCCGGCTCATGAGGCCGACGACGCCCTCGAGCGGAGGCATGTCCTCGTAGAGGATGCGGTAGACGGTGTCGACGATGGGCATCTCCACGTCCTCGCGGCGGCAGAGCTCGTAGGCGCTCTTGGTCGTGCGCACGCCCTCGGCGACCTGGTTCATGCTCGCGAGGATCTCCGCGAGCTTCCTTCCGCGGCCGAGCTCGAGGCCGACCTTGCGATTGCGCGAGAGGTCGCCGGTGCAGGTCAGCACGAGGTCGCCCATGCCTCCCAGCCCCGCGAGAGTCATCGGGTGTGCGCCGAGCTTCGTGGCGAGGCGCGAGAGCTCCGCGAGCCCGCGGGTGATGATCGCGGCGCGCGTGTTGTGTCCGAACCCGAGGCCGTCACCGATACCGGCGGCGATCGCCATCACGTTCTTCAGCGAGCCGCCGAGCTCGATCCCGACCACGTCGTCCGTCGTGTAGACGCGCAGCCGATCCGTTCCGAGGATGCTCTGCACGCGCGCCGACACCGTCGCATCGCCGCCTGCGACGACCACGGCCGTCGGCATGCCTTGCGCGACCTCCTTCGCGAAGCTCGGACCTCCGAGGTAGGTCATCAGGTGCCTGCGCTCGGGCGGCAAGCAGGCGTCGAAGATGCCGCTGACGAGCTCGAGCGTGCCGTTCTCGATGCCTTTCGTCGCGCTGAGGATCGGCGCGTGCGCCGGCATGAACGAGACTGCGGTCTGGATCGTGTCCCGAAGGCCGTGCGTCGGGACCACCGAGAGCACGAGGTCGACGTCGCACAGCGCAGCCACGAGCGAGCTCGTCGCCGTGAGCGTCGACGCGAGCGAGATGCCAGGCAGGTACGCGGTGTTTTCTCTCGCCGCTTCGATCGCCACCGCCTGTTCGTCTCGCCGCGCCCAGAGGCGAACCTCGTGCCCGGCATCCGAGAGGCTCTTCGCCAGCGCGGTCCCCCAGGACCCCGCACCGAGCACCGCGACCTTGGTCGTCATGGCGGCGAGCCTACCAAACGTTGCGATCGACGGGCCGCTCCGCGAGCACTTCTGCTTCGATCAGAAGGCGCCGTCCGGGATCCGCATCGGATCGACGACCTCGATCTCGAAGGTGTCGCCCAGCACGCCATCGGCTCCATGGAGCGAGCGGTCGAGGACGATCTGTCCCCGCCCTTCGAGGGGCCAATACGCCGAGAGCCCAACGATGCCGGAGGGAAGCGAGCGACGGAGATCCGCCACGATGGACGTCGCGTCGCGGACGACGCGCCAGAGCCGGATCTCGTCCAGATCCCCGTCGAACGAGCACATGAGCAGGTCCAGCGAGTTGGATGCAGCCACGAAGTCGTCCGGGACGGTGGCCGTCGACACCACGACGCCGTCGAGGAGGAGCGAGAGGGCGACGGTGTCGCCGAGGTCGCTCTGGACGAGCGCCACGTGTGCCCACCGCCCCATGCGGTCTCCGAAGGGAGCCGAGATCAGCCTCTCGGCCGAACCGTTGCCCCAGCCACCGACGATCGTCGCGGCATCGCCCGCTCCCTCGATGCGCAGACTGAAGATGTGGCTTCCGCCCGCCGTGCCCTTGATGGCGATCGTCCCTGGCCCTCGCGCGCGAACCCAGAGCTCGAGCGTCGCGGTGGGGCCGAAGTTGAGCTGGGCGTGGTTGGGCACGCGTAGGACGGTGTCGGGCCGGCACCGGATCGCCGAGCTCGTCGGCGGGGGGCCGGAGTCGCCCACGAACGCGTCGGGAACGAACGCATCGATCGGCCCCGTGTCCGGGAAGTCGGCGTCGAACGTCGCGGCGTCGCGCATGCCCACGTCGGCACGGTCCGCGTCCGGGGCGCCCGCGTCGAACACCGGGCCCGTGTCCAGTCCGGCATCGCGCAGGTTCGGAACGCACCCTCGTGAGAGGTCGCAGGTCGAGTCGACAGGGCACGCGCCCGGAATCTCCACGACGCCGCACGAGACCTCGAGGCAGACGGCGCGGGCGCACGAGGCGATCGGCGCCGGGCAGTCGCTGTCGAGCCGGCAGTCGCCCATCAAGATGCCCGTGTCCGGCGGCGCGTCGAAGGGCGCGTCGTCGACCACGCTTGCCGTGTCGCGTGCGCTCGCGTCGATCACGCCTCCCTCGCCGTTCGAGTGGACCCTGTAGCAACCGCTCAGCGAAAGCGCGGTCGCGAGAGCGAGGAGGGACTGCGAGCGCATCGAGGCGCGCAGCATAGGCCGAGCGCGAGCGACGCGCCTGCGGCCGAGTCAGTCGACGCGGTAGTAGTAGAAGATGCCGAGGCCGGGCATCGTCCCGGTGTTCGGCGGAGGCGGGGTCCACCGGTCGTGGAAGTTCATGACGGTTCGGATCCGAACTGTCGTCCGCCCGGCGTGCCCCGTCACCTGGATGGTCAGGATTCGCGCGGCCGTGACGAGCACCTGGTCGAGCTGGTTCACCCGAGCCGGCGAGACGGTCACCGGGTGGAACAGCATCGGGCTGTCTGCGCCGAGGAAGGAGATGAGCATCGGGTAGAGGTCCTGCGGACCGCCTTGCCCCTGCAGAAACGTGATGAAGTCGGCGCCGCGCGAGAAGAACGGGACCGGCGCGATCGACCGCATCGTGCGCAGGATCTGGATGAATTTCGCAGCCTCGATCGGATCGGTGCAGAGCGGCTGGTCGATGAGGATCGAGCAGACCCGCGCGAGCAAGACCTCGGGAGTGGCCTCGTTGGGGTTCACGGCTCCGGAGCCGTAGATCGTCAGGATACGCTCTCGCGGATCGTCCGGGTCGGGCTCCACGAACGTCGACCAGAAGTCGTCGCCGACGCCGCGGATCATCCGGATCTCCTCGAGGGAGTCCATCGGTGCGTTGCGCGGACGATAGGGGCTGTCGAACGAGGCGTAGACGTCGTCTTCGGCGCCGCTCGACGTGACCGTACCAGCGCCCGGATCGAAGTTCGTGCGCTCGGTGTCCGGATCCCACCAGTCGATGAGCGCGCTGACGATGTCGAGGCGCGACGTGAACTGATCGTCGGCGTCTCGCGACTGGAACAGCGGATCGTACGGGCTCGGCGACTGGTAGCCGCCGATGAGCGCGAACGTCTGCATCGCGACGACGGTGCGCGCCCGGTCGCCGTCGAAGTTCAGCGGGTCGTTGACGTTGATCTTGCTGTTCTCGCCGACGGCGACGATCGAGCAGGTAGCCCCCGTGTCGCCGAGCCCGTCCCCTGCGGAGAGATCGAGCCCCGTGGTCCCGGACATCTCCTGCGCTGCCTCGTAGTCGCAGAACGGGCGGAGGATCGAGTCGGCGTACTGCCAGACCGGGATCATCGGCGGCGGGCGGCCGATCATCATCTGGTACATCGGCGCGACCAGCGCTCGGATCGCGGGCTCCTGCGAGACGAGGAGGCGCGTGAGGTTGATGCCGCTGCGGGCGGAGTACTCGGCGCGCAGCTGGTCCCGCTCGGTCGTCGCGACGACGTACGCGGTGGTCGTGCTCTCGTGCATGTCGGCGAGCATCACCGCCAGGATGGCGATCGCCGTCATCGCGATGATCAGGGCGATGCCCCGCTCGCGAGGGCTCGTCTCGGAGCTCGTGCCGCCCGTCCTCTGCCGCTTCTTGCGACGGAAGCGCGCCCGGGAGTCATCCGAGCCGGCGAACCAGAACGTGGGGCGGGGGCGCATGGGTGCCGTGACGGAGACGCGTCTTGGGACCGAGATTAGTCC
>JBBSAT010000365.1:0-7231 GCA_038252025.1 Polyangiales bacterium | reverse complement strand
GCTGCACCCGCCGGAGCCTTCGCGCATCGGCACGCGTGAAGAGGCGCGCGCCGCCTTCGCCGAGGCCGGCCTCGAGCTCACGCGCTTCGACTTCGGCCCGCGCGACCTCTTCGTCCAGGCGATCGCGGTCGGGCAGCGCCCAGCTCCCAGCACGAGTGCTCGCGTAGCCGACCGCGTACGCTAGGGCTCGCTTCGAGCACGAACGCCCAGCACGAGTGCTCGCGTAGCCGACCGCGTACGGTAGGGCTCGCTTCGAGCACGAACGGGAGCGGGCGGCGCAGCGAGCCGATCCGCAGCTCCCAGCACGAGTGCTCGCGTATCCGAGCCGACGATCGCGCCCACGAGGAGTGGCCCTTGCGGGTCGGGTGACGCGCCTGCTAGGAATGAATGGCCATTCAGTACTAGACCATTCAGCGAACGCTCGATCGAGCGCGAGGACAGTCGCATGACCTGGAGCCCCTACACCCCTGAGCACGACCTCTTCCGGAAGAACGTCCGCCAGTTCGCCGAGAAGGAGCTGCTCCCGAACGCCGCCCAGTGGGAGAAGGACGAGCTCTTCCCGAACTGGGTTTTCAAGCGCGCCGGCGAGCTCGGGATCCTCGGCGCGCACTATCCGGAGGACTGCGGCGGCGCCGGCGGCGACTACTGGTTCTCGATGGCGAAGGGCGAAGAGCTCGTCCGCTGCGGCTCGGCCGGCGTGACGATGGGGCTGCTCGTCCAGAGCGACATGGCCACGCCTTGCATCGCCGAGCTCGGCACCGCCGAGCAGAAGAAGGAGTTCCTCGAGCCGGCGCTACGCGGCGAGCGCATCGCCGCGCTGGGCGTGAGCGAGCCGGGCGCTGGCAGCGACGTCGCGGGCTTGCGGACGACGGCGCGCAGCGAGGGCGGCGACTACGTCATCAACGGCAGCAAGACCTACATCACGAACGGAACGCGCGCCGACTTCGTGACGCTCCTCGTGAAGACCAACCCCGAGGCCGGCCACCACGGCATTTCGATCATCCTCTTCCCGACCGACACGCCCGGCTTCTCCGTCTCGCGCAAGCTCGAGAAGATGGGCAACTGGGCGAGCGACACCGCCGAGCTCTTCTTCGACAACTGCCGTGTCCCGAAGCGGTACCTCCTCGGGCAGGAGGGCATGGGCTTCATGTACCTGATGCAGAATTTCCAGAGCGAGCGGCTCGTGGGATCCTGCTCGGCCATGGCGGGTGCGTTCCACGCGCTCGACCGCAGCCTCGACTGGGGACGGCAGCGTCAGGCGTTCGGCAAGCCGCTGATCAAGCGCGAGGTCTGGCAGCACAAGTTCGCCGAGCTCTACACGAAGGCCGAGGCGGGAAGGTCGCTCGTCTATCGCGCGGCCGACGCGTTCAACACGGATCGCTACGTGAACAACGGAGACATCTCGTTCGAGACCACGAAGCTCATCGCGATGAGCAAGCTCTTCGTCGGTGACGTGTCGAGCGAGATCGCCGATCAGGTCGTCCAGTTCCACGGCGGCATGGGCTATCTCGAGGAGATGTGGGTGAGCCGCTACTTCCGCGACCAGCGCCTCTTCCGCATCGGCGGCGGAACGAGCGAGGTCATGAAGTACATGATCGCGAAGATCTCGGGGTGGTAGCTGCCGACGAGAGCGCTCGCGGAGGCCACCGCGCACGGGAGTGCTCGGCGCACCAAATAGGAACGGCGCGTGCGGAGGGGATTCGCACGCGCCGCGGTGTGTGCGCAGAGAGGGGGAGCTCGGCGCACAAACGTCTGTTGAGGAGTCTCAGATCATGAGGAGGCCGCGGCGCGCCGCGAGGACGACTGCTTCCGTGCGCGTGTTCGCGCCGAGCTTCAGCAGGATGCCGTTCACGTGGAACTTGGCGGTGTGCTCGCTGATGCCGAGCTTCTTCGCGATGCGCCTGTTCGAACAGCCCGCCGCGATGAGCTCGAGAACCTCTCGTTCGCGTGGAGTGAGCGAGGGCGCCGGCTCTCCGGGAGTCGGATCGGGGACGAGCGCGAAGTCGACGACGGTCAGCCCCGCGGCTGCCGCACCGAGCGCAGCAGCGATGCGGCTGCCGTCCGCGCCTCGACGCACGACACCGCGTGCACCGTTGGCGATGGCCGAGCGACCTGCGGGCTCGTCGGAGACGAGCACGACGCTCGGAAGACGCGCCTGGACGAGCTCACCGAGATCGGAGGCCAGGCGGCGCACGTCAGGAGTCGGACCAGGATCGAGGAGAACGACGTGCGCGTCAGCCTCCTTGGTCGTGAGCGTCAGCTTGGCGCCCGAGGCGATGAGCCCCTTTTCGAGGCTCTCCCGCACGAGCGGATCGCCCGCGCGGAGGAGGACCGAGAGCGGCTGACCAGCATTCGTACGGCGGATGTGGTTGTTGTTCGTCACATGAGACAGGGTGGGGCTACCCGGCTCGCGATCAACGGGACGTAACGTTACTTTACGTTCTGCAGACGCAACGGTGACTAAACGAAGCGAGCCCGCCCCCAAGAGAGGACGAGCTCGCGTCACGCGCGGTGCGCTTCGTCGTTGGTCAGCCCGACGTCCCCACGATGAACGCGCGGATCGCGTCCGTCTGGAGCGCCGCCGAGTAGCCGTCCGCGAAGTGGTCGTCGATGTAGCAGTCACGGCCCTCGTAGCGGGTTCCGTCGCCGTCGATACACGCGACGATGACCGGCTGACAGCCCGGCGCGCCCTCACGATCGACCTCGAAGCTCTCGAGGCCGTCCCCATCGAGGTCGATGTCGGGGCTGGTCGGCGTGATGCGGATGATCGCGATGGTCGCGCCACCCACGAGCCAATCCACCATCGTGGAGGGGCGCATCGTGTCGTCGCACGGCGCGGGGATGTCGATCATGAAGCCGCCGCCGCCGCCGAAGCCCTCGATGAGGCTCTCGTTGAGGAACGAGAGCGGCTGGAGCGGCACGACGCCGCAGACCTGGGCGCCGCTGAGCGAGTAGAGCTCGCCGTCGGTGCCCGTCATCGTCGTCCCACGGAGGTAGGCGTCGCGAAGCGTGAGCGGGAGGAAGCCGATGCCGAGCTCGAGATCTTCCGGTCCGCCGTTGAGCATGCGAGCCACGATCGAGGACTGGAGAGAGGTCGCCGGCGCGCCGTCGGCGGTCAGCGAGCGCGTCTGAACGAGGAACTCGCCCATCCCGCCGAAGTTGTTGCCCGGATCCGTATCGGCGTCCGCGCCGGTGAGCCACGCGACGCGGAGGTCCGGATCGTTGACGCCCGTGACGTCGTCGAGCCCGAGGTACGAGAGCATGAGCGTCGGCCCACCGCCTCCGCCCATGAAGAGCATGTTGAGCAGCGCGAGGCCCGAGCCGAGCGCGTCGGCGAAGCGGTTGTCCGGCATGCCGTCGCCCGTGTAGTCGCAGCCCATCCCGCGTCCGGCGAAGCGCGTGTTGTTGAGCACCATGGAGCGCTCGGTCCGGCAGTCGATGCCGCAGCCGTCCCAGCGGGTGAGCGGCGCCGGTCCGTCGTCGCACTCTTCGGGCGTCATGAGCATGCCGTCGCCGCAGCCGACGATGGTGCGACAGTCAGCGCCGCAGCTGGCGCCGCCGTCACAGACCTCGCCCGTCGCGTAGTCGACGACCATGTTTCCGCACGTCTCGTTCGACAGGCAGTCGGAGCGGCAGCCATCGCCGCTGATGTGGTTGCCGTCGTCGCAGAGCTCGCCGGAGTCCGTGTTGCCGTCGCCGCAGTAGGGCTCGCGCCGGCAGTCCGGCGCGCAGCCATCGCCCGCCGTGGTGTTGTGGTCGTCGCACGACTCGCCTGCCTCGATGATCCCGTTGCCGCACTCGATCGGAGGGGGACCGCTGTCGGGCGGACGCGCCGAGTCGGGCCGGTCCGGAACGCCCGAGTCGGGGAGCATGATCCCCGTGTCGGGCTCGTCGCCCGTGTGCGAGGACGTACAACCGACGGCGGCAGCGGAGAGGATCGCGCAGCCCGCCAGCGCGGAGACGCCGCGATACGTCAGGGGACTGGCCACGAGAAAGCGAAGGCGTGTCATGGGACCTCTTCGGGTGGACGACGATGTAGGCCGCCATCCTATCGCGGACTCTCCCCGGGCCGGAAGGGCGGTCGGGCGAGCGCGTGACCACGCGCACGAAGAGCGCGTCAGAGGTCGCGGGAGAGCGCCATCACACCCATCGTGTGGTGGACGACCGGGACGCTCGATTGCTGCTGTCCAGCCGTGCGTCGGTGCTTGCGTCGCGTGAGCGCGAGCTGGTCGGCGGTGGGATTTCCGTCACTGCCAGGCGGCGGCGGAAGGAGCTCCGCGGAAGAGATGGCGCACGCGTGCGTCGGGGCCACCGGCATCATCATGCCCGTCGCGAGCGAGCCTCCGAAGCTCGCCGGTGACGCGTCGAGGTGCGTCGCATCGCCCTCCGGCAGATCGACGGGGTGCTCGGTCTCGTCCTCGATCGGTCCCGTCTCGTTGGGCTCGGCCGCACAGGCCGCGAGCAGGCTCGCGAGCGCGACCGGTGCGAAGACCGGCAGTCGCTTGCGCTCGGACCGGAAGACGAGCTCGCCGCGCTCGTCCTCGGCGAGGCGCACGCAGAGCGCGCCGCCCTTTTCGCGAACGAGCTGCTCGGCCTGGCGACGGGTCACGCGAGTGAGGTCGACGACCGTCTTCTCGCAGCTCGCGCAGTGACGGCCCTCTCCGCGAGGGAGCATGTCCTCCCAGCGCTCGGAACAGGGGGACGCGACGCGCATGGAGAGACTCTTCGTCATGGCGCACCCTCGGTGCGATCGACCGGTCACGCCGGACGATCCTTGGGCTTCAGCAGCCGGCGTAGATGAGGGCGACGACACACACCGCCCCGAGCAGGAAGGTGGCGACGAAGAGCTTGTCCTTCAGCATCGCGTCGGTCGGGCTGTCTGCGTCGGTCTTCTGCGTCAGCTGGACGAAGCGAGCGACGCCCACGAGCATGAAGGCGCTCGTGACCACGAGGTACGGCGTGCCGAACATCGCGATGGTGTGCTGGTCGAGCGTGTAGATCGTGTAGACGACGACCGTCGCGAGCCCGGTCAGGCCGAGCAAGCCCGTGACGATCCGCGGGTCGTAAGCCCGGAGCGCGGCGCGCGTCTGCCCGGCCGAGACGTGGGCGAGCTCGTGCCGCCGCTTGCCGAGGCCGAGGAAGCAGGCGAGCAGGAACGTGAAGACGAGCAGGTAGCTCGATGCGGGCACCGCCGCGGCGAACGCGCCGGCGAGCACGCGCAGCTCGAAGCCGCCCGCGATGCTGAGCACGTCGAGGTACGCGACCTTCTTCATGCCGAAGCTGTAGGCGAGGTTGTTCGTCAGGTAGCCCATCGCGACGAGGAGGAACGGCATGCCGAGCAGCGCGCTGCCCGCGATCGCGATCACGAGCAGCACGACGAAGAACGAGCGCGCCGCGTCCACGGAGACCGTTCGGCTCGCGATCGGGCGGTTCTTCTTCGTCGGGTGCGCGCGGTCGGCGTCGACGTCCAGGAGATCGTTGAGGACGTAGACGGCGCTCGAGAGAACGCAGAAGCACGCGAACCCCGCGAAGGCATGCGCCGCCAGCTCGAGGTTCGTCAGCTCGCGCGCGAAGACGAGCGGCGCGAGGACGAAGAGGTTCTTGACCCACTGGTGGGGCCGCATCGTCCGGACGAGTCCAGGAAGCATGGAGGCCGGACTATAGCGGGCGCCCGCCCGAAGGCGTCGACAGTGTTTGCCGTCGAATGCCCCAGCTGTCGAGACCGTCGCGGCTCGTGAGGACGTGTCCTCGATGCCGTCGTCGCGTCGAACGCCGACCGCGGTGGCACCGTTGGACGAGCCCTCGATCCGGAGGTTGTCGATCGGCCCACGCGCACGGCGACTCGCCCTTCCCGCCGCGTGGATGCCGGCCCAGAGCTGTGCCGTGAGAACGGGAGAGAGACTCGACGATAGACCAACCGGTGACGAGCCGATAGCCGTCAGCCCGGACGGCAGGCTCTGCGCGGGGGCGCTTCCGGGGCTCTCGCGACTCGCAAGCCGGTGCGAGATCGGATACATCGGCCTCCAGCGTGTCTCTCCCCGTCTTCTTCATCATCCTCACGAGCGCAGCGCTGCTCGCGGCGCTCACGGCGCTGTTCTCCAGCCTCCGCGCCGCGTTCGGCGGGACGAGCCTCGAGCCGGTGACCGTGGCGGGCCTGCCGGACCGCGCCGCGCTCGAAGACGAGAAGAACTCCCTGCTCCGCGCGCTCAAAGATCTCGAGTACGAGAACGAGGTGGGCAAGATCGCCGACGCCGACTACCAGCGCCTCGATCGCGCCTACCGCATGCGCGCGAAGCAGGTGCTCACGGACCTCGATCGCGATCTGGGTCCGTACCTGTCGCAGGCCGAGGCCCTGGTCTTCCGCTCGCTGGGCGAGGGGAAGACGCCGTTCCGCGAGCCCGGCCGCGGCAAGAAGGCGAAGAAGAAGGCCACGGCGGAGGTCCGAGCGGTCCCGGCGCCCGACCCCGGCGCGAGCGAGGCCTCGGAGAGCGAAGAGCCGACGAGCGAAGAGAGCTCGACCGAAGCGGAGGTGGCTGCCTCGACGGAGGACGCGGCCGACGTGCTCGTGTGCGCCAAGTGCACGACGAAGAACGATCCCGACGCGCGATTCTGCAAGCGCTGCGCGAGCCCGCTCGGATCGCCCGAGCCAGAGGCGAGCGTATGAGGGCGGCGCTTCGGATTCTCTGCGCGGCCTCCATCGCGCTGGTCGTGCCGACGCTGGGCCTGCCGCTCGTCGCGCTGGGACAGTCGCCGGATGAGGTCCCGCTGCCGCCGGGTCATCCCTCGACGCTGCCCCCTGGGCATCCGCCCACGCTGGCGCCCGACCTGCCGCCTGGCCATCCGCCCACGCTGGCGCCCGATCTGCCCCCTGGGCACCCGCCCACGCTGGCGCCCGATCTGCCGCCGGGGCACCCCTCGGTCACGAGCGACGCGCCGCCCGAGGAGGCTTCGCCGCACGGTCACGGGGGCGGAGATGCGCACGACGATCTGAGCCGCGCGATGCAGCCGCCGCAGGTCGCCGTCTCCCAGCCTTCCACCGACGTGCCGGTCGGCGCGATCCGCGTGCTCGTCGTCGACGGCGCCGGCGTCCCGGTCGCGGGCGCCATGGTCCAGCTCGGCATCATGCGCCAGGGCGGCGATCGCGACCGGACGCCCGGCGAGACCGGGGCCGACGGCGTCTACACCTATACCGGCCTCGGCACCGGCGTCGGCCAGGCGTATCGGATCAACG
>JBBSAT010000364.1:0-7264 GCA_038252025.1 Polyangiales bacterium | reverse complement strand
CTCTTGCCATGGCTCGCATCGCATGGCGCTTCCGTCCGTGATCGGAGCGAGCACTCCCGTCCGCACCTTGCGCTGCGAGCACTCTTGCCATGATCCGCATCGCGCTCACGCTCGCTTGTCTGTGGCTCGCCGGATGCTCGTGCGGGACGCCGATCGGCGTGCGGCGCGACAGCGGCCGCCTGGCAGACGCCGAGCCGGGCGACTCGAGCGGAGCGACCGACGCACCTCGGCCCGACGCTCCGTCGAGCCCCGAGATCTGTGACGGCCTCGACAACGACGGCAACGGGATCATCGACGACGTCGATCGCGGCGGCGACGGCGTCTGCGACTGCCTCCGCATCGCGACGCTCGGCGTGTCGGGAAGCGCGGGCACGAGCGGCGTCTTCGCGTCCTGGCTCGACGCGCGGAGCGACTTCGGTGCGGTCGATCTCGGGGACGCCGTGCTCACGCCGGAGCTGCTCGCGAGCTACCAGATCATCCTCTCGCAGGACATCCAGGGCCGTACGCGCACGCCCGAAGAGGTGGCGGCGCTCGAGGCGTGGATCCGCAACGGCGGCGGCTTCATGACGCTGATCGGCTACGCCGACACGAGCGAGCGCGCGAACGTGAACCTGCTGCTCGCCCCGACGGGCATCCAGTACGGCCCCGAGCCGATCCTCTGCGGCTGCGGCTTCACGCTGCCGATCAACGGGTGGCATCCGCATCCGATCTCGGACGCGGTGACACGCCTCGGGATGGACAACGGCTATCCGGTGATCGGCGCGGGCACGGTCGTGGCGGACGAGGGCGGCTACGACGTGCTGCGGGCCATCGAGCTCGGAGCCGGCCACGTCATCGTGTTCGCCGACGAGTGGATCTCGTTCGACTCCGAGTGGACCGGGCACCCGGACTACCAGGTCGAGCGCTTCTGGCTGAACGCCCTCAAGTGGATGTCCCCGCCGACCGAGTGCCAGGTCCCGATCCTAATCTGACGGAAGGACGCGATGGACGCGACGGATCGGGGGCGATGCCCGACGCACGGCCTCGTGCTCGGCCCGGGCGGAGACTGCGTCCTCTGCCGGCGATCCGTCGCGCCACCGCCGTCCCCGCCCGGCTGTTGGGCCCTCGTCGCCGGGGTCGTGGTGGTCCTGGTCGCCAGCACGCTCGGTGTGCGTAGCGTGGTCGGCACGCTCCGGGGCTCGAGCGCACCGGCGCCGCCGCTCACGGTCGAACCGCAACCGCGCATCGAGGTCTCCGCCCCTGACCTCGCGCCGCGTGCGCGGCCCGAGCCCCCTCCGCGTCCGCGCGCTCGGTGGGGCGCCGCGCCGAGGCCCGAGCCCCGCGCGCCTGAGATCGCGGCGCCCGCCACGCCCGAGCCTGTGGCGCCCTCGGCGCCGGATCAGCTCGCGCTACGGGCCGCGCGTCGCAGCGTGTCGATCACGATGTACGGCGCCGACTGGTGCGGCTCGTGCCGGGCGGCTCGCGCGTATCTCCACGAGCAGGGCATTCAGTACACGGACCGAGACGTCGACGACGGCGATCGAAACCACCAGCGCCTCCTCGCGCTGAACCCTGCGGGGACGATCCCGACCTTCGACATCGACGAGCGCGTGATCGTCGGCTTTGGCCCGCAGAACTTCGAGGCCGCGCTCGACGCTGCGGCGGCCGCTCGCGTCGCGCGCCGGTGATCGATGCGGCCGGGGTCACGGGCTCAGCGCGATGCGCAGGACGTCCGACAGCCAACGAGCCGACGCTTCCGACCCGCAGGCCCACGCGAGCACCACCACCTCGCCGTCCTGGACAGTGATCCACGCGCCGGAGGCCCGAATCGTGACTTCGTCGGACGTCCTGATCGTGCGATGCGCCATGCGAACTCGACCTGAGGCCAGCGCGATGAAGACCGACCGAGGTCCGACGCGAGGGATCCCTCGAATCGCTCGGAGCGAGAGCGCGAGCGTCGTCGCCATTGCCGTGAGCACGCCTCCCCCGATCAGGGCGAGCTCCGGCAGGGCCGCAGCCACGACGACGCCCGCGACAGCCAGGCCTGCGACCGAACGTTCGAGCCGCACGAGCGACGCTGCGTCGACCGGTCGCAGTCCAGCGAGAAGCGTGATCGTCACCGGGGTCGGCTGCGCGACGTCGCGATAGCCAGACGTCCTCTCCGCCGGGTCGCCGAGGCCGGCGACGAGGAAGGCTCCGGGGGGCGCGCCGAGCGCGCGGACCGACGCACGACGCACCTCGTCGAGGGTCTCTTCCGAACGCTCGGATAGCGGTCCCGGGCGCAGCAAGCCGACTCGAACCGGCCAGAGATCGTTGTTCGCGGTGCGTAGTCTCTCTCCCGCGCCGACCACGAACAGCTCGTGGCACCGACGACAGCGCACGACCTGGCCAGGTCTGCCGACATCATCGGGAAGGACGCGGTCGCACCCGGGGCACTGCGCGTCTCGGCTCAACCTCGCCTACGGCCCGATCGTGATCGCCGCGGCTCCGCACGCGCCATCGGCGCGCTCGACGACCATGTAGCCGTAGCCGTCGGTGCCGTCGGGAAGGTCGAGGCTGTCGTGGGTGCAGAGCGGCGTCGCGCTCACCGTGCACGCGTCGTCCAGCATCTCGATGATCCAGCCGCTCGGGAGCGTCACGTGGAGGCTCGTCGCCGGGAGGGCTGGCGCGCGAAACGCGAACACGATGTCCGGCGTGCCGGGGACTCCGCAGCTCGTCGTCACGTCGTCGCTCAAGACGCACGTGTCGATGGTCCACGTGTTCGTGGTCGACCAGCTCCCGTAGGTCGCCGAGGCGCACGTCTCACCGCCGAGGACCCACGCGTCTGGCCCGAGCGTGCCCCCATCGGCCACGACACACATCCCCGGGACCCCCAAGGACTCGGTGTTGCAGACGTACCCCGCGACGCACCGCGGGCCCGTGGGTACGCAGCACGTCCGGCCGGGCATTCCGCAGCATCCGTCTGGAGTGGCGCTGCAACCGAGCGCGTCCGGCAGACCCGCGTCGGGGCTGTCGGCGTCGAGAACGCTGTCCGCGTCGAGGACGCTGTCGGCGTCGAGGACGCTCTCCGCTGCAGGCGCGCATCCAATCACGCCGAGCGTCACGAACACCACGGCGCCAAGTGATCTCATGGCCTCATGATACCACGCGCGCGTCGGCGGCCGGGCCATGGCGCATCGAGACGAGCGCGTTCCGATGCGGCTGGCCGGAGGGCTTCGCGCTCGCTTCGGACCCGAGCGAGATGACGCCGTTCGTGCTGATCGGGCCCGAGGGATCGATGATCTGGATCGACGGGCCCATCGATGCCTCGCGCGCCACGCCGATCGAGAAGCTCGCGGCGCCGGAGCAGAACGTCCGGACGATCGGAGAAGCGACGGGGGCGGCGCGGATCGACCTGGACTACGTCGAGGAGGGCGTCCGGTTCTGGCAGCGACGCTACGTGATCGCGACGGAGGACGGGCGGGTGCTGGTCCCGAGCGCCCAGGCGCGGGTGGAGGACGAGATCCTCGTCCGGGCGGCGCTCGAGCTGGTGGAGCAGACGCTCGAGGGGACGGGAGGGGAGGGGGCCCTCACCTAGCCTCTCCCGGGAACATCCCCCGCGCGCTTGCGGTTGCCCGCCCGCCGGAACGCGTGGTAACGCCCCGCGCTCGCCTGCAATTCCCCTACGTCCCGAGGGACCAAGTCGGCATGTACAACGACGTTCGAGCCATCAACGACCTCATCCAGCGCGAGAGCGCGTTCGTGGACGGCATCTTCCACGAAGTGCAGAAGGTCATCGTCGGCCAGGACCCGATGATCGAGCGCATCCTGATCGGGCTCCTCACCGGCGGCCACGTCCTCATCGAAGGCGTCCCCGGGCTCGCCAAGACGCTCACCGTGAAGACCGTCTGCGAGACCATCTCGGCCCGCTTCTCTCGCATCCAGTTCACGCCCGACATGCTGCCGGCCGACGTCATCGGCACGGTCATCTACAACCAGCAGAAGGGCGAGTTCACGAACAAGAAGGGCCCGATCTTCGCGAACCTCGTCCTCGCCGACGAGATCAACCGCGCGCCGGCCAAGGTCCAGAGCGCGCTCCTCGAGGCGATGCAGGAGCGCCAGGTCACGATCGGCGACACGACGACCCAGCTCGAAGCGCCCTTCATGGTGCTCGCCACGCAGAACCCGGTCGAGCAAGAGGGCACGTACCCGCTCCCCGAGGCCCAGGTCGATCGCTTCATGCTCCACATCAAGGTCGGCTATCCGACCCGTGAAGAGGAGCGGCGGATCATGGAGCGCATGTCCAAGGCGGCCCTCGCGGGCGGCCTCGGCAAGCAGACGCGGAACGAGGACGACCCGCTCACCGTTCGCCACGTCACGACGCCCGAGGCGATCCTCAAGGCGCGCGACTCGATCGCGCACGTGATCGTCGACGAGAAGATCAACGACTACATCGTCGACGTCGTCATCGCGACGCGCGACCCGAAGAAGGCCGGCATGAAGGACCTCGCGGGCATGGTCGCCCACGGCGGCTCCCCGCGCGCCAGCATCGCGCTCAACCTCGCCTCGCGCGCGCACGCCTTCGTGAAGCACCGCGGCTACGTGACGCCGGAGGACGTGAAGGCCGTCGGCCCCGACGTGCTGCGTCACCGCATCATCCTGACCTACGAAGCGGAGGCCGAGGAGATCACGAGCGACCAGGTCGTGAAGCGCATCTTCGAGACCGTGGAAGTTCCCTGATGATGAATCGGCTCGCATCGGGCGCCGCTTCCATCCGTGCTCGAAGCGAGCACTTCCGTGCGCGCCACGCGCTGCGAGCACTCTTGCAATGATTCCGCGCGAGCTCGTCAAGAAGCTCAAGAAGATCGAGATCAAGACGTCGAAGCTGGCGAACGAGCAGCTCGCGGGCGGCTATCACTCGGTCTTCAAGGGACGCGGCATGGCGTTCAGCGAGGTCCGCCAGTACCAGCCCGGCGACGACGTTCGCTTCATCGACTGGAACGTGTCGGCGCGCATGAACGACACCTACGTGAAGGTCTTCACGGAGGAGCGCGAGATGACCGTGATGCTCCTCGTGGACCTCTCCGCGAGCGAGCGCTTCGGCGCGATGGCGCGACCGAAGGTGGAGACGGTCGCCGAGGTGAGCGCGCTTCTCGCGTTCAGCGCGATCAAGAACAACGATCGCGTGGGCTTGATCCTGTTCACGGATCGCATCGAGAAGTACGTGCCGCCCAAGAAGGGCAAGGGGCACGTGATGCGCGTCATCACCGAGATCCTCTCGGCGCGGCCGAAGGGGACGGGGACCGACGTGCGCGGCGCGCTCGACATGCTCGGTAGCCTCCAGCGGCGGCGCAGCGTCGCGTTCCTCGTCAGCGATCTCGTCGCGCCCGACTTCGAGCGAAGCCTGCGGATCGCCGCGGCCCGCCACGACCTCATCCCGGTGCAGATCGTCGATCCGCGCGAGGAGGAGCTGCCCGACATCGGGCTCGCGCTGCTCGAGGACCTCGAGACCGGTGAGCTCATCGAGATCGACACGAGCGACTCGGTGGTCCGGAAGGCCTATGCGACGCGGATCGCGAAGGAGCGCGCGCACCGCGAGCAGTTCTTCGGGCGCCTCGGCGTCGATCACGTTCTCGTTCGGACCAACACCGACTACGTTCGCCCTCTGACCGACCTCTTTCGCAGGCGCCAGAAGCGCATGAAGGGCTACGGATGAGGCGAAGCGCCGCTCCGATCGTGCTCTGGCTCGGCCTGCTCCTCGCGGCGCCGCGCGCGCACGCGCAGGATCTGGAGGTCGAGCGCGATGCGTTCGTCAGCGGCGCGAACGAGGACCTACGGACGCGGCAGCTGACGCCCGTCTACACGCGGGAAGGCGACGTCCTCGTCGTCCACGTCGAGGCCGACACGCCGTTCGCGTGCGTGGACGTGCTCACCGGCGCCGCGACGGACGCCAACATCGGCCACTTGTTCGCCGTGGTCCGCTGCGTGGACGCGACGGGCGAGCAGAGCGCGGTGGTCAGCCACCCGGACGCAGGCGTCGACGCAGGCGTCGGCGTGGACGCCGGGACGCCCGCGGACGAGCAGCCGTCGGGACCGACCGAGGCAGAGCTGCCCGAGGGGCACGTCCCGGTCGTCACGCTGGAGCTCGCGCCCGTCGACGAGGTGATGACGGGTGATCTCGTCACCGCCACGATCACCGTGACCCTGCCGGAAGGCGACGACGTCGCCGTCCCGCACCAGACGCTCGGCGACCTCGAGATCCACGACCAGCGACACAGCGATCGGCCCGAGGGCGATCGGCACGTCTTCGTCTTCGAGCTCGAGTTCCTGATGCTCGAGCCCGGCGACCACGAGCTGCCGCCGATCCGCCTGTGGGTCGTCACGTCGGAAGGAACCGTGGGCACGGTCCTCACGGACGCGCACATGATCCACGTCGGCTCGTTGATCGCGAACGAGCCCGACGCACAGCCGCGCGCGGCGACGCCGCCCGTCGTCGTGATGCAGGACGACTACACGCTCGCGTGGGTGCTCGGGATCCTCGGCATCATCGCGCTGACGGCGCTCATCACCTGGTTCGTGGCCCGCTGGTGGAAGCGGCAGCCGAAGCCGGTGCCGCCCCCGCCGCCGCCGCGGCCGGCCTGGGAGGTCGCGACCGAGAAGCTCGAGGAGCTGCGGAAGCGACTGCCGGCGTCCATCGCCGAGGGTCGACAGGTGGAGATCGTCGACGGCGTCTCCGACGCGCTCCGCGAGTACTTCGGCAACCGCTACGACTTCAACGGCCTCGAGAGCACGACCGACGAGGTCATCGCGCGACTGCGCAACCAGCGCCTCGGGCCGGTCGCGCTCGAGGAGGTCATCGCGCTCCTCGGCGACGCGGACCTCGTGAAGTTCGCGAAGGCCGTGCCCGACACGGAGGTCTGCGAGAAGATGATCGACGGGTCGCTCCGGATGGTGCGCGGCACGATGGCGATCTCGCAGCCGGCGATCGCAGCGCCGGCCCGGCCCGCCGGCAGCGCGCGTGGGCGGTCCAGCGCGGCGCCCGGCACACGGACGGTCGACACGAGCGCGGCAGACGAGCGAATGCTGCGGGCGGCGAGCCGCGCGGCCAAGGCTGCGGCAGAAGCAGCGGCGCCTTCCGTGTCCGCGGCGGACGCGACCGAGGGCGAGCCGGCCGCGGAAGAGGGAGAGCTGCGCGAGGATGGCTCGCGTGTGATCCCCAACACGAACCCGCCTCCGCCGCCAGGAGCGTCCGAGGAAGCCAGCGTCACTCCGAGCGACGCCGCGCCTGCTGAGGCTGCTGCGGAGG
>JBBSAT010000363.1:0-7280 GCA_038252025.1 Polyangiales bacterium | reverse complement strand
GCCTCCACGCGCCGCGCGATCTTCCGCGCCTGCCGCCACGACCCATCGGGCACGACCAGGGTCGCGCCTCCCTGCGCGTCCTCCGGTGCGAGCAGCCTCGACTCGGCGGAGGAAAGAGGAGGAGAACGGGGCCTTCGGGCAGCGCGGGCGCATCGGCGTCGGGATCTCCCCAGAGAGCGAAGCGCGCCCCGAGCATGAGCGCGGCGAGCCTTCCGGTGTTCGTCGTCTTGCGCGCCTCGACGTGGTGAACGAGCACGAGGAGCTTGGTGCGCACGAGGATCGGAGCGATCAAGTCGCAGATGCACACGACGACCGGCTGGTTGCAGCGCTCGCAGCGCGCGAGGCGTCGCGTCCGCATGGAGTCGCATGCTGGTCGATCGACGACCGGGACGCGAGGTGAGCTTCGCCGCGCGGGAACTGCTACCCTCCTGGGCGAGCAGCAGGTAGGATTGCGCGCGTGACCTCCACGAGCTCTTGGTCCGCGCGCGCTGCGCTCTTCGCCTCGCTGTTCTCGATCGTCCTGGGCTGCGGTCCGCTCGCGGAGGCGCCCGATGCCGCGGCGGTGCCGGACGCGCGCCTGGATGCCGCCTCGGCGTGCGCCACGGCGGCCGATTGCGACGACGGGCTCTTCTGCGACGGGATCGAGACGTGCGTCGACGGGGCGTGCGCTCCCGGCGCTGCGATGACGTGCGACGACTCCATCGAATGCACGCGCGACTTCTGTTCGGAGTCGTTGCGTCGATGCGTATCGGCAGTGCCGGACGCGGACGGCGATGGCGCGGGGGACAGCGCGTGCCTCGACGGGAGCGGGACGCCGCTGGGCGACGACTGCGCCGACGACGACACACATCGCTTTCCGGGAAACATGGAGGTCTGTGACGCCGAAGGTCACGACGAGGACTGCGACACCACGACGCTCGGGGGCGTCGACTCCGACGGGGACGGCTTCATCGACGCGCGTTGCTGCAACGGGGCCACCTGCGGCGACGACTGCAACGACGGCGCGCGCGGCGCGAACCCCGCGGCCTCCGAGGTCTGTAATCGGATCGACGACGACTGCGATGGCCTCATCGACGAGATGGTGAGGGTCGATGGCTTCGAGGATCACGACCACGACGGCTACGGGGACGCGCTGCTTCCGGCGACCGCGTGCGGAAGCGCCACGGGCTTCTCCGTGTACGGCACGGACTGCGACGATGCCGACATCACGCGCCATCCGGGACAGGCAGAGATCTGCGACGCGCTCGACAACGACTGCGACACGATCGTCGACGAGAGCCCGACCGCGGTCACCTGGTATCGCGATCTCGACGGCGATGGCTTCGGTCGGGCGCTGAGCGGAACGATCGTCTCCTGCGTTCCCCCGATGGGCTACTCGCTGGTCGGGACCGACTGCGACGACGCGACGGCCGGCGTCAGCCCCGGGGCCGCCGAGACGTGTAACGGCATCGACGACGACTGCAACGGCAGCGCCGACTTCGAGATCTCGGCGGGCGACCTCGAGGACGACGACGGGGACGGCGTGGCCGACGTGAGCTGCGGAGCGCCGCGCGGGATCGACTGCGACGACCACGACGCTCTGACCGGCGGAGGCTCGCTAGAGACGTGTGACGGACGCGACAACGACTGCGACGGCAGCGTCGACGAGGACGCGATCAACCTCACGTTCTTCCGCGACCTCGACGGCGATGGCTACGGAGCGGCCGCCAGCGGCGCGGTCCTCGCGTGCGCGAGCCCTGCGGGCTACGCGGCGCGAGGCGGAGACTGCGACGACCACGACCCAGTGCGGCGTCCGGGCGCGAGCGAGGGATGCAACGCCACCGACGACGACTGCGACGGAGCGATCGACGAGGGAAGCGCCGCGTCGATGTGCGTGAGCGCGCCGCACGCCCTGACGACCTGCGTGGTCGGGCGCTGCGTCGTGGTGGACTGCGATCCCGGCTTCGGTAGCTGCAACGCGGCCGCGCCTGCGTGCGCGACCGATCTGCGGGTCGATCCGCTGAACTGCGGTCGCTGCGGTGTCCCGTGCGGGTCCGGCGGGACGTGCATCGCCGGCGTCTGCGCATTGCCGGACTTCTAGAGCACGCCGCTCGTTCCAGGCCGCGCCTCTCCTCTCTCCTCCGCGCGGCACCGGTGTACCCTCGTGGGCACTCATGCTGCCCGCACAGGTCCAGGACGCCCTCGCACAGCTCTCTCCGATCGCCGCCTCGCACGCCGAGCTCGTGCGCTACTGGCGCGGCACCGAGCCCGGCCCGCCGCCCCCGTTCTCGGCCGACCAGCTCGCGGCCGCCGACGTGATCGATCGTGCGCTGCCCACGCTGAGCCGATCGACGAGCGGCGTCGCCGACCTCGCGCGCCTCCTCGGAGAGCCGGCTGGCGAGATCGTCTTCGCGTGGTGCGCGGCCAACACCGCGCGCATCGACGCGCGGCTCGCGAAGCTCCTCGCGCTCGCAGCGAGCCACGCCGACTTCGCGGCGCGCGTGCCCGGCGTCGCGCGCGACCGCGTGGTGGAGGGCCCCCTCGTCGATGCGCTGGCGTGCGCACCTCTCGTGGGCTCGGGCGATCGCTACACCGCGCCGGAGAACGCCGAGGCCCGCGCGCGGATGGAGATCTTGATCTGGGAGGCCGGTGCGACCGCGCTCGCGATCCCCGAGCTCGGCCCGTGGATCTGGGGAACGAAGGCGACGTTCGAAGCGCTGGTCGGACAGCCCGCGCGCGGCTCGCTCCGCGGACGCGTCCTCGCCGCGCGCTGCATCGAGATCAGCGTGCGCGGCATGCCGGCGATGGCCGACCCGGAGCTCGTGGGGCGCACGCTGCAGGTCCTTCAGCCGCTGCTCCTCCACCCCGAGCCGCTGGTCTGGGTCCACGCGGCGCGCGCTCTCGGCCGGCTCACGGGCAACATGGAAGCGCTCGAAGGAACGCTCCTCGACTGGGTGCGGGGCAGCTCGCCGCTGCTCAAGCAGCGCGCGCTGACCGCGTTCGCGTGCCTCCCCGGCGAGCGCCTGAAGTTCCTCTCGAGCGAGCTCGTCTCGATCCTCGAGGCGCCCGGCGAAGAAGCCTGGGTCCTCGCCGCCGCCGCTGCCGCCACGCCGTATCTCTACTTCGAGCGACGCGACGTCTGGGACAAGCTCTCGGCGCGGATCCTGAAGGGCGACGGCGGTGCGATCGCCGCGCGCGCGCTGGCGCGAGGTCTCGGCACGCTGTTCCGGCGCGGCACGCAGCGGAGCGCGTTCGAGGGCCCTCTTCGCGAGCTGCGCGAGATGGCGCGCCGGGCCCGCACCGGCTCGCTCGACGAGTGGCGCCGCTGGCTCGAGGTGATCGCGGTCACCGATCCGATCGACGGCGCGGAGCGCGATCCGCTCGACCTCGAGCTCGGCCTCGAGAACCTCGTTCGCCTCGCCGCGCAGTACGACGACGAGGAGGCCGACGCGCGGGCAGCCCGCTTCGCGAGCGCGCTGCTCCCGACGTTCCAGGAGGCGCGCCGCATCTCTCTCGGCCGTGGGTCTCTGCGTCAGCGCGCAGCGGCGATGAACGCGTTCGAAGGATGCGCCCGCTCGCTCGCGCTCCGGCTCTGGGGCCCGCAGCTGGCCACGCGACCGGACGGCGATCCCATCCAGGAGCCCGATCTCGAGGACGCGTGGGCGACGGTGGCGAGCGCGCCCGCCGAGCTGCTCGCGCTGGTGAGCGATCGACGCAACGCGAGCGCCGACCAGCCTCAGATGGGCGACCCGCAGGTCGACCTCGCGATCGAGGTGCTCGCGATCCGGCTCGGCGGCTACGCGCTCGATGCGTGCGGCGAAGATCCGGACTTCGGCCCGGGGCGCGGACCGACGGCGCACCAGACCTGTCTCTGGCTGAAGAACCTCGATGGCCTCGCCGACGGCTCGCGCGAGCTGCCGCCCTCGCTCAAGACCGCGCTGAGCGCGCTCTTCTGGAGGCTCGTCGACACGACGCGCGGGACGGCGCTCGGCGAGGTGGACGACGTGCGCTGGCTCGGCCCGTTCGCGGCCTGGTGGGCGCTCGTCATCGACCGCCCCGCGATGCTGCTCTCCATCGCGACGGCGCTGCCGATGATCGCGGACGGCGCGCTCGAGAAGTGCTGTCGCCTCGCCGACGACATCCGCAGCGCGATCTCGGCGAGCACGACCGGCGAGCACGACGCGTCGGACGGACGCTGGGCCTTCGCGGTCGCCGAGGCGCTGAAGGAGCTCCACGCCGACGACACCGAGCTCGCGCACGCGCTCGCCGAGCTCGGCACCGTCCTCGCGAAGTTCAGCGAGACCTCAGGCCCGAAGAAGGACCTCGAGCCGAAGTGCCTCGAGCTCGTCCTCGCCGCCGAGCGTCTGCACGGCGCGCTCTCGGCGCCTGTGAAGGCTCTCCACCCCGCGGTCGAAGCCAAGTCCGCCGACACCTCGCTCGATCGGGCGCAGACCGAGAACGCGCCGCGCGTGGCAGCGATGATCGCGCGCGGCGAGCGGGCGCGCGAGCTCGGTCCGCTCGACGTGTGGTTCACGTCGCTCGGTCCCGTGTGCTCGGCGCTCGTCGAGGGCGCGGTCAACGCTGCAGCGAAGCGTTCGCCGCCTCCGCCGCCCGTGAAGAAGAAGCCCGAGCCGAAGATGATCGAGGGCTACGAGCTCGTCCGACCGATCGGTGAGGGCGGGATCGGCACCGTCTGGCTCGTGCGCAAGCCCGGCGCCGATCGGCTCTTCGTGCTCAAGATCCCGAAGGCGGACGCGCTGGCCGACGCGAGCGACACCGAGCGCGAAGGAATCCTCGCGTCGTTCGTCGAGGAGGCCAAGGCGCTCGCGGGCATGTACCACCCGAACGTCGCGAACATCATCGATCGCGGCGTCTCGAACGGCGTTCCCTTTCTCGTGCTCGAGTATCTGATCGGCGCCGACCTCAAGCAGTACGCGTCGGCGCGGCTGATGAGCCTCTTCGAGCTCCGGCAGGTCGTGCTCGAGTCGTGCGCGGGCCTCGCCTCGTTCCACGGTGCCGGCCTCGTGCACAGGGACATCAAGCCCGCGAACATCTGGCTCCGCCTTCCGCTCCAAGGGGGCGAGAAGTTCGATCCCGAGAAGCACCGCGACCCCGGCCGCGCGACGCCGCTCGCCACGGTCGTCATCGACTTCGGCATGGTGCGCGCGATGCGCGTCGCGCCGGACGCCGCGGGCCGCTTCGTGGCCGGCACGCCGGGGTTCATCGCGCCCGAGCAGGTGCTCGATCCCGTCGAGCTCGATGGCCGCGCCGACGTCTACGCGCTCGCGGGCACGGTCTACGCGGTCACGACCGGCCGGACGTTCTTCGACGATCTCGAGTCACCGCGCGATCGCATCATCGCGCACATGACGCGGGACCCGCTCGAAGAGGGCGACCGCCTCAAGACCTACCCGGCGGCGCTGGTGAAGCTCATGCGCGCGGCGGTGACGAAGGACCCGCGAGACCGGCCGACGCCGCTCGAATTCGGGAAAGAATTCGCCGGGTCGATATGACCCAGCGCGGAACGCTCGCGGTGTGATCTCGCACGGTGGAACCGTGTGATTGGATCCTCGGGCGGCCTCTCGGATATGCTGACCACCTCCACTTTGGATTGAGGTGCTGTATGCGGTCCGCCCTGTTGCTTTGGTGCGCGCTCCTCCTCTCTGTTCTCGTCGTGCCGCGCGCGTCCGCTCAGGCGACGCTGATCACGGGGCTCGGCGGGCCCGCCGGCTACGGCGCGAGCGGCAACTGCCTCGGCGAGAACGACGACGGCTCGGCGGGACCGCTGAGCCTGACCACATCGTTCCCCGGCGGCCTCCACTTCTTCTCGCTGACGCACACGTCCGTGTACGTGAACACGAACGGCAACATCACGTTCAGCGCCGGCCTCCCGCAGTACACGCCGGACCCGTTCCCCGTGGCGGATCAGCCGATGATCGCGCCGTTCTGGGCCGACGTGGACATCCGCGTGCCCGGCACCGACATCTTCGGCTTTCCGGGATGCTCGGGGCCTGGCGACGGGGAAGCCACGATGAACCCCGCGTGCGACAACCACCCCGACAACCGCGTCTGGTGGTCGTTCGACGCAGGCCGCGCGGTCTTCACCTGGGACAACGTCGGCTACTACCAGTGCCATCAGGATCGCCAGATGGCGTTCCAGCTCGTCCTCACGGCCGTTCCCGGCTGCGGCGGCTCGGTCGGTGACTTCGACGTGGAGTTCCGCTTCAACGTCTGCGAGTGGGAGACCGGCGACGCGTCGGGCGGCACCGGCGGCAGCGGCGGCACGCCTGCGCAGGCAGGCTTCGACGAGGGCATCGGCGCTGCGGGCAACTTCGTCGAGATCATGGGCTCGCGCATGCCCGGCATCGCGAACCGCCTCTGCTTCGACTCGAACGTCGATGACGTCGGCGTCTGGCGCTTCCAGGTGCGCGGCGGCTCGGTCCTCTGCCCCGACGCCGGCATGCCGTGCACGGTCGCAGGTCAGATCGGCGTCTGCGCGCAGGGCCGGACGAACTGCGTCGGCAGCGGCGTCGAGTGCGTGCAGCAGGTCACGCCCAGCACCGAGATCTGCGACAACATCGACAACGACTGCGACGGGATGACGGACGAGGTCGACACGACCGCGCTCTGCCCCGCGCTCGAGTCCTGCGTGAACGGCTTCTGCATCGGCGCTTGCTTCGAGGGCGCGTGCGGCGACGGTCTGATCTGCGACACGACGAACGGCCAGTGCAGCGATCCGATGTGCGTCGGCGTGACGTGCCCGACCGGGCAGCGCTGCCGCCGCGGCTCTTGCGTCGACGCGTGCGACGGCGTCGTCTGTCCGCACGGCCAGGCGTGCCTGAGCGGCGTCTGCGTCGACGGCTGCGCCGGCATCACGTGCGACGACTGCACCGTCTGCGTCGATGGCGTCTGCCGCGGTCGCTGCACCTCCGACTCCGGCTGCAGCGCGGGCCAGACGTGCCGCGGAGACGGCCGCTGCGTCGATCCCTCGTGTGCGACCGTGACCTGCGGCCCCGGCACCTTCTGCGAGGCCGGCGCGTGCGTCGACTCGTGTCGTGACGCGGTCTGCCCGGCGGGCACCTCCTGCCGAGCGTCGACCGGAACCTGCGTCCCCGACAGCCTCCCGGATCCCCCGCCTGCCTTCGACGCCGGGCCCGGCGTCGACGGCGGCGTTCCCGACCCGAGCGGCGGCGATGCCGGCCCGATTCGTCCGCGGCGGGCGGGCGCGGGCGCGGGCGCGGTGTGCGGTGGCCGCGGCGGCGCGGCGGGGGGCGGCCGCGAAGCGCGCGGGCTCGGCGGGG
>JBBSAT010000362.1:0-7297 GCA_038252025.1 Polyangiales bacterium | reverse complement strand
TTGCGGGGAGAGGGCTGGGGTGAGGGGTCCCACGTTCGTGGGAGAGGGAGCTTGTCTGGCTTGACGGGACGTTTGGGTGGGCTGGTCGCGAAGGCATGCTTCGACGTCTTGGTAGGCTGCTCGAGAGGAGATGCTCCCTCGCCCCGCTTGCGGGGAGAGGGCTGGGGTGAGGGGTCTTTCTCGGCGCAACTGGATTGCTTTTCGCTTCTCTCGCTACGCAATCCCTCACCTTTCGCCCTCTCCCACGTTCGTGGGAGAGGGAGCTTGTCTGGCTTGACGGGACGTTTGGGTGGGCTGTCGCGAAGGCATGCTGCGACGTCTTGGTAGGCTGGTCGCGAAGGCATGCTTCGACGTCTTGGTAGGCTGCTCGAGAGGACGCGTAAGGCATGCGATGAACGAGCTCGGTCGCCTCAGTCCCGCAGTCCGTCTGAAGGCCATGGTGAGTCTCACCACGGACCCGACCGATCCCGTCATCGTCTGCATCCGCGCTGGCGGGCCGAGGTGAGTGCGTCAGCTCCAATAGGAGCTCGCCCAGGCCCGCGCGGAGCTCAGCGCTGCCTCCACGCGGAACGAGCGCACCACCGAGGGGAGGCGCTCACTTCTCCGAGGGCGGCGTTGCGCTCGCGCGCTCCGCTTCGCTCTGCGCCAGCGCCGCGATCAGCTGCTGGCCCGCGTTGATGAGCGCGACGTGCGAGAAGCCCTGCGGGAAGTTCCCGAGCTGACGGTTCGCCTTCGGGTCGTACTCCTCGGCGAGCAGCCCGACGTCGTTCCGGATGGCCAGCAGGCGCTCGAAGAGGGCGATCGCGTCGCTCAGTCGTCTTGCCGAGACGTACGCGCCCACGAGCCAGAAGCTGCAGGCCAGGAAGGCACCTTCGTCGTCTGCGATCCCGTCCACCTCGCTCACGTTCCGATACCGCCGCACGAAGCCATCGCGCAGGAGCTCGCGCTCGACCGCCGCGATCGTCCCGAGGACGCGCGCATCGCTCGTGGGCAGAAAGCCCAGGGTGGGTATGAGAAGCAGGCTCGCGTCGAGCTCCTTGCTGCCATAGGCCGAGACGAAGCTACCGAGCTCTTCGTCGTACCCTTTCTCGCAGACGTCCGCGTGAATGGTGTCCCGGACCGAGCGCCAGCGCTCGACGGGCGCGTCCGCCAGCTCGAACTGCACCGCCGTCTGGATACAGAAGTCGAAGGCCGCCCAGGCCATCATCTTGGAGAAGGTGAACTGTTGGCGGTCGCCCCGGACCTCCCAGATCCCCTCGTCCGGCTCGCGCCATATCTGCTCGAGCTGCGCGAGCATTCCCTTCTGGACCGACCAGGCCTCGGGACCCTCGGGGATGCCTGCGACGCGCGCTTGATGCAGGAGGATCATCACCTCGCCATAGACGTCGAGCTGAAGCTGCTTGTGGGCGCCGTTCCCGACGCGGACGGGCCGGCTGCCGGCGAAGCCGGGGAGCCAGTCCAGCTCCCACTCATCGAGGCGTCGCTCGCCGGCCAGGCCGTACATGATCTGGATCTGTTCGACGCTCCCGGCGATCGCGCGCACGAGCCAGTCGCGCCAGGCCTGCGCCTCGGCGAGATACCCACTGTTCATCAGCGCCATGAGCGTGAGAGCGGAGTCACGCAGCCAGCAACATCGATAGTCCCAGTTGCGCGAGCCGCCCATCCACTCGGGGAGCGAGGTCGTGGTCGCCGCGACGATCCCGCCCGTGGGCGCATAGGTCATGGCCTTGAGCGCCAGGAGCGATCGGTGGATGGCCGAATTCCAGTGCTCCGGAATCGCGGAGGGATAGGACGGAGTGGCCGGCTCGTAGCGTGACGCCCATTCCGACCAGAACGAGTGTGTCGACTCGAGCGCATCGAGAGGGTCGAGCGCCGCGGGGACTGCCTCGTGCGAGGCGCCGTACGTCAGCGTGAACGGGATGGTCTGACCGGGCGCTACCGTGAAGTCGCTCAGCGTGGTCAGGCCCTCGCCTCGCATCTCGACCGCCGTCCGCAGCGCGAGCATGTCCGGCCCCGCGATCGCGCGCAGCGTTCCATCGTCGAGCCGGCTGACCCACGGGACGAGCCGGCCGTAGCCGAAGCGGATGGTGAGGCGCATGCGCATCGGCACGCTGCCGCGCACCCCGATCACGAGCCGCACGACGTCCGAGGCCTTGCCGCGCGGTGGCATGAAGTCCACGAGCGCGACGGTGCCGAGCGGAGTGTCGAACGTGGTCTCGAGGATCAGCGTGTTGCCGCGATAGCGACGAGACACGCGCAAGATCTCGGTCGCCGGCTCGATCGACCACTGGCCATTGTCCTCGGTGCCGAGCAGCGCGGCGAAGCAGGCATCCGAGTCGAAGCGCGGCCAGCAGAGCCAGTCGAGCGACCCGCGGCGGCTCACGAGCGCGGCCGTCTCGCAGTCTCCGATGACGGCGTAGTCCTCGATGCGTGGCGGTGATTCGGGCGTCTTCGTCGTCATCGCGTGCTTCTATCGTCCGAGGAACGCGCCGAGCAGATCGATGCGGTTCGACTGGACCATGTCGACCCCGCTGGCGAAGAAGCTCTCGTAGGCGGCGGGCCCGCGTAGACCCGCCAGGATGTCCACGGCGAATCCGAGCGCGAACACCCGATAGCCAGCGGCGTGGACGAGCGGCGCCATCACGCTGGGGTCGGCGCCGTCGATGTGCACGTACACGGGCTCGGCCGGCGCGACGGCGGACAGGCGCGTGTCCAGCTCCGCTTCGGTCGTGCCGCGGATCAGAAAGCGAAGCGCGGGCTCGAGCGCCAGCGCCATCTGGATGCGGTCGGTGTCCTCCGTGTCGAACACCACGCGGTCGACCGCGCCGGCGGCCTGGATGGTCCCCACGATGAGATCCACCCGATCCGTCTTGCTCGCGTCGACGACGATCAGCACGCGCCCCGCCGCGAGGTCGAGCGCCTCTCGGAACGTCGGGACCCGGTCGCACGCGTAGTCCCCGACGAAGCCGTCGGTGCGGAGCGTGAGCGCCTGCACCTCGGCCAGCGTCATCGCGGACACGCTCCCGGTGCTCGTCGTCGTGCGGTCCACGTCGGCGTCGTGCATGAGCACGAGCGTGCCGTCGCTCGTGGGCCGCACGTCCATCTCGACCATGTCGGCGCCGAGCGCGATCGCGGCGCGGATCCCCGAGAGCGTGTTCTCGGGCACGAGCCCGCCGGGCGCACCCGCTCCGCGGTGCGAGGACGCGACGCGCATCCCGGTGCACGTGCGATCGACCGGGCAGGAGAGCGCCAGCGGGCTCCTTCTCACGGGCGGAGTCGTCGCGCGGCAGTCGAACGTCGCCGGGTCGAAGAGCGCTGCGGCATCGGCCGGAGCCGCGTCCCGGCTCGCCGCGTCTCGGCCCCCGTCGTGGTCGTGGGCGTGGGCGTCGGGCTCGGCCGAGGGCGCGCCGCAAGCGAGGAGGAGCCCAGCGAGGAGGAGCGACCGTGCCACGCGGCCACGCTAGCACGAGGCTCCCGACCTCTCGTCTTCCGCCATCCTTGACGCGTCCAGGCGCCGAACGCACAACGGCCGCGCATGGCTGACCTCACCCTGGACCAACTCGATGCCGCGCTCTCGAGCGTGGTCGACCCCGTGTTCTCGCGCCCGATGACGGCGATCGGCACGCTGAGCATCGGCTCCGTGAACGGGAACGTCGTGGCGCTGTCCGCGAAGCTTCCTGCGCCCTCGCCCGAGAACGAGCGCCGCGTCCGCGATCGCGTGGAGAGCGCGCTGAAGGCGTTCGCGCCGCTCGAGATCTCGATCGCGTTCACGGTCGAGGTGCCGACGCGTGAGGTGATGGGCGATGACCCGATCCCCGGCGTGAAGAACGTCCTCCTCGTGATGAGCGGCAAGGGCGGCGTCGGCAAGAGCACCACGGCGGTCAACCTGGCGCTCGCGCTCAAGCGCATCGGCATGCGCGTGGGCCTGCTCGATGCGGACATCTATGGCCCTTCGATCCCGACGATGATGGGCGTCTCCGGCAGCCCGGTCTCGCGCGACGGAAAGAGGATCTCCCCGCACACGCGCTTCGGTGTCGAGATGATGTCGATCGGCTTCATGCTCGAGGACGACAAGCAGGCGATCGTCTGGCGCGGGCCGATGCTCCACTCTGCGCTCACGCAACTGCTCCGCGACGTGGACTGGGGGCCGCTCGACGTGATGGTGCTCGACCTGCCGCCCGGCACGGGCGACGTCGCGCTCACGATGGCGCAGAAGCTCAAGGTCACCGGCGTCGTGATGGTGACGACTCCGCAGGAGGTCGCGCTCGCGGACGTCTACAAGGGCGTCTCGATGTGCGGAAAGCTCAACCTCCCGATCCTCGGCGTGGTCGAGAACATGACGTACTTCGAGGATCCGGCGGGCAACCGGCACGAGCTCTTCGGCAAGGGCGGCGGGCAGAAGGTCGCGGACTTCGCGAAGGCCAAGCTCATGGCGCAGATCCCGCTCGTCGCGAGCGTGCGCGAGTGGGGCGACAAGGGGATGCCCGTGGTCGAGAGCGAGCCGGACTCGGAGGTCGCGAAGATCTTCCTCGGCCTCGCCGCGGAGCTGACCGAGGCGATGGCGCGACACCACTTCGAGCGCACCGGCGGCGAGAAGGCGCCCGCGGGCACGGGGCCGAAGCGCCTGAAGATCATGCGCTGATCGACTCGCGCGCTCTCGTGGCATGCTCGTCTGCATGCGCCGTCTCGCTTTCTTCGCCTGCGCCGCGCTCCTCGGCTGCAGTCCATCGGCCCTCGCGCCCGACGCGGGCCCCGGTGACGACGCAGCCGCCGATGCTGCTCGCGCGCCCGACACCGGGCTCGACGCAGGCCCGCCGCCCGCGCCCACTTCCGCCGAGGCGCCGCTCACGCAGTGGGTCGACCCCTTCATCGGCACGGGCGGCGTCGGCTACAACGACATCGGCAGCACGCACCCCGGCCCGCAGTGGCCCTTCGGCATGGTGCGCCCCGGTCCCGACACCGCGAACGAGGCTGGCGAGGCCGCAGGCTACCTGCACTGCTCCGGATACCGCGCGGCGGACGAGTACGTCACGGGGTTCAGTCACACCCGCATGCACGGCGTGGGCATCAACGACTACGGCGCCGTCGCGCTCATGCCGACGCTGGGTGCGACCGTCGAACGAACGATGCCGAACGGGCTCCTCACGCACTTCGACGACGCCACCGAGCACGCGTCGCCCGGCCGCTACGAGGTCACCCTCGACGCCGCGGGTGGGCCCATCGGCATGGAGCTCACCGCATCGCCGCGCGTCGGCTTCCATCGGATCACGTTTCCGTCGACCGGCGAGGCGGCGATCTTCGTCGACCTCGCCCATGCGCATCCCGGTGTCGAGGTGCGAGACGCGAGCGCGAGCTTCGTCCCCGGCGCGAGCGAGATCGAAGGGCACGTCCACTTCTCTGGCGGCTACTCGGATCGCTTCGGCGGAGTCGACATCCACTTCGTCATGCGCTTCGATCAGGCATTCCTCACCTCGGGCGCGTTCGAGCCGGGCGCGCTCCACGCGGGCGTGGCAACGCGCGCGCTTCCGACGGGCGGCCTCTACGTCACGTTCGCTCCGGGCAGCGTCGTCCGCGCCGCCGTCGCGATCTCCTTCGTCGACGTGGCGCACGCGCGCATGAACCTCGACGCCGAGGACCACGGCCTCGACTTCGACGCCGCGCGCGCCGATGCGGTCGCCGAGTGGGAGCGCCGCCTCTCGGTGCTCGAGCTCGAGGGCCGCAGCGAGATCGACTTTCGCCTCACCTACACCGCGCTCTATCACTCGCTCCTGATGCCGACGCTCGCGACCGACGTCGACGGCAGCTACCGCGGCGTCGACATGGCGATGCACACCGCGACGGACTTCACCTACTACACGGACTTCTCGCTCTGGGACACGTACCGGACGCTCCACTCGCTGGTCTCGATGATCGATCCCGATACGGCGAACGACTTCGTGCGCTCGCTCGTCGCGATGGCCGAGGTCTACGGGAGCTATCCGCGCTGGCCGCTCGGGACGGGCGAGACCGGCGGGATGCTCGGCGATCCGGCGGCCATCGTGGTCGCCGACAGCTGGGCGCGCGGCGTCCGCGACTTCGATCTCGCGCACGCCTACGAGCTCTTCCTTCCAGAGGCGGACGGCGTCATCGACGCGCGCGGCGGGATCACGAGCTACCTCGCGCAGGGCTGGGTGAGCGTGGAGAGCGGTGGCTCGTCGGCCTCGTGCACGATGGAGTACGCCTATGCCGACAGCGCGCTCGCGAGCATCGCGCGCGAGCTCGGCCATGCGGACGACGCGACTCGCTTCGAGGCGCGGGCTTCGAGCTACCTGAACCTCTTCGATCCGTCTGCGGGCTACTTCGTCGCGCGCCGCGCCGACGGCACGTTCATGACGGTCGACCCCGACAACTGGGACGATGGCTACGCCGAGGGCAACGCGCGGCAGTATCTCTGGCTCGCGCCGCAGGATCTCGACGGGCTCGCTTCCGTCTTCGGGGGCCGCGAGGGTGCGCTCGCGCGCCTCACCGAGTTCTTCGAGGCCTCCGCCGCTGAGCGCCACACGATCTTCGCGCCCACCTACTACTGGCAGGGCAACGAGCCCGACATCCACGCGCCCTTCCTCTTCTCTGCGTGGGGTGATCCGGACGGCAGCGCGCGCTGGTCGCGCTGGGCGCTGCGCACGTTCTATCGCGAGGGCCCTGCTGGGCTTCCGGGCAACGACGACAGCGGCACGATGAGCGCGTGGGTCGTGTTCACCGAGCTCGGCCTCTACCCGCTCGCGGGCACGGACACGCTGCTCGTCGGCTCACCGCTCTTCACGCGCGCGACGCTCCACCTGCCGGGCGGCGACCTGGTGATCGAGGCGCCGGACGCCTGGGAGCCGACGCTCTACGTCCAGCGCCTGATGCGCGACGGCGTGGAGATCCCGCGCGACCGCATGACCCACGCGAGCATCGCGACCGGCGCGACGTTGCACTTCGACCTAGCGCCCCAGCCAGCCCCGTAATCGCGAGCGGCCCACCCAAAGGCCGAAGCCCGCCAGACAAGCTCCCTCTCCCACTTACGTGGGAGAGGGCGGGGGGAGAGGGATTGCGAAGCGAAAGCAGCGAGGCCTCGGCAGTTGCGCCGAGGAAGACCCCTCACCCCCGCCCTCACCCCCGCCCTCTCCCCGCGTTGCGGGGCGAGGGAGCATGCCCTCCAGAGCGCCCACCCCCCACGTCTACCCATGCCCTCTCGAGCCGCACCCCAACACGCCGAAGCCCGCCAGACAAGCTCCCTCCCCCCCTTACGTGGGAGTGGGCGGGGGGTGAGGGATTG
>JBBSAT010000361.1:0-7397 GCA_038252025.1 Polyangiales bacterium | reverse complement strand
GGGGGTGCCACAGACGCTCTCCGACACCTGCGTCGTGCCGTCCGACTGCCCGGTGCCGAGCGGGTCGTCCGGTCGAATCGACGGCTATCAATGCGTCGGCGGCCACTGCCTCGGAGTTCCCGCGCAGGCTGGCTACGACGCCGGCGACGGCGTGCACTTCCTCGCGCTGCCGGGCTCACGCACGCCGGAGATCCTTCGTCTGTGCATGCTCTCGAACCTCTCGCCGCCCGATCCCGGCGTCTGGCGCTTCGGCGACCAGATCCGGACGCCGGTTCCCGTCTGCGGCAACTCGTTCCGCGAGACCGGCGAAGAGTGCGACGACGGCAACCTCGCCGGCGGCGATGGATGTGGCGCGACGTGCCGGAACGAGGGCTGCGGTGATGGCGTCGTGCAGACCGTGCTCGGTGAAGAGTGCGACGACGGGAACACGAACAGCCAGGACGGCTGCTCGGGTCAGTGCCTAGAGGAGCCGTGCTTCGACCCAACGGTCGACGCGGGACCGTGCGGGCTCTCCGTGGGAGGCAACGGCTGCAGCTGTCGCGCGAGCGGTGCTCGTCCGCCCACGCGCGCGCTCGGCTCGCTCGTGCTCACGCTCGCGCTCGCGCTGCGGCGCCGCACGCTCACCTCGCGTGGAAGGTGAGCTGCTCGCTGCCGATCGCTGCGCTCCGGACCGCCGAGCCCGCTCGCGCTTCGAGGACTCGCGGATCGGGTCGGGTCTGCGACGCGCTTGCACACGCGGTGAACAGCAGCGCTACGAACAGCCCCGCCCTCATTCTCGCGCGGGTCATTGCTCCTCGTCTCCATCGAGACGAGTCGCTGCATGCGCGACCCCGGCCGAGCGCTACCCAGGCGGGTGATCTCGTGGCCGGTGACCGGGAGGCCTTCAGGCCGGGATGCCGGCGCAGGTCATGAACGCATCGTTGCAGTTCATCGCGCGACAGTCCGCGCAGGCTGGCGTCTCTCCGCCGATGCACTGCGTGATGCAATGCATCACCGTGCAGCTCACGGTCGCGGAGAAGCATGCGGTGCAGCCGGACGAGAGGCCGCTCATCATGATGCAGTTCGACGTGGCCGGCTCCGCGCCGAACGTCGTCATCGCGCAGTCGCCGACGACCATCCCGACGTCGATCGATGCGAGCACCGCCATGTCGGCAGCGTTCGTGCACGCTTCGCCGCTCCCGCCCGAATCGGCGCCGACCGAGCCCGAATCGACGTCGACCATGGCCGCATCGACGTCGACCGTGGCCGCATCGACGTCGACCGTGGCGGCATCGACGTCGGCAGCTCCAGTGTCCGTCGTGCTCGCGCCGGCGTCGACCACCACCGGGGCTGGATCGCTCGCGCACCCGAACGCGAAGAGAACGCTCGCGAGCACCATCATCGTCGTCGTCGTCTTGGTCATCGTCGTCTCCTCGGGACCATGGAAGGAACGAAAGCGGTCACCCTGCGTGCGCCGGCGGCTCCGTAGCGCGGAGCCTCCACGCCGAGGATGAGCTTCCACACGTGGCCCCAATCACGAGGCTCGGGCCTCATCCGCTTGCGACGCGGCCGCGCTCGCCCCAGAATCAGCCCTCCCCACGAACACGACGACAACATCGACGCGAGCCCGCGACTGCGCGGCTCCGAGAAGCGGAGGCCCGAATGGACCGGCAGCCTGGCTCTCTCTCACTCCTCGCGCGCTTTGCGCTCGGAGCGTCGATGACGACGGGCTTGGCCTGCACTGCGTGCGCCGGCTCCGGGCCGCCCATCGTCGAGCATCCGCGTCCAGTCGCCATCGTAGCGGTGGCGCCCGAGAGCGACGTGCTCGCGGGAGCCGTGACGTTCCGGACGGACCCGGGTGCGCCTCCCGTCGCGCGGTCCATTCGTCCATCGAGCCGTCCGGCGCGAGCGCTGTCTTTCCCGGCTCCGTTCGATCGGGTCGGGATGCGCGTTGCGCCGCGCTGGTCGATCCGTGCTGGCGCCTGGGACCTCGCCCTCGGCGAAGACGAAGCGCGTGCGAGCGGTGAGCCGGGCGTGGCGCTCTCGGAGGCTCTCACCCTCTCCGCCGGTCCCGCGCCGCGCCTCGGTGAGCTCGGCTCCAGCGTCGCGATCCACAGCGTCTCGGAAGAGGCAGTAGAGGAGGGCGCCTGGGAAGCGAGCCGCCGCTGAGCGGCGAGGCTCAGGTCAGACCGACGAGCACCAGCAGCGGGACGTGAGCGTCCTCGACCACACGGTCGACCACGCCGCTGCCCGACGCCGTCCACAGCGGGCCGTGGCCGCGAGGGCCCACGACGATCAGATCAGCCTTCGTCTCGTCGGCCACGCTGCTGAGCATGTCCACCGGCGAGCCGTCCTCCACGTGTACGCGGACCTTCACGTTCAGCCGCTCCGCCTCTTGGCGGTGCCGCTCGCTCGCCCTCGACGCGAGCGCCCCGCGGACGTCCGACATGGCCGCGGACTCCCATCCCGCCGAGACCGGCGCGGCGAACCCCTCCACGAGCGCAACCCTCGCGCCGACCACCGACGCGAGCTCGAGGGTCCGCGTCACCGCGCGCTGCGTCTCGTCCGTTGGGTCCGTCGGTGCCACGATCACTCGCGGCCCCGCCTTCGTGCGGCGCAAGTCGAGCGGCACGAGCATCACAGGTGTCCGCCCCGAGAGCACCGCGTGCGCGATGGCGCCGCTCCGCTCCATGCCCATCACGACGAGCCCGCGCTCCATGTGGACGGCGCGGGAGAGGATCTGCTCGGCGGGAGCGCCATGGAGCGTCTCGGCGTGTGCCGATGGCACCCGCGCCTGCGCCTTCGTCAACCGCTCCTCAAGCCGGAGCGCGAGCTGGCCGACCTGCGCGAGGTCGTGCTCGCTCGCGGAGCGGGTCGTCTGGTCGAGCACGTGCACGATCTCGAGCGACGCACCTTCGCGCTCGGCCCAAGCGATGGCGAGCTCGAGCGCCTGATCTGCGCACTTCGAGAAGTCCGTGGCACAAAGGATGGAATCGAACACGGTGGCCTCACTCTGGGTCTCTGGGAGCGACGCGAGATGCCGCGGTCCTCACGAGTTCACTAGCCGCGTCGAGCCGTTTCACACCATCGCCGCGTCGAGAGCTCCGAGGAAGCTGACGGGGATGACAGTGATCACGGAGGTGGTCTGTACCTTCGCGCGGAGACCGCCGCTCAGCTATCGCGCGCTCGTCGTCGCGACCATCGGTATCGCGTTCGTGGGGTTCCTCGCGTGGGGACACCACATCTTCACCGCCGGGATGGGGATCGGGTACGGAGCGCTCCGCGCTCCGGGCGCGCTCGGACCTGACGCGAGATGCTTGGATTTCCCGACGCCCAGACAGGAGTGCTGGCGGGCTGGCCGCGGGGGACGGCGCGGCGCTTGCTCGAGCCTGGTCAGAGACCGTCACCCTGAACAGACCCTCACCCGGGCACGAAGAGGACGCCATGCGCGAGCCCTCCGCCGAGACGATGAACCAAGGTGCGCAGTACGGGATTGTCGCGGGGATCGTCTTCGCCGGCCTGGAAGTGACGTCATGGGCGTTGATGGGGCGCTCGCCCCTGATGCCCATCCGCATGATGGCGAGCGTCGTCCTCGGTGAGGCTGCGCTCCAGACGACCCCGCTCGAGGTGGCGATGATCGTGGGGATCGTCGTGCATCTGGCGATCTCCGCCGGGCTCGGTGCGCTCTACACCGTGCTCAACGCGCGCTTCTCGACGATCACGCAGACACGGTGGGAGCGGCAGATCGTGTGCGGCCTTCTCTTCGGCGCGCTGATCTGGGGAGTCGACATCCAGCTGATCGCTCGGGGCCTCTTCCCGTGGTTCTATTTCGAGCCGCAGGGACCGCAGCTCGTCGCGCACGTCCTGGGCTTCGGTCTACCGCTCGCGCTGTTCTACGCGAACGCCGAGCGACGCATCCACCACGTGGGGCGGTGGGCCGCGACGACGTGACGAAGCTGCCGAGGCCGGCGCGCACATGAGGCCTCTCGCCACGAGCTGAAGCGCTTCGTCGACCACGCAGAGACTGCGCGCGGGGTGCAGGAGCTGCGCCGGCCCCTCGCGAATTCGCGCCTGATCGGGGCGCTGGGTGCGGCTCTTGCGTTGCATGTCCGCGATCGGAGGTTTCATGGAATCGAACAAGCACGCCGACGCGCGACCGACCGACGAGGTACGCGCGCAGATCCACACGCTGATGCAGGAGCTCGAGACCCTGCGTGACGACGCGAGGCTACAGGCCCATCTCGCGAAGATGGATCTCCACGATCGCTGGGACACGCTGCGGCGCCGTCAGGCCGAGCTCCAGGACGCCGTGCGCATCGCGGGCGCAGACACGGTCGAGGCGCTTCACGCGTCGCTCACCGAGCTTCGCGACAACTTCCGGCAGCTCCACCGCGACGCGGGTGTGACGCGCGATCCGGAGTGTTGACGAGCTGCGCTCACGAGCGGCATGGTCGGAGGTGTGATGACTAGCGCAAGCGTGGGTGGATCGAAGCGCGATGGACCCCGCGCCGTCGTCTGCGGCATGGACTTCTCGGCCACGGCCGTGGCCGCGCTGGAGCTCGCAGTGGCGTCTGCTCGTGGCGGGACGGTGCACGTCGTGACCGCGTACGAGCCGCCGGTGCCGCCGTTCGCCGAGGCCGGGGCGCTCCTCATGCAGGCTGCCGAGCTCGGAACGGCGCTCGAGAGAGAGCTCGTGCAGCTCGTGGCGGGCTACCGCGCGCGGGGGCTCGCCATGGAGGCGCACTTCGTCAGCGGGCCACCCGTTCCCGCGATCCTGGAGGCAGCTCGCCGCACCGGCGCGGAGCTCGTCATCGTGGGCACGCACGGTCGGACCGGTCTCGCGAGGCTCGCGATGGGCAGCATCGCAGAGCGCGTCGTGCGCCTCTCGCCCGTGCCCGTCCTGACGATGCCGCTGGTCCACACCGGCGGACCGACGACCTGGACGTCCGTCGCGCTCGTCCTGATCGCGACCGACTTCTCTCCTGATTCCGACGCGGCGATCCGCGCGGGGCTGGCGCTCGCGGGGCGCGCGGCCGTGCATCTCGTGCATGTGCTGGCCGGGACCTCGCCCCTCCAGGGCGATCACGTCGCAGCGCGTCACGTCCTCGAGCTCGCGCTCGAGCGCGAAGCGGCGCGTCACGTCGATGCCCACGGCCCCATCACTCACCATCTGCGCTCCGGCATCCCCGAGGAGGAGATCTTGCGCGAAGCGCGGGACGTCCACGCCGACCGGATCGTCGTCGGGACGTCCGGCAAGACCGGGCTCGACCACCTCTTCCTCGGCAGCGTCGCCGAGCGAGTCGTGCGCGGCAGCCGCGTGCCGGTGCTCGTCGTGCGGCGGCCCCACGAGGGCTGAGCGCGCGGGTCGGCCTCAGCCGGGAAGCGGTGCGGGCGCGGGCTGTGCTCTCTGCCAGAGGGCGAGGAGGATGCTCGCCACGAGGGCGATCGCCGCGCCCGTCGAGAGCGCGACGAACGCTCCGAGCTCGTCCCAGAGCCAGCCGGTCAAGAGCCCGGCCGGGACCGCGGTGATGCCGACGACCATGTTGTAGAGACCGAACGCGCGGCCCTGCGCCGATGGAGGCGCGAGCGCCTTGACCATGGCCTTCTCCACGGGCTCCGTCAGCCCGGTGTAGACGCCATACACCACGAAGATCGCCCACACGTGCCAGGCCGCGGTCGCAGCGCCGAGGGCGACGTAGCAGAGCGCGTAGATCATCCAGCCCAGCCGCACGAGGCGGGCTCTGTCCATCCGATCGCTCATCGCACCGAAGAGCCAGGTGCTCCCGACCTTCGAGGCGTGCAGCACGGCCCAGAGCAGCGGGAGCGCGGCGAGCGGCACGCCGAGCTCTCTCGCGCGGAGCAGGAGGAACGTGTCGGACGAGTTCCCGAGCGCGAAGAACGTGAGCACGCCGAGATAGGTCGCCAGCGCGCGCGAGACGGGAGCGGCTTCGCGGGCCTGCTTCACAGGGGCGACCACCGCGGGTGCGCTCGGCTCGCGCAGCACCATCACAGAGACCACGGCCAGCGCGCCGGGCACCGCGGCGGCCCAGAAGACGTCTCGCAGCTCCCATCCGCGCGCCAGAAGCGCCGTCGCGACGAGCGGCCCGAGGACGGCGCCCGCGTGGTCCATCGCGCGATGAAACCCGAACGCTCGCCCCTCTTCGCCCTTCACGGCCGCGAGCGAGATGATCGCGTCGCGCGGTGCCGTGCGGATGCCCTTGCCGATGCGATCGACGATGCGGATGGCGAGCACGTGCGCAGGTACTGCCGCGATGGCCATGAACGGCCGCGCGAACGCGGCGAGGCCGTAGCCGAAGAGCACGAGCGGCTTCTTCTTCGACATCCGATCGGCGATCCAGCCCGACCCGAGCTGGAGAAGGCTCGACACCGCGGTCGCGACGCCCTCGACGAGGCCGAGCATGGACGCGCTCGCGTTCATCGAGATGAGCAGAGCGGGAAGGAGCGGGACGATCATCTCCGACGCGACGTCGGTGAGCAGGCTCGTGAGGCCGAGCGCGAGGACGGCCGGGGGGAGCCGCGCGCGTGGGGTGCTCATCGCCGCCGAGCTTGCGCCGCCTACGGCCGCCACGCCCGCTGCAGAAAGGCCCAGAGAGGCGAGGCGTGCTGCCACGATCGAATCTCGATGGCCCACGACTCGCCGAGCCGCTCTTCAGGACGATGATCCGCGATCCAAACGCGCCGGCTCGCGGTACGCTTTTCATGCGACGCACTCGGTAACCCGGCAGGCTCGCCGTGGCACCGTGGGCGATGGAGAGTTGCCCGTGACCGACGAGATCGACGAACCGCTCGCGGACGACGACCTCCAGCCCACGCAAGAGCGCGCCGGCGTGCCCAAGCTGCCGAACAAGCAGACTCCCGCGTATGTCAGCCCCCCGAAGCCGCCTCGTCCGCCCAGGCCGATTCCGGCCACGCGGATCTCCGCGCCAACGCAGAACACGACGCTGAAGGGCGTTCCGTCGCCGGTCGTCTCCGCTCCGATCGCGCGCGTCGTGCCGCCGCCGCCGGCGCGATCGGCGCGTCCGTCTCCGCCCGTCGAGCCGCCCGCGCGCGCATCGAGCCCTGCCGTCGCGACGCTGCCGCGCTGTCTCGACGACGTCGCCACGGCGGATCTGATCGAAGCGTACGAGCGCGAGCTCGCTCTCGATCCGGAGCCAGCGCGAAAGGTCCGGCTGCTCCATGGGCTCGGCTGGACGTTCGAAGCGGCCGCGGGCGACGCGACGCGCGCGCTGCAGCAGTACGCGGGCGCGCTCGCGATCGACCCCGGGCACCCGCCGTCCCTGCACGCCGCCCCGCGCAACACGCTCGCGCGCGCCGCGACGCGTGACGCGCTTCCGCTCATCGAGGCCGAGGCCCAGGCCGTCTCCGCGACGCCCGCGCGCGCGGCGCTGCGGCACGAG
>JBBSAT010000360.1:0-7416 GCA_038252025.1 Polyangiales bacterium | reverse complement strand
GATGCCCTGGTACGTGGCGATGTTCATCCGCCACGGGCCGGTCTTCACCGATCGGATCTTCGTCCACGACCACATCAACCGGCTCACGAGCGGCGTCCACGGCGACACCGGCAGCATCGAGTACTTCTTCGAGCAGCTCGGCTTCGGGCTCTTCCCGTGGATCGCGCTCGCGCCGCTCGCGATCGCCGCGTGGATCCGCTTCGGCACGCGGCGCGGCGGAGACGCCGTCAACGACCAGCGGCGCGACGTGATGATGATCGTCGGGCTCTGGGGAACGAGCGCGTTCGTCCTCTTCTCCGCGATGACGACGAAGTTCCACCACTACATCTTCCCTGCGGTCCCCGCGGCCGGGATCTTGATCGGCATCGCCTTCGAGCCGCTCCTCGGCAAGGACTCGAGCTCGCTCGCCAAGCGCGTGCTCGGGACGCTCGCAGCGGGCGTGGGCGCAGTGCTCGTGGTGCTCGGCATCGCCGGGTGGATGGGCGATCCACGCGGCGTGGCGCCCGAGGAAGCGACCGCGCCGGCCGACTGGGTGCTCGCTCATCCCTGGCCGACGTCGTACGTGGCCGGCTCGATCGCGCTGGGCCTCCTCCTCGCGGGCCTCGCGTGGTGGGTGCTGAGGCCTGAAGGCGAAGAGCGCGCGAAGGAAGGGCCTCAGGCCTGGCTCGCGAGCGTGGGCCTCTTCGCGGCGCCGGCGATCGTGGCGCTCATCGCGCGCGACCTCTCGTGGGTGACGGAGTCGCACCCGTGGGGGTTCGAGCGTCTGATCCACCTCTTCGTCTACAACTACCAGCGCCCCTGGCCGACGCACTTCGACTACCGGCCTGTTCTCACCGGCTTCGGGATCGTCGCCACGGTCACCATCGGTCTGGCCGCCTTCCGCGAGCTGCGTCCGCTGATGACGCGCGCCTTCCTCGGGACGGCCATCGCGTTCGCGTGCTGGGGGCTCGACATCTATCTGGTCGACCTCGCTCCGCACTGGGGGCAGCGCGAGATCATCGAGCGCTACTACGAGCTCCGCGAGCCGGGCGAGCCGATCATCGCGTGGCAGATGAACTGGAAGGGCGAGAACTTCTACACGGGCAACGGCGTGTACACGTTCGTCGATCTCGACACGCGCCCGCTCGTGGAGTGGACGCGGCAGCACCCGGGCGAGCGCGTGTTCTTCGTGCTCGAGCACTCTCGCGTCGGGAGCCTGCGCAGCACGCTGCACGGCGCGGTCGTCACGCCGGTGACGACGGAGCGCGAGGACAACAAGTTCGGCGTCGTGTCGGTGCAGCTCCCGGGTGAGCGCGGCTCGGCGCCTCCGCCGCCTGCGACGCCGGCCGCGACGCCGGTCCGACCGCCGCCCATCTGATGGGCGGGCGCGCGCAGCTGGGGCGGCGGGTCTTCCTCGCGGCTGCCCTCGGTTCGCCGCTCGTTCTCTCGGCGCGTGCGCGCGCGCAAGACGTCATCCCGGATCACAACCGCGCGTCGCTGAGCGAAGCGCCGCCGCGCCCGGGTCCCGGGGACCTCGCCACGCGCCGCGTGCCGATCCTGTTCGACGCGATCGTGCACGACGACCCTGCGCGGGCGGAAGAGCTGTTCCTGTCGCGCGAAGCGTTCCGTCTCGTGAAGGGAGTGACGCACCCGGACCCGCTCTGGGAGCGTCTGCACGGCGCGTTCGTGGCGGACATCCACGCGCTCCACGCGAGCACGGCCGACCTCGGGTCGGCGACCTTCACGGGCTTTCGCTTCACGCGGCGTCGCGGCTGGGTCGTCGTGGGCGAGGAAGCCAACCGCCTGCCGTACTGGGCGCAGCGCCACAGCTTCATCGACTATCGCGTGGGGACCGAGACGCGACACATCGAGGTGCGGACGATGATCACGTGGGACGACCGGTGGTTCATCACGCACCTGTCCGAGTTTCACTAGGGCTCGCGATCGACGCGACGCGCGAGATCGAGGCCCGGACGAGCTACACGGGCCAACGTTCGCTCGACCTGGGTCGGGCACACTCGAGATCAGCTCGCAGATGACCGCTCCGGAGAGAACGAAGAGGGAGACGGAGGCCCTCGGCGTTCTCGATGCGGCGACGCGCGTCACGTCCGGCGCCGTCGAGCACACCGTCAGCGCGGACGCGCAGAGCGAGATGACGTAACGCGCTCATGGACTGGGCCGCGGTGCTCGAGAGCGAGGACCGCGCGCAGGAGGCGCTGGCATTCCTTCGCGCGGCGGACGCGTTGCCGAAGGGGCCTCGCGAAGATCCGGACCTCGTCGAGCGGCTCGGCCGTCTCGCGATCGATCTCGGGATGGACGTCGAGGCGGGCCGCTATCGCCGGAGGCTGAAGTCGATCGCGCCGGACCGGCTCCGGCCGATCGGCGAGCGAGCGGCGACCCCAGCGCGCGCTGAGGAGCGAGCCCCAGAGGTTCGATATCGCCACGCGAAGTTCGGAGTCGGAACGCTGGTTCGGCGCGAGGAGAACGGTCTGCGAGTCCGCTTCGACGACGGTGAGCGGGTGATCGTGGAGTCGCGGCTGGAGAAGCTCTAGCCCGCGTCAGAGGCTAGCTCGATAGGCGCAGTGTGCTTCGGGCATGACGGGCACGCCTCTTCTTGCTGCCGTCGGTGAGCGCCGCCCAGGACGAGGAGGCGGCTGGCGCGTCCCCGACCGGCATCGAACGCGCCAGCCCCACGACGCTTGCCGCCGTGCCCACACGACGACGCAGTTGCGTCTGCCCGCCCGCCGGCGCATCCCGGACCCGATGGAGCCAACCCGCACGGATCGACTCACCGGCGAGGCCGTCGCCCGCGCCGGCTGGTGCGACGTCTCGCTCCTGAGCGTCGCGTGGGCGAGCGATGGTCGTGATGTGTTGATCGACCTGCGCTTTCCGGCCGCCGGCGAGCGCACGCTCACGTGCCGCTGGGCCTCCGAGCTCCGCGTGGATCTCGCCTACCCCTCGGCGTGCGGCGGCTACGCGCTCAGCTGGGATGCGACCTTCACGCCCATCGAAGGCGGCTGGGAGATCGAGCTCGATTTCGCGACGAGAGGCTCGGTGCGCCTTCGCTGCTGCGAGCTCGAGCTCACCGCGACGGCCAGCGAGCGCTGAGCCGCGCGGCGCCCTCAGCTTCCCGTTCCGAGCTCGACCGAACCGACCAGCTCGCTTGCTCGAGTGGCGCAACGCGAATCGCGCGCCGAATTGCGCAACGCAAGCGCTCGAACCGAGATGCGCGGGGTCTTTGCGCGTCATGGTCGCTGGCACGCGCGCTGCTGTTCATCGCGATGGAGGCGTGATGAAGAAGCGAGGTGCGTTGGTGCTGGGCGTTGCGTTCGTGGCGCTGTTCGCGGGGCGTGCCAGCGCGCAGTCGGCGTGCGCCGAAGGCATGCTGCGAGGGCCACGTACCGCCGGTCATTGCTGCTGGCCGGGACAGAGCTGGGCGCGCGATCACGGGCGGTGCGAGGGCCCTCCGTCGTGCCCGTCCGGCCTGGCGGAGCAAGGGGACGACTGCGTGCCCGCGACCGTCGTCGCGCCGACGACCACGGAGAGCGCGGCGACGCCGACGAGCGGCACCGAAGGATGTCCTGAGGGCTATGCGCCCCTGCGTGGCTCGTGCGCGCGCGTCGCGCCGTCTCCGTCGTCTCCGTCCACCGCGCGTCCGATTCTGCGCGCGACGCCGACCTCGCGGGTCGATTCCGAACGGCCCGCGCCGCAGTCGCGCGAGAGCCACGCCTTTTCGGGGAGCACGCGGCCGCTCTGGGAGCTGCTCGGCACCGCGCTCGGCCTCTGGGTCGCGACCTACGGCGCCGGCCTCGGAATCGCCGCCGCCGCGTCCGACGACGCGCACCGTGGATCGGCGATCGGCTACTTGGCCATCCCCGTCGCGGGACCCTGGGTCTGCCTGGGAGCCTGCCACCGCCCCGAGCCCTTCGCCGTCCCGCTGGTGATCGACGGGATCGTGCAGCCGATCCTCGTGGTGCTCATGATCATCGGCGCGGTGGTGCAGGTGCCAGTTCACGGCGGCTCCGCGTCGCTCCCCACGGTGATGCCCTATGCGAGCCAGACGTCCGGCGGACTCGTCGTGCACGGAGTGTTCTGAGGTTCGCGCGTCATGTCCCTCAGCGGCTGGCCGCGCGCCCCGACTTACCGAAAGACCGTGTACTGGCTCGTCGTGATCAGCTGGAGCGCCGTCCAGATTCCCCAGGCGGGGAAGAAGAGCCAGATGCCGTTCGAGAGGCCGACGAACGTCGCGAGCGCGCCCGGCGTGTGGCCGCGGTAGCGCCGGTTGAACACGAAGCTCGCGAAGTAGACCGCCGTGCCGTAGCCCATCTGGTAGCAGGCGAGGAGCCCGACGATTCCGAGCCACTGCGGCGCCAAGAGCTCGAACGTGATGCCGTACAGATAGAGGAGCGACACGAAGAGCATCGAGACGCCGTTGCCGACGTCGATCCAGAAGCCGAACGACTTGCGGTCTGCGTACGAGTCGTCGAAGAGCGCGTAGCTCGACCAGATCTGCGACCACGTCGTCGGCGAGAAGATCTGCGCGAACGAGATCTTCGTGAAGAAGAAGTCCTTCACGCGGTCGAGCGGCCGGCCCGCGTACTCGGTGCGGAACCGCGCGAAGTCCTTCTCGATCAGGTCGATGCGGAGGAAGAGGCAGATCTCCCAGAGCGCGATGATCGTGTTCAGCCAGAGGAAGAACGCCATGGCCATCTGGTGCACGTTCCACACGCCGTGCACGTGGTGGTGGAGCACGACGGGGACGACGGTGCCCAGCACGACGGCGGAGACGACGACCTGATAGATGCGCACGAGAGAGGCGCGCTTCCTAGCACGTCCCGCTCAGGAGCCGGCCGACGCGCCCGCGTCCGGCGACAGAAAATGCAGGCCGCCCGCGGCGTCGCCGACGACGAGATCCGAGCCGACCCGGAGCATCGTCGTGATCGGATGCGGGAGTCGCGGGGCCTCCATCGTAGCCGACCCGTCGCGCCGAAAGAGGCGGAGCAGGCCGCGCGCTGTGAGCGCGACCAGCCCGTCGCTGAGCCAGCGCACAGCCGTTGCACCGCTCACGAGCGTCGCGGCGCTCTCGTTCCACGCGTGGGCTACGGGCGGCGGGCCGAGCTCGATCCAATCGACGAGCGTGCCGCCCGCTCCGCCAGCCGATGTCTCGCGCACGACGAGCAACGTGCGTCCATCGTCCGACGCCGCGAGCAGGGCGCGCATGGGCTTGCCCACCGCCGCCGCGAGCTCGCGGGCGCCCGACGCCGTGAGCCCGTAGACGGCGCCGTCGTCGGTCACGACCGCCGCGTTCTCGCCGGTCCACGCAAGCGCGAGCGCGGATCCCGGCGCCGTGAGCTCCTGGCTCAGTAGCCCCGATCGCCGCGCGTCCCATCGCACGATGCCTCCGCTGTCGAGCGCAATGAGGAGCCCGTGCGCCGCGCTCGTGGTGAACACGGTCGGCATGTGCCACGCGCCCCGTCCGGGGTCGCGAAGGAACGGGCGCCCTTCGGCAGGCCGACCCGTGCGCGTGTCGAGGACCTGCCCGTTGACGAGCACGGCGTACGGCGGGCCCGGCGACGCGAGGCAGTCGCCATCGTCGAAGTCGAGCGAGTGATCACCCTCGTCGATGCTCCAGCGCTGGACGCCGGTGGCGAGATCGATCGCCTGCACGGCCTCGTGCCCGCAGCGGACGACGAGCTCTCGCTCGACGCACACGATCCCCGCAGGGTCACCTTCGCCGTCGCGAAGTCGCCGCTCGATCCGCGCCGCCTCGGCGTCGACGACGAACAGGCTGCCATCCCTACACGAGACCAGGACGCGCGATCGCGCGTCGACCATCGGCACGACGTCGACGACGGCGGTTCGGAAGTCACCCAACGAAAGCGCGGCGCGTACGTGCATGGGAGGGTCGCTCCATGGGCGCAGCCGAGATCGGAGATCGGCATGGAGCCATCCAGACTACCTTGGCCGAAGACTCCGGTCCGAGTCGAGCCGACGAGGCTCTCGGGGTCAGCGGTCCCCGCGACGCTCGCGCTCTGACGGGCGCAGTGCAGCGAAGATGGCTGGCCCATCTCGCGATCAGGGACAGGTGCCGCGGGTGCCGTCGAGGTTGCTGCAGCTCGAACCCATGGGACATCCGGCGTGCGCGCAGCAGTACGTGGGGACGAACCCTGCGAGGCAGGTGCCGGCGACACACATCAGGCCCTGAGCGCAGTCGCAGTCGACGGTGCAGGCGCGCGGGCCCGTCCCCGTGCACATGCCGCTCGTCGCGTCGCAACGCGTGCCAGGGTGATTCGTGGTCGTCGAGGAGCAGAAGCCGAAGGCGCAGGTCGGCGTCGTCTCGAGGCAGGCCCCACCCGCGAGATTGGAGCAGCGCGCTGCCCCGCAGTCCGCGGGCACCGAGCACGTTCCGCCGGCGTCGCGGCGCACGCCCGCGTCGCGGCCCGGCCCGCCGACGCAGGTGCCGGTCGCGATGTCGCACGCGCCCGCCGTCGTCGTCGACGCGGAGCCGCACGTCCCGTCTGAGCTGCACGTCGGGCTGATCTGGAGACAGCGGCCCACGGGGTCCGTCGCGCACATGGTCCGGCCGCAGTCCGAGGGGGACGTGCAGCCTGCGCCAGCGTCGGTGCTCGTGCTCGCATCGTCTCCGCTGGTGCCCGCGTCGTCTCCGGTGGTGCCCGCGTCGTCTCCTGTGGTGCCCGCGTCGTCGCCGCTCGTGCCCGCGTCGTCGCCGCTCGTGCTCCCGTCGTCCGTCGCGCCGTCGCTCGCCCCGCCGTCGCTCGTCGCGCCGTCCACGCGCGGGCCGATGTCGATCGTGGTGCCCGAGTCCATGGGCTCGCTCGACGTGCTCCCGTCGCCACAGCCAGCGACGAAGAGCGTGACGCAGACGATCGCGAGTCCGAGGGCAGTGCGCATGGGGCCTCCAGGAAAGGTTCTCGAAGAGCATAGTCGTGTTGCCGGACGCGCGTCGAGCACCGGCGGCTCAGTGCACCGCGCCTGTACGCCGAGCAGGATCCACACCGTGTTCCGGATCTCGCGCTGAACGCGCCGCTTGACGGCGCGGTAGATAGGAGTATTTCCTATCTGCGTATCTCACGCATCTAGGAACCATGCGTAAGTCCGAGCAGACCCACATCGAGCGCAGGCTCGAGCACCTCAAGGCGGTCGCCAAGGAGGCGGGCGTCAAGCTGACCCATCAGCGGCTCGAGATCTTTCGAGAGCTGGCGGGGACGGAGGAGCATCCCGACGCGGAGACGATCTTCCGCGGCGTGCAGGGGCGCATGCCCACGGTGTCGCTCGACACGGTGTATCGGACGTTGTGGATGCTCCACGACCTGGGGCTCGTCACCACGCTCGGGCCGCAGCGCGGGGGCGTGCGCTTCGACGCGAACCTCGACCAGCACCACCACTTCGTCTGCGTTCGGTGCGGGCTCGTTCGCG
>JBBSAT010000359.1:0-7472 GCA_038252025.1 Polyangiales bacterium | reverse complement strand
TTGCGCCGACGAGTGCGTCGCGCTCTGCCATTCGGGGCTCGTTCGCATCGATCTCACGGGGACCCTCGGCGCGCGAGAGACCGGGATCGACGCGAGCAGGGTGCGCGCGATCTTTCGAGTCGGAGGAGGCTGGGCGCTGACCACCCGAGATGCTTCGGCGCTGCCCGACGTCGAATTCTACGACGACGACTGGGGGCTGGTCGGAGCGGTGGCGCTCGGCGCGTTCGACATCGATTGTGCGCCGAGCACCTGCTTCGCGCAGGTCGCGGGGACGCTCGTCCGGGTCTCGGCGAGCGGCGTATCGGTCGTGGCCCCAGCTCCGTACTACCGGGGCATGTCCTGCTCGGACGAGGTGTGCGCGTTCGATGGCGAGCCTCTGGTCACGATCGATGTCGTCACCGGCGACGTAGTCACGTATCCCACTGGGGCCCGGCGTCGTGCCACGCACGAGAGCCTCCTCGCCGCAATCATGCTCGGGGGTCGGCCGCGCGCGTTCATCACGGACGAGCGCGTGGGAATCGCGTGGGGCTCGCTCGACGCAACGGACGGCGAGCTCGACGCGCTGCCGCGCGAGCTCCGCGGGCTGCGCACCGCTGCAGGAGGTCTCGACAACACGCTCGTGCTCGCGTGGGATCAGTGGTCGGCAACGAGCACGAGCGTGCCGTTCCTCCTCGACGAAGCCGGTACCTGGACCGAACTCGTGGGGGGCGCATGCAGCGACTTCTCCTTCCCCTCAGTTCCATGGGCGCCGTACACGCCGGTATGGATGGGCGACGGTTGGCTCACTACCTGCGCCGCGCAATTGGAGCACACGGACCCGACCGGAGCGATTCGGCGGAGTGCGTTGCCCTTCGCCGCGGACACGACCGTCGACATGCTCGCTGACGAGGATGGACTGACTGCGATGCTGACGCGCGAGGAGAGCAGGCCGCTCGTGCGCGTGGTCGACCGCGACGGCACGGAAGCTCGCCGCGCGGTCCCGCTGTCGCTCGGCGGCGTCCGAGCGCTCGCGTTCGGCGCTGGACGCATCCTCGTAGCTTCCGGCTCCAGTGGCGCCGTGGACGCATGGCTGATCGATCCGAGCACGGACGAGGATCCTGCGCGCACACGCGTGACCTTCGTCGAACATGCGGTGTTCCGCGATCTTGCCGTCTCGTTCGACGGAACCTCGTTCTTGGTGGTCTGGCGGCGGAGTCTCGACTCGATCGGTCGTGGGGTGATCGAGCTGGCCCGCATCGGCATTGATGGCGCACTGATCGACGCGGCCCCGTTGTACGTCGCGGACGGTGCACGAGATGGAGAAGGAGCGCTGTTCCTCGCGAACGAGGCCGACGGCGTGACCCGCGTCGTCTATTCGCGCTTCGATGCTGAGCCGGGGGCGCGGACGATGCGCGTGAGGACGCGTGTCGTGACGACGGGTGCCGCGATCGGCAGCCCCTGCCTCGCGGACGCGACGTGCGGCTCGGGCGTCTGCGTCCACGGCGCGTGCTGCAATCGCCCTTGCGACGGCGTGTGCGACGTCTGCTCGGCGAGCGACGGTGCAAGCAGAGATGGCGTCTGCGAATCGCGATGCGAGGACGGGGGAACGGTCGCAATCGGCGATGCCGGCTCGATCGACGCGCTCAGGAACGACGGTTCCGTACCGCCGGACACGCGCGCGGACGCGGAGGCGAACCTCTACGCGCCGCGCGGCGGCGGAAACTGCAGTTGCTCGGCGCGCGGACGGACGCGACGAGAGAGCGTTGGAGGATTGCTGTTCGCCTTGCTACCCGTCGCGGCGATCGCGCGGTCGAAGCGGGCGCGTGGCCCGATGGAGCGACGTCGGGGTACGTCGACCCAGAGCTCATGATCGAGAATGCGCGCCCCCGCGACCCCCGCGCCCTTCATCGAGCGTGGCACCCCACCACACGCCGCCACGCAGACGCACGACCGACCCAGGGTGACCACGAGGACCCGCGAGGACGCGGGAGCGGCTTCGTTCAAGGCTCCGATCATGCGCTCGCCCACCTCGCGAGAAACGGGGTGCATGTGGATGTCTGGTACATCCGAACCAACGCAGACGGCGAGCACGTGTGGCACCAGCACGCGCCTGGGCATTCGTGCTGACCACGCCGCGAAGGAGTCGATCCGATGCGAGCACGACGAGAACGAGACCTACGCCTCGGTGCTGCGCGCCGTCGCATCGGCGCACCGTGAGCAGACGGCCGACGCGCCCGATCGGCCCGATCTGTCGGCGTCGGTGCGGGCGTTCTGGACCCCCGTCGGCAACAGCCGCCTCGCAGCGCGGAACATGCCCGCGGCCGACGTCGCCGGCGACCGCATTGCGATCGCCGAGGCGCTCGCGCCATGGCGCGAAGATCCACGCGGCCGTGCGCACTGGGGCGGCGAGCTCCAGCAACACCCTGCGCTCGCCGGGCGCGTGCGGCTCGTCGAGATCGCCGAGCGCCGCGCACTTTTCGTCGACGACGACACCGGCGACGACCCCTCGATGTTCGCGCTCACGGCCCACGCCGCGACGCGCGTACCGGTGAGGATTCCGTACCTGCAGTGGCTGGCGCATCGGCTGCTGACCCGCGGAACCACTGCCAGCAGTGCGACCGTTTCGGGCGAGCGTCAGCCGGATGCGCCGCTGTGCCCGCGGCTCTTGCCGCAGCTCGGTACGTTCGGCGACGGCGTATATCTGCTCGGCGCCAACCTGCCCGGCCCCGCCGGTCCGCGCCCGAGCACAGCGGTCGTGTTCGCCGCGCTCGCGCACTACGTCGCGTGCGTGAGCGCGAAGGGGGATACCGAGCGATGCGAGTACGGCAGCCCCTTCGGCACGGCGATCGACGTCGTGCTCGGCGGCAGCAAGCTCGCGCTCGATCCACGCGGAAGCACGTTGGCCGACGGACTGATGGGCTTCGTGTCGACCGGTGCGGGTCGGCCCAAGCCGCCGCTCGACCGCAACGCGATCGGCACGCTTGGCGACGACGCGGTGTGGATCACTCCGCTCGCCGAGGCACGAACCGTGCGCGTCGTGTGTGCTCAGGACGCGGTCGAGCGCGTGTCGCGGCGGCTCACCGACGGCGGTGCGCAGCCGGGTGCCGCCATGGTCAAGTCGACGACGCTCGCGCCGGCGTGGTAGGCCCATGGTCGCCCTGCCCGCCCACCTCGACGAAGCCCTCGTCGCCACAGTCGCCGACGAGCTCGATGCGCTCGCGCTGCTCGTGCGTGCGCGGCTGTCGAGCTGGCGTGGCGAGCCGGTCGCGCTCGACGATGCTCCCCTCACGGTGCGGATGCTGTGGTCGCGCGTCGGCTACGACGAACGGCTGACCGCGGCGATGCTCGCGAATCCGTCGCGTGCGCACGCCGAGCGCACGATCGCGGCGCAGCACCTCGACCGCGCGTTGCTGCCGAGCACGACGCGCTTGGTGCACGTCGACGAGTCGGGGCTCGGCGTGCTGATGACCGACGAGGACCACGATCGCGATGACCCCCCGATCTCGGCGTGGCTCGGCGAGGAGGAGTGCCTGCGGCCACACGCGGCGAGCTACCTGCGTTGGGCGGCGAACGTGCTGGTGCGCGTCGCCTGGCGCAGCGCGTACCGGAGCAGCGTCCCGGCCGGACCCGTCGAGTGGGCGGGTGCGGCGCGGCCATTCGCGATCGTCGCACCGACGACGTTGGCAATCGCGGAGCACGTCTGGCGGATCCCGCCGGATCCCGACGAAGGAGCACCGGGCACGCAGCGCATCGAGCTGGCGCACGAAGACTTCGCGGGGCTCGTCGATGCGCTGCAGCGTGCCGAGCCGAGGCCGCACACCGTGCGGCCATCGCTCGCGGGCGACGTGGTCGAGCTCGAGCGCTCGCTCGCCGAGCTGCTCGCGCTGCAGCCCGAGCTCCATCGGCTCGGCCAGCAGCATGCGATCGGTATCATCGACGGGCTCGGCGTCGTCGCGACCGGCGAGCGCGATCGCGTCTCGCTCGTCACCGACGCGGGCGCCGGTGCGCGGCTGCGCGAACGGCTCGGCTAGCCAGCGACCGCAGCGAATGCGGCAATCGCTGCGTCCACGTCCGGGCGCGCGCTCGACCATCCCAAGCTCCAGCGCGTCGAGCAACGCGCACGCCACGGCTCGTCGGCGAATGCAGCCGCGACTATCTCCGAGCCGCCATCCTGCTCGCTGCGACACGCCGAGCTGCGCGAGATGGCGACGCCGTGCATGTCGAGTGCCCCCTCGAGCTGACGCGCATCGAGTCCGGGTACAGAGACGTCGACCACCGGCCCGACCCAGCTCGGACCCGCGTTGTGTGCGATGTCGCTGCGGATCGCCCGCAAGCCGTCCAGCAACGCCTCGCCGAGCACTCGGAGCCTTGAACGAAGCCGCTCCGCGACGGGTGTCGTAGTCGCGGGCGTCTCGGATGCAGTGAGGCCCTGCCGATCCGACCCTTCGGGAATGGACCGCGCTGGTTCGCGAACGACTCCGAGCCACGCCTCGGCCAGCGCATCGTCCTCTCCGCCGAGATCCCGGTCGGCGACGGATGGGCGCGCGTGCACGCGGTGCACTTCGAGAGCAACGACGTGCTGGGCGCGCTGCGCGTGGTGCAGGTCGAGGAGATGCTGGACGCGCTCCAGGCGAGCGCGTGCGATCGACCGAGCATCGTCGCGGGCGACTTCAACACCTGGTACCCGACGGCGCCGGAGCGCGTCGTGCTGATGCGCTCCGGGTTCGTCGACGCGTTCGAGGTGCTCGGTGACTCTGGCCCGACGCACGCGAGCGGCCGGCACCTCGACTACGTGTGGACGCGCGGCTTCGACGTGGAGGGCGGCGCCATCGATCGCACCGTGACGACGTCGGATCACTTCCCGCTGCACGTGGAGCTGCGCCTCTCGCCCTGAGGCCCGCGGCTCCGGAACGCTGCCTCGGAGGCGCGCCGGCTGCGCCCACGCTCGTTGTGGCCTTCTACGGATCGGGCACGTCGTCCTCGTCCTCGGCTTCGTTCTGCGAAGGCGAGTATTCATCCTCGCTGGGCGCGCACGTCGACCGCTCGCCGCCTCGCCAATGGGGCGGGCCGCCGTACTCCGATTCGGGCGACGGCGTTCCCTCGCCGGTGCAGAGGCAGCGCGCGATCGAGGAGCGCCAGCGCTCGCGCCTCGACCACGGCCATGCGCGCGAGCTGTGCGTCCGAGCGCTCGTCTCTTCGTGACGCGTAGCCTTCGAGCTCCCAGATCGGCACGAGCTGCGTCAGAGTGGCGGCGGCGTGGAGGATCGCGAGGGGAATGCGCAGGAGAGGCAGACTCGCAGGGGCACCTCGCTGCGGGCGAGCCTCCGAGGTGGCATCCCCGCGGGGCTGCGTGACCGTCTCGCGTGACCGTCTCGCGTGACCGTCTCGCGTGACCGTCTCGCGTGACTGTTGCGCGCCCCAGGGCACACGACATCGCAGCATCGTGATCCGCCCCGTCGGTGCGGGGCTTGCACTGCGGTCTCGCGTGGGACCACTACAAGACACCGAACGTGACGCGTTGCTCGACCTCCTCGCTGGCTTCGTCCGCGCCGATCCGAGTCCGTTCTATCGCGGGTTCATCGCGCTGCCGAACGAGACCTGCTTTCCCGATCCGTTCACGCGGACGGCGGACGGGGTCGCGCGCATCGCTAGCCATCTGCTCGTGTATGCGCGCTTCGAGGACGGCTATGGCGTCGACGTGACGCTGGGCGAAGGCGCGGCGAGCTCTAAGGCAATGCTTCCCGAGACGCGCGTCGACTTCGCGTGCATCGAGGAGGGCCAGGTCTTTCTCTCGTGCACGGCGCTCGGCCGCGCGGACGATGCCCTCTTCGCCACCACGCAAGAGATCGCGCGTGCGGCGATGTTCGAACGACGCGCGCGGAGGGGGGGCGCGCCGTATCGCGAAGCGCTGGCGAAGCTGCAGCTGACGCCGACCGACACCGACGACGAGAAGCGCGAGGCGTCGGTCTACGCGATGTACGTCGGGCTCGGCGTGATCGCGACGGCGGGCGCGCACCAGTATCGCCAAGCGGAGCGCGTTCGGAGCCGACAACCGGTCACGGAGTGGGCGCACGTCTCCCACGGCGCGCTCTCGCCGGCGGAGGCGTCGTTCCTGCTCGCGGTGCAGCTCGTCACGCGGGCGATCGACGGCGAGCGTCGCGAGGCGCTGCTCGCGTGCCTTCCCGAGGATCGACGCGGCGAGGTGCTAGCCGAGCTGGAAGCCCTCGAGCGCGAGGCGTTGATCACGCGGCTCGGCCTGCCGCCCGTGAGCGAGTGGGAGCCCGAAGAGACGCTGACGCCTGCCGAAGTGATGCCCGCCGCGGAGAGCGAGGACGACGACGACGACGACGACATCGGCGCGCGCGAGCCCGAGACAGCCGTCTTCCGCGTCCGTCGCGCGAGCACCGCGCTGGGCGCGACTCTGGGCGCCCTCGGAGCGCTGTTCTTCGGCATCTTCGTGCGCACCATGTTCTTCGCGACAGACGACGCCACTCTCTTTCTCTTCGCGGTCGTGCTCGTCGGCGCGGTCTTCGGCGCCATGCTCGGCGGGCAGGTCGCCGTCGACGAGTGCTCGGACTGCGCGCGGGCGATCCCGGAGGTCGCGACGCGCTGCCCGAGCTGCAAGCACGCGATCGGCGGTCGCATCGCGCACCGGAGCCTGCGCTTGGATGCACGCGCGGCGCTCGCACGGCGCTCCACCCCCTCGTAGCGCTGTCGGGGAAGGCGAGACCAGCTTCTGGTCACGCGCTCACTCGATGTCGTCGGGGCCGCCGGGGCCGTAGTGCGGCGAGATGCCGTATGCCGGGACCGCGACCGTGCGCGGCGGGCGGCGGTGGTGCTCGTGATCGTGCGTGGGAGGCGGCGTCGGATCCGGCTCGACGGGGGAATCCTGCGGAAGGAGCGGCTGCGCGATCGAGGTGTCGGGCACGACCGGTGGCGGCGGGACGGGCGGCTGCGGGACCGGCGGCGGTGGCTCGGGCGGCGCGCCGTAGGGCTGCGCTATCGTCTCTTCAGGCGGCGTCGTGATCGGCGGCGGCGGCTCGTTCTGATCGTCACCGCACGCGGGGAGCGTTCCGAGCGCGGCCACGGCGGTCGCGCGGAACGCGAAGAGCGCGGCGCGTCCGAGACGGCCTCCGGCGCTCGGCAGCGAAGGCGTCGCGCTCGCGAGGGACGCGCCGCAGAAAGGGCACGCGCGCTCGGACGATCGAAGGTGCCTCGCGCAAATGGGGCAAGGATGCAGGCGTTCCATCGCTCGATCTCCTTCGTGAAGAGCCGCTGCAGCCTACCAGACGACGCCCGTACGCACGCGCTCAGCGCCGCGTTGGAATCAGAGCGGACGGCGCGAGGCCTGCGAACGCAGCGAAGTCGCGCACGAGGTGCGACTGGTCCGCGTACCCGAGGTCGATCGCGAGCGCGGCCCAGTCGGGCGCTTGCCCTTCGCTCATCCGCTCGATCACGCCCTGGAATCGCATCACGCGCGCCAGCCGCTTCGG
>JBBSAT010000358.1:0-7522 GCA_038252025.1 Polyangiales bacterium | reverse complement strand
GCGCTTCGACGTCGTCTACCACGCGCACTTCAAGTGCAACGTGCGCCGGATCGCCGACTACCCCGCGCTCTACGGCTTCTTGCGCGACGTCTATCAGCGCCCGGCCGTGCGCGAGACCTGCGACCTCGACGAGATCAAGCTCCACTACTACTGGAGCCAGCCGACGGTGAACCCGTCGCGGATCGTGCCGGTCGGCCCCCAGCTGCGGCTCGACACGCCGCATGGCCGCGAGCGCACGTAGGGCGAGGCCGTTCGGCCCGGTGGATTTTCGCACAGCCTCCGTGCGCCCTCGTGCATTTACGAGTGGGAGGGCGCCAGCCAGGATCGTCCCTCACGAGACGGGCGCGAAGCGCTCCGCTCCAGGAGGCCCGATGCGTACCCTTCTTTGCTTCGTCTTGCTGAGCGGCTGCGGAATGAGCCACGCGGCGATCGATCCACCGGACGACACGACCCCGCGTTCTTGCGCCGAAGGCGAGTGGTGCTGGGTGCGCGGCAGACCGGTCACCCTCGTGGGTGGCGCCGCGCTCGATCAGGTCTTCGCGATCGGCGCGGACGGATGGTTCGCGCGATGGCGTGATGGCGGCTGGGAGCCGCAGGCCGTCCCGACGTCACGCACGCTCACGTCCGCCTGGATCGCCGGGCCGGGTGACCTCTTCGCGACCGACGATGCGGGGAGCGTCTGGCACCACGACGGGAGCGCGTGGACCGAGACCGTCCTCGACGGCGCGTTCATCGTCGAGCTTCGCGGCACCGACGACGGCGTGCTCTGGGCCTATGGCGGCTACGCGGCGCGCCACGGCCCGGTGTATCGGAGACAGCTCTTCCGCTACGACGCAGGAGCCTGGACGCACGTCGTCGACGCGCCGCCGGGATGCATCGAGAGCGGCAGCCTCGTCGCGCTCTCCGGAGGGGAGGTGCTCGCTGCGAGCCTCACGTGCGCCGCCGACGGCACCATCGACTCGGCGGTGGTGGTGCGCCGGGACGGCGACGCGTGGGCGCCGATGGGCTCGCCCATCCCGGACCAGCGCTCGTATCCGGGCTTCGAGTGGGTCGGCAGCACGCTGCGTCTCGACGCGAGAGGACCGCACGAGTGGGACGGGACGCAATGGCAGCCCGTCGAGCCCGTGCCCGTCCCCACCACGAGCGTCGGCGAGTCCGCCTACTGGGATGGCACGCGCTACACGATCATCCCCCAGAGCGTTCGCTGCGCGTACGCCTGGCGCGTTGGAGACGACGTGTGGTGCTACGCGGACGACGTGGAGCAGATCTCGCATCGCTCTGGCGACGCGTGGCGCGAGACGCTCGCAGATCCGTTCGCGGGCACGATGGACGCCGAGGCCTGGGGGACGGTCCCACCGACGCTCTGGGCCGGGAGCGACACGCATCGCGCATGGGGCTCTGGCCCGGGCGACGTCTATCGTCTTCGATGGAGCACCGAGGCTCGGCTCGAGCACTTCGATGGATCGCGATGGACGTTCGTCGATGCTCTGACGGCCACGGACGTGAGCGGCAGCGGCCCTGACGACGTCTGGCTCGCCTCGGAGGACGGTCTACGCCACTACGATGGCAGTGCGTTCGCCATCATCGCCCTCCCGAGCGAGCTGGACGTGAGCCACGTGTCTCGCGTGCTCGCCGTGAGCCGAGGCGTAGCGCTCCTCGCCGTCGACGAGGCGCGGCTCCTTCGCTACGACGGTGCGTGGAGCGTCGTCTACGCTCCGCTCCTCGAGTACCCGACGCAATGGGACATCGACGAGCTCGTCGCGAACGGACTGGACGACGTCTGGCTCATCCGCAGCGCGATCATCGGGCGCGTCGGGAACTCTGCGCTCGTCCACTTCGATGGTGCTTCGTGGACTGACGTCGACGCGTGGATCGAGTCGCCAGCCGCGCTCGCGATGCGCGACGGGCAGGCGTGGGTCGTTCGCGGCGGCTCGCTCACGAACCTCTCGACCCCTCTCGCGACGCCCATCGAAGACGTCCTCTGGGCTCCCTACGACGCTGCGCTCTGGCTCGGCGCCGACTCGTTCTGGCTGACCACATCCGGGCAAGCGAAGCGTCGCTCGCGCTGAGCCTCACGTCGCAACGCCGGCTCTCGATCGGCGGCAGACGCGGTCGGGCCGTCGTGCGACCCTGCGGGGATGGGGCGGCTGATCGTCTGTGTGGTCTCGATCCTGGCGATCACGGCGCCCGCGCGCGCTGCGACGCTCTACGTCGATGACGACGCCGCGAGCGGGGGTGACGGCTCACTCGCGCGGCCGTTCGACGGCTTGCAGCCGGCCATCGACGCCGCGGCCGACGGCGACGACATCCTCGTGGCCGGCGGCAGCTACACACCCATCGAGGTCGCGTCGAAGGAGGTTCATCTCCTCGGTGGCTACGAGGCCGACTTCGCGACGCAAAGCCCCGACGTCCTCAGCATCATCGAGGGCACGCTGGCGGGGCCAGTCGTCTCGCTCTTCGAGTCGGGCGACAGTGTCCTCGCGGGCTTCGTCATCCGCGGCGGTCAGCGCGGCGTCTTCATCGACGCCGACTACCTGTCGACGACGAACCGCCCGGTGATCCGCGACAACGTGATCGAGCAGAACGGCGATGCGACGATGATCGGCGGCGGCGTCTCTGCGTCGCACTGCGACGCGAGCTTCATCGGCAACACCGTGCGAGGCAACATCGGCGCGCGCGGTGCGGGCATGGCGACGCAGTGCACCACGGTGCTCATCGAGAACAACCTCGTCGAGGACAACGTGGCCTCCGACGACCACGGCGGTGGGCTCTACCTCTCGGGGACGATGGTGACCGTGCGCGGCAACCTGATCCGCAACAACGAAGTGGGCGTGATCATCGGCTATGGCTGGGGCGCCGGAGTGATCGTGTATGGCGCGGGCGTCACGGCGTCCTTCGAGCGCAACGTGTTCACGGGGAACCACGCTCAGTCGGTCGGCTCGGGCGCGTTCGTCGACGACGGGGCGACGGCGACCTTCGACCACGATCTCTTCTATGCCAACGCTTGCGGCACGGAGGGCGGCGCGGCCCTCTACGTCGACGGCGACGGCACGACCGTCTCGTCGCACGTCGAGCTCGTGAGCGTCACCATCGCAAGCCAGCCCTGTCCGGGCGTGCACGGGAACGCGGTGTACGTCGAGTCGCAGTCCACGGTGACGTTGGTGAACAGCATCGTCTGGGACAACGGGGGTGACGACTTCTGGGCCGACTCGACCTCGACGATCACCGCGACCTACACGCTCAGCGAGGAGGCGATCGATGGTGTGGGCAACCTGTCGTCCGACCCGCTCTTCTTCGATCCGGCGAGCGGCGACTACCACGTACGCTCGACCCGGGGTCGCTTCGATCCGGCGAGCGGCGCCTTCGTTCTGGACGACGTGGACAGTCCGAGCATCGATGTGGGGGATCCCGCGGCGGACTTCGGGATGGAGCCAGGGCCCAACGGGATGCGGGCGAACCTCGGCCACACGAGCAACACGCCGGAGGCGAGCATGGGCGGGCCTGGCGGCGTGCCTCCGTCCGACGGCGGTCTCGGTCGCGACGCGGGAACGTCGCGCGACGCCGGCGCAGCTCCGCCCGCCGCCGTGAGCGGCTGCGGCTGCGTGGTCGTCGGCGCGCCCGTGCGCGATCGCTCGGCTCTCGGCGTGGCGATCCTCTGCCTCGCGCTCTGGTCGCGCCGCCGCACGAAGCAGCGCGGCGCGGCCTCTCAGGGCGCGGTCCAGCGCTTGTCGTCGGCGGTCGGGCCGTGCGAGCCGAGCGCGATCGGAGTCTCGAGCTGCGAGGCGAGCCACGCGAGGTAGGCGTTCGGCTCGCTCGGAGCGTCGTCGTACACGGGCCGCGCCGATCGAAGCGCGATGCCGAGCCGCTCCTGGTGCGCGAGGTCGCCCGGTACGAGCTGCGAGCTCTCGACGTTCTCGTATCGGGCCGCCGCGCGAGAGGGCGTCTTCAGCCGATCGAGGTGTGTGATCGCGAGCGCATCGACCGGGCTCGCAGCGAGCGCATACTTCGCGAGCGCCAGGTCCGGCCAGCCCACGCGGAAGCGGCCCTGCCAACCCCTCTCGTCGTTGTGCGTCTCGGTGAGCGCGTGAGAGAGCGAGGGATCTTCCGTGGGGAAAGGACCCTCGCCGTGCCGCGTGAGGTGGGTGCGCAGCACGCCGAGCGTGGAGCGTCCGCCCGGATGATCGTGATCGTCGAGCCAGGCGAGCGCTGCGTGCGAGAGGCACGAGGACCACGTGGTGTGCGGATGAAAGCCGACGTCCTGATCGAGCAGCACGCCCTGCGCTCCCTCGAGCACGGAGGTCTCTCGCGCCAGCGCGCCATCGATGGCGTCGTCCTCGATCACGTGGTCGGGTGAGAACGGTGCGATGAGCGCGAGCCAGCGATCGACGACCTCGCGCTCTTCGAGCACGGCGATCTCCGCATCCGCATCGGGACGACCACGAAGCGCGCGCATCTCCTCGGTCACGCTGGCGTGCATGCGCTCGCGAGCACGAAGCGCGGCGTCGCGAAGCGCGCGGCCTCGAGACCGAAGATGTAGAGCCCGCACGACCTCGGGGCCGGCCTCGTGCGAGTCGCGCACGGTCTCGCCCACGCCGACGCCGCAGCTGCCGTGTCGCGCCGCTCCGCGCGCGAGCTCTCGCAAGCGATTGGCCGCCTGATGGAAGGGCGTGATCACGCGCGCGCTCTCTGCGACGCTCAATCGGTCGAGCGCATCGCGCACGCCCAGCGACACGAGGTGCGCGTTCTCCACCAGCAGCGCGCTCGGGTGGAAGACCACGGGCTCGGCGAGGTGCGTGTACACGCCTGGCACGAACGAGCCGGAGCCCAGCTGCGAGAAGACGTGGCTCTTGCCTTCGCGGGTGACGACGCCGTGGCCCGCCTGCGCGCCGCCGTTCCAGCGCACGACGAGCCGCGCGCCGCGGTCGCGCACGAGGAAGTCGACCAGCGTGCCCTTGCCCGAGTCACCGAAGCCGAGGTCCACGACGATCCAGGCGCGCGTCACGGCGAGGAGCCGATCACCCGGAGGAGCGCTCGCGGAGCCGAGCCGAGCACGGGCGGTAGCGGGCAGCGGATCGCGACGACGAACATGGCGCGACGGTAGCATCTCGATCAGGGCTCGAGCTTTCAGCTCGAGCCAACGCCCGAACGTCGCTGACCTGGGCGCGCCGATCGGCGAAGAGGGCAACCTCGCGGCCCCGCGCTGCGCGGATGGAGGATGCCCCAGTTCCGCCGCATGGTCTCGACATCCAATCGCAGCGCCTCGATGTTCGGCTCGAGCCGGCCGTCCAGGGTGACGCGTCCGTCCTGAGCGAGCATCAGATCGAGGCCGACGGGAACGCGTGGCTCACCCATCGTCCCCGACGTCAGCTCGAGCTCCGGGGGGAGCCCGAGTGGCCACGCGCCCCGACTCACCTGAGCGATCCGCGTCTCGAAGAGCGTCGCGGCGTTCGCCTGGCTCGGCGCGACGCTACACTGCCCGCTGCAGGAGTCCCGTGCGCAACCTTCCCATCGTCCTCGTCCTCGCGTCGATCACCGTCGCATGCCAGCCCGCCGCTCCGACCTTTCGCGGCGCGGCACCGCGCGGCGCCCGCGAGGTCCCAGAGGCAGAGGCGCCCGCGCCCGTGACGCCCGAGCGCGCCGTCGCGGCGGAGCCCTCGCGCGATGGCTGGAACGAGGCGCAGATCGACTGGCAGTCGTACGACGAGGGCCTCGCCCGCGCGCAGCGGACCGACCGTCCGGTCTGCCTCGTCATCCAGGCGGACTGGTGCCCGCACTGCCGCACGTACAGCCACGTGTTCGAGGACCCGCGCGTCGTCGAGGCGTCGCGGAGCTTCGTGATGATCCGCGTCGATTCGGACGAACAGCGCGAGGTGGCGGGACGCTACGCGCTCGACGGCGGCTACGTGCCGCGCACGCACTTCCTCGGGGCCGACGGCACGTCGATGAGCGGGGTCGTCGCCCACACCGATCGCTTCCGCTACTTCTTCGACGAGCACGATCCCGCGTCGCTCCTCGCCGGGATGGCGAGCGCCCTGAGGCAGCACGGCGGCTGAGGTCACGGCCGGCGCTGCCGGGCCGCGCTCAGGGCCGAGGTCTCTGGATGGACCCGACGAAGCCGACGGTACGCCGCTCACGATCTCTCGGGAGCGCCCCCTCGCTGCGCTGCGCGCGATCCGGACCGCTACCGGCGAGGTCGTGCTCGAAGCGAACCTCACCGGGGGTGAGCCCGAACCTTTCCCGCGCGAGATCGGGACGGGGATCGACTCGCACCTGCGCGGAAGCCCGGTGACGCTCGAGCAGATCGACGCCGCGATCGCTCCTGCGCTGGCTCGTTGAGCCGACTCTGGGTCTGCGTCAGAAGCGCGCGCAGACGCAGATGTGATTGACCGCCGGACCCGACGAGCCGATTCCCCTCGAGCATCCGTCGTCTGTGCCTCGCGTGCAGGACGACGCGCTATTGCCGTTCTGATACTCGCCGACGCAGCCGCCCGCGCCGGCCCTGCACACCGAGCTGCACGTGTCTCCATGGTCGAGGTGGGCGACGAACGCGCACGTCGTCTCCGTCTCCTCGCAAGCGTGGTAGCCCGCATACACGCCCGAGTAGGTCGCCTCGCACCCGGGCGGCATCCACGCATCGTCCGGCGCGGTGTATGCGTCGACCGGAGGCATGTACGCATCCTCGGTCGGTACGAACGCGTCCTCCGTCGGCACGAACGCATCTTCCCCGGCGCTCCATGCATCGACCTGTGGGCCGGAGTCCATGTCGCCCCACGCGTCGATCGGTGGGCCTGCGTCATGACCCGGCCCCGCGTCGATCTCGCCCGTCCCGCCGTCGTCTCCGCTCGGCGCGCCTCCGACCGTTCGCGCGAGCGAGCAGCCGCCGGCCGCCCATACCGCGATCCCGAGGACGAGGATCCACAGCCGCATCGCTCGACGGTACAGGTATTCCGGCGCCCGCGTTGAGCACAATCGCCTCGGTGCCAGCGTGCCTCGCGCCTCCTTCGGAACGGGCCTCGTGATCCTGGGCGCATGCGGTCCGCCCGAGCGCGCCGAACATCACTCGCAGCGAAGGGGACGCCCGCGGCCGACGGGTGCGACCGCGCCGCTCGGGGTCGAGCGGTGTTTCAGCCGCGTCCTGACGGGCGTAGGCTGGAGCGCATGTCACGCAATCGCTTCGCGTTCGCCTTCGCCCTGAGCTCGGTCGCTGCTTGCACCTCGTCGTCGCCGATGACGGACGCAGCGATGGACGACGGCGGAACGAGCGGCCCCGACGCCGCCGTGGTCTGCGAGACGATCCCGACGATTCCGATCGGCGATCCGACCGGGCATCCCGACCCGCTCGGCGCAGGGCCCACGGAGGCGCGCGCTGGACGCATCGACCGCGCCGCGCTGCCGGACTTCCCGAGCGGGCTCCAGCGCTGGGGCAGCGGCGAGTTCATCCTCGCCAACGATCGCGTCGCCGTCGCGATCGAAGACGTCGGCCCGTCGGATCTCTACGACCCGTGGGGCGGCCGCATCACGG
>JBBSAT010000357.1:0-7564 GCA_038252025.1 Polyangiales bacterium | reverse complement strand
TTCGGCGGCAGCGCCGGACGCGAGGGCACCGCCGTGCAGATGGGCGCGAGCTTCGCCGACGCGATCGCGCACCGGCTTCGCGTCTCCGGGCCCGTGCGCCGGCAGCTGCTCGTGGCGGGCGTCGCCGGCGGCTTCGGCAGCGTCTTCGGCACGCCCATCGCCGGCGCCGTCTTCGGCCTCGAGTTCATCGTGCTCGGACGCATCGAGTACGAGGCGCTCATCCCCGCGCTCGTCGCGTCGGTCGTGGGGGACATGGTCACGCGCGGCGTCGGGATCCAGCACACCGCGTATCCCGTCGTGCACGCGCTCCCGCTCACACCTCTCCTGGTGCTCCAGTGGGTGCTCTTCGCCGTCGTCATCGCGCTGACCACGCGCGCGTTCGTCGATCTCACGCACGGCATCAAGCTCGCGCTCGAGAAGCGCGTCACGAGGCTGCCTCTCCGCATGATGCTGGGTGGGCTCACCGTCGTCGTGATGTGGCAGCTCATCGGCACGAGCGACTATCTCGGCCTCGGTGTGCCGACGATCGTGCGCTCGTTCGAGGACCCCGAGCTGCCCGTCTACGCGTTCGCCGCGAAGCTCGTGTTCACGGCGGTGACGCTCGGCGCAGGCTTTCTCGGCGGCGAGGTGACGCCGCTCTTCTTCGTCGGCGCCGCGCTCGGCAGCGTGCTCGCCCGCTCGATGGGCCTACCGATCGACATGGGCGCGGGCGTCGGCCTCGCGGCGGTGTTCGCGGCTGCCTCCAACGCGCCCCTCGCGCTCTCCATCATGGCCGTCGAGCTGCTCGGCGGCGCGATGTTCCCCCACGCGGTGATCGTCTGTGTGCTGGCCTACGTGCTCACCGGACACGGCGGCATCTACCCCAGCCAGCGCGTGCTCCGCGGCAAGTGGGGCGGGGCGTTGCTCTCTCGTGCGCGCTCTCTCCGCGAGTGGGGCAGACCGGATGACGAGCAGGGCCCATAGGCCGCTGGACCACGTCGTGGCGCGATGTCCCATTTCGGACCTCGCCGAAGGAAGAAGACCTGTCGGGCTTTTCGGAGTTGGGCGAGACCCCACGGACGGCATACTCTCGTCCTGGAGGTCCACATGAGGCTCGAGACGTGTTCCGGGTTCCTGGTGTGTGCCGCGCTCGCGCTCTCGCTCGTCGGCTGCGACTGCGCAGGGCAGACCGGCTCGGGCCCTTGTGGCTCCGCCTCGCCACCCATCACCTGCGGTCGGCCATGCAACGCCACGTCCGTGTGCCCGGGAGGCTTCTTCTGTGGGACCGACATGAGGTGCACCGCCGAGTGCTCGGCCACCGTCCCTTGCGCAGGCGGAGGGACCTGCAGCACAGACGGACACTGCATCGGAGGCACCGTCGACAGCGGCCGCGAGGCCGGCCCGGACGTAGGGCCCGTCGATGCGCCGCTCCCGGACAACACGTGTGCGTCGGTGAACGTCGGGGCGACCCTCGCGACGCCGAACGTCGTCCTGATCGTCGACCAGTCCGGCAGCATGGGGACCAACGAGTTCCCCCCGGGCTCCGGTGTCTCGCGCTGGGACGCGGTCCACGGGGCGCTGCTCGACAACCCGGGCGGCTTGGTGTTCATGCTCCAGGACAACGTGCGCTTCGGGCTGGCGCTCTATCACGAGCAGAGTCGGATGTGCCCATCGCTGACGCTCGTGCCGGCCGAGCTCACCAACTTCACGCCGATCCGCACCGTGTACGACGGGCAGGCCCCCGGTGGCGGCACGCCGACCGGTCAGTCGATCGAGGCGATCCTCACGCGCATCGACGAGATCGTCACCCATCCGACCGAGCCGACGATCTTCGTGCTCGCGACCGATGGCGAGCCCGACACCTGCGAGGACGGGAACGACGAAGTGCGCGGACGAGCGCTCTCGGTCGCGGCGGTCCAGCACGCGTTCTCGACGGGCATCGAGACGTTCGTCATCAGTGTCGGCGTCGACGTCTCGAACGCGCACCTCCAGGCCCTCGCCAACGCGGGCGTCGGCTCGCCGGCGGGCACGGACGCGCCCTTCTACGTCGCGACCGATACCGCGGCGCTCAGCTCGGCTCTCGGCATGATCGTCGGTGGAGTCGTCTCCTGCGACGTTCGCCTCGAAGGGATGATCGACCCCACGGCTGCCTGCACCGGGGAGGTGCGTCTCGGTGGCCGGCTCCTCCCGTGTGACGACCCCAACGGGTGGCACGCCGTGGACGGCACACACATCGAGATCACGGGGACGGCTTGTGACGAGCTCCTCACCTCGGGCGGCGGGCTGACCGCGACGTTCCCGTGCGGCGTGCTCGTGATCTGAGCGCGACCGAACCATCCGCTCGCTGGCGACCGGCGAGCGTCAACCGCCGGAGATCGCGCGCACTTCTTCCGGCGTGAGCACGATGTCCCGCGCCGCCCAGTTCTCCTCGAGGTGCGCGCGCTGGCTCGTGCCCGGGATGGGCAGCATCACCTTCGAGCGCGCGAGCAGCCAGGCGATCGCTATCTGCGCCGGTGTCTTGCCGTGCGACGCGGCCACGGCGTCGAGGGCTGCGTGGCCCTTCCCGAGCGCGCCCATCGCGAGCGGGAAGAAAGGCAGGAACGCGATCCCGTGCGCCTCGCATGCCGCGAGCACGGCGTCGGGCGGCTCCGTGACGGGCGGCCCGTGCATCTGTACGCGGCGGTCTCCCGAGTGCGCCACGCTGTAGAGGTTCTGCACGGCGACGATCTCGGTCATCGCGCGCGCCGTCTCGAGCTCGGCCACGGTCACGTTGCTCACCGCGACGTGCCGGATGAGGCCCCGGTTCTTCATCTCGACGAGCGCACCGAGCGACTCCGCGAACGGCACGGTGGACCCTGGCAGGGCGCGGAAGTGAGTGACGTGGCTCGACGCGAGCCGCAGCGAGCGCAGGTCTTCCTCGTGCGCGCTGACGAGCTCCTCGGGCCGGTTGTAAGCCACCCAGCTCTTGTCGGGCGGACGCCTCGCGCCGAGCTTCGTCGCGATCACGAGGTCCGCCGGATACGGGTGCAGCGCCTCGACGATCAGCCGGTTGCTGACCCACGGGCCGTAGTACCAGGACGTGTCGATGAGCTGAACGCCGAGCTCGATCGCGCGGCGCAGCACGGCGCGCGCCTCGCCGGGATCGCGCGGCTCACCCCAGATGCCTTCGCCGGTCAGGCGCATGGCGCCATAGCCGAGCCGGCGTACCTCGAGATCTCCGAGAGCGATGGTGTCGGTCATCGCAGAGAGGATGCCTCAGGCCAGACCGAGGCGCCGCCGAACAGCCATCGCCTGGGGGGAGACCCAGAAGGTGAGCAGGTCGGCCGCATACGCGGTCTCGTGCGCCCTGGCGCCGGGCGCGGGCGGGAACACGGCGGCGAGCGCGGCGATCGACTCCGCGAGATCGCCGGTGACGAGCGCTGCAGCGCGCGAGTGTGCGCACCGAACCGCGTGCGCCCACGTCGCCACGTCGAGCGGAGGAGCCGAGGCGAACGCCGTCGCTGCCTCGGTCACGGGCTTGCTTCCGAGCCAGGGGAGCGCCTTCTTGATGCGCCGCGACTCCTCCTGGAGATCGGCGATGTCATAGACATCGATCGCGTGGTCGCTCGCGACCATGTGACCGGCGCCCGCGAGAAGTAGCGCGAGCGCATCGCTCGACATCGCCTCGACGGGATACGTCTTCGCCGAGATGGACGCGACGGCCCTCGCGAGCAGGAACGTGTGGCGCGCCGCGGGCCCTCGCTCGAGCGCGCTCGTCAGCACGACGGCGGGCGGGTCCGCGAGCGCGACCGTGGCGACCGGCGCCGCGTCCTCGACCACGAAGACGTCGAAGTCCTTCGCGCCGAACACCGCGCTGAGCTGAGCCACGAGCGTGCGCGTGCGCTCGGTCCCGCGACCCGGGCTTCGCGCGGCGAGCGCCTGCTTGGCCGCGTCGGGGTCGAGCTTCCGGATCACGTCGTTCAGCGCGACCAAGAGGCGCGTCGCCGGGGAGACGAGCTCGCGATCGCCGAGCTCCGCGATCGTGCTCGGTCCGAACGCTCCGGCGCCGAGCTCGAGGCCGCGTCGCTCGCTCTTCTGGACGGCCGACAGCTCCTCCGCGCTCGCCGCGCCGAGCGCCACGAGCGGAGCGAGCGCGAGCCGGGCCTCCGCGCTTCGCCCCGCCTCGCCGGAGAGCCTCCCGAGCGCGCGCCAGATCCCGACGCCGCCCGGCTGTCGCGCGAGGAGCTTCTGCAGCACCTCGATGCCGTCCTCGAGCTTGCCCATGGCCCGGAACGTCTGCGCGAGCTCCTCGCCGATCGCCGGATCGGCGTCGGTCGTGGCGAGCCCCTCGTCGAGCGTCCGGATCGCCACCGCGCCCATGCCGAGGCGCTCGCCATAGACTCGCGCGAGCGCGAGGATCGCGGCAACCCGCGCGGGCTTCGGCAAGGTCGCCTGCTGCAGATATCGAGCGAGCGCGTCGGCGTAGGTCTTGGCGATCGTCGGACGCTCGGCGGCCTCGGACAGCTCCTTGCCCGCAGCGCTCGAAGGGCCGGCCACGGAGACCGCGGTCGCGAGCAGCTCGAGGTAACGCGGAGCGTCGCCGCGGTCTCGCTCGACGTGCGCGAGCGCGACGAGCGCATCGCCGTCCGTCGCGCGCGTCGCGTTCACCAGGCGCTGCGCCATGTGCCTTGCACCGTCGAGATCACCACCGCGGCGCTTCACGTCGATCAGCCAGCGCAACGCGCTGGGATGATCGGGAGCTATCGCGAGCGCTCGATCGAGCTCGGTCCCGGCCCGCTCGAGACCGTCTGGCGTCCGCGCGAAGGCCTGCGCCAGACGGAGATGCGCCGACAGCAGCTCCGGCGAGCTCTTGCCGAGGCTGACGATCTTCTCCAGATGGGGCACCGCCTCGGGCCACTGGCCGGCCTGGATGTGGAGCTCGGCGAGCCGGTCGATGGAGACGAGATCGTCGGGCGCGATCGCGAGCGCGCGACGCATCGTGCCGATGGCGGCGGCCGGATCGGTAGAGCGCGCCTCGAGCGCCGCGACCGAGCGGAGGAGCCCGACGACGCGCGCCGGATCCTTCGCCGCCGTGGCGGCCTTCGAGAGGATGTCGATCGCGCGTTGCACCTCACCGCGCTCGACCAGGAGCCGCTCGAGCTCCACTGCGGCCGGCGCGTGATCGGGACAGAGGTCGAGCGCACGCGACAGGCACTCGATCGCGCGCTCCATCCCTCCAGGCGTCTCCGAGCGCATGTGCGCCTCTTCGAGCAAGAGGTCGGCAGCGCGACCCGGTGCGCCCGTCCAGCGGGCTTCGCGTCCGAGGACGTCCGCCGTCGCCGCCGTGTCGTCGGCTGCGCGCGCGACGCGCTGAAGCCCACGGATCGCGATGAGAGACTCGGGGTCCTTCTCCAGCGCGCGGTCGAACGCAGCGCGCGCGCCTGCTGGATCGCTCGATGCCATCCGCAGCGCGCGCCGCGTGAGGTGTCGCGCGGCGATGACGGGATCGCCCGCGATGATCGCGAGCCGCTCGTCGAGACGCGAGAGCAGCTCGAGATCGCGCGTTCCGAGCGCGAGGAGCTCGAGCGCGCCCAGTACCGTGCGGTCCAGCACCGTGCGGTCCGACACCGCTCGCTCGGGCGCCGCGCCGAACCCTCCATCGAGCGTCGACTTCGGATCGCCGAGCTCGATGTCGGCTGCCTGCAAGCGAGCGAGATCGACCAAGGTCGCCGAGCGCACCTCCTCTCCGAGCTCGAGGCCCGCCTTCATGACGAGCAGCCGCGCCAGATCAGCCGGCGGCCGCGTCGCTGCGTAGAGGAGCTCGAGCGCGAGGATCGCAGCGAGCCGGCCGCGCTCGCCGTCGAGCAAGAGCTCGTAGCGCTCGAGGCTCGCGCTACGATCGTCCTGCGCATGCCTGAGCACCTCCGCCTGGCGGAACAGCATCGCGGCAGCGCGCTCGTGATCGTTGCCCTCGAGCTCGAGGCCGAGATGACCGACGAGGAGCTGCCACTCGCCGCGACGATCGAGCATGCGACTGAGCGCCTCGATCGCCGGCCGGTAGCGCGGCGCCGCGAGGAGCGACGCGTGGTACTTCTTCGTGATCTTGTCGGAGTCCGCACCGTTCGCGCCGGCATCGCCGTGCTCCTCGAGGATCGCGCCTGCGCGATAGAGGAGGACCGCCCTGGCCGCGAGGTCCTCGGTCGCGTGCGCCTGGCTCTGGAGCACGTCGGCGAGCTCGTTCCACGACGCTCGCTTCACGAGGATGCGGTGAAGCGCTCGGAGCGAAGGATCGTGGCCCGGGGAGACCTCCGTCGCGCGACGGTAGTAGCCGATCGCCGCCTCCTCTTTGCCGATCTTCGACTCGACGATCTCGCCCATCGAGTGAAGCAGCTCGGCGGCCGCCGGACCCTTCGGGAGCGCAGCGAGCTGCACCTCGCGGATCGCGACCAGATCGTCCCACCGACCGGTCGTGTGGTGGATGCGGCCCAGCGCGGAGAGGGCGACGGGATCTTGCGGGCTCTTCTCGAGCACCTTCCGGAAGCGGAGCGCCGCCGCCTGCGGATCGCCGACGTGCTCGAGGACCACCGTTGCGGCGGCGTTGCCGAGCTCGAGCCGCCGCGTCGCGTCCGTCGTGTCCTTGAGCTCGAGATCGAGCGCCTCGACGAGCTCCGGGTAGCTCCCGGCCGTCTCGAGGGCCTGCTGGAGCGCATGGATCGCCGACAGATTGCGCGGCTCGAGCGCGAGCACGCGGCGGTAGACCTGCGCGGCCATCGCGGGCGCGCCGAGCTCGTGCTCCCACAGGGAACCGATGCGGAAGAGATGGGCGATCCGCTGTGCGTCGTGGACCGCGCGATCGATCGCGCGCTCGTGCAGCTCGACGAGGTCGCGATGCCTGCCCGCCGCGCCGTAGAGCCGCGCCAGCGCAGTGAACGCGCGCGCATCGCCAGGGCTGAGGGTGAGCGCGCGGTTGAAGCACTCGATCGCACGGTCCGCGTCCTTCAGCTTCGCGTCCGAGATCTCGCCCATGCGCGCGTAGGCCGACGCACGTGCGCCGTCGGTCGTGACGGCCTCGGCCTCGGCGGCCCAGACCTCGAGCAGCCCGCGGTAGTCCTCCCGCGCGCGAAAGAGCGGCTCGATCGCCGCGAGCGTCGGCGCATGGGCCGGGCTGAGCGCGAGGGCTGAACGGAAGGCAGCGAGCGCTTCATCCGTCCGCTCGAGCTCGACCGTGAGCAGACCGATGCGGTGCAGCATCGCCGTCTTCGTGGCGACGTTCTTCGTGCGCGTCTCGAGCGTGCCGAGGGCGCGAACGAGATCGGCCTTGCGACCGGCGCGCTCGTAGAGCTGCGTGAGATCCTCGAGGAGCAGCGGATCGTCCGGCCGCAGCGCGACCGCGCGCTCGAGCGCACCGATCGCTTCGGGCACGTTGCCGAGGCGCTCCGCATGGATGCGCGCGGCCTCGTAGAGCGCGAGCGCCTTCGTCTCGGGGTCGCTCGCGTCCTCCGCGCGCAGCTCGGCGAGCGCGATCCGCTCGACGTGACGGCCAGCCGCATGTCGCAGCCTATCGAGCCCGTCTCGCGCGCCGACCGCGTGGCGGTCGAGACCGAGC
>JBBSAT010000356.1:0-7664 GCA_038252025.1 Polyangiales bacterium | reverse complement strand
GCGCTGGGCGGCATGGTCATGGTCCCTTGGGAGCGGCAGAACATCGCCGTCCTCGACGAGGAGACGGGGACCGAGCTCGCGCGCCTCCGATCGACGGACGACGTCATCGCGTGGATCTTCCAGGACCCGACGGGCATCTACTACGGCCACCAGGGGATCTATCGGCTGACCCACCGTTCGGCGAGCGGCACGCGCGAGGAGTCGACGCACATCGACGTGCCGCTCGGCGACCTCCCGCGCGATCCCGACATCTACGACGATGGCTTCCTGCCGAAGCCCGGGACCCGATCGGCGCGTGGCCGGATCCGCGTGTACTTCGCAGCGGCCCCGACGAGCGATCCGGCTGAGGTGCGGATCGCGGGCGACACGTACTACTTCGTCTATTACCGCTACGTCTTCGCCTACGACCTCGACGGCACGCTGCGTTGGTCTCGCATCGTCGAGGAGGACATCATCGGCGCCGAGGCGCTCGAGCACGGGCTGTTCACCGTGGGTGAGCAGGGCCAGATGCATCTCATCGACCCCGTCAGCGGGAGCGACCGCTGGAGCGGTGGCGGCGGTATGGAGCTCGCGTCGGTCGACCTCGACGTGGCCGGGTTCGCGGGCGGGGCTCCGTCCACGGCCGCTGCGCCTCCGCTGCGCGAGAGCCTCAACCAGCTCGTCCTCGATCCCGACAATCGCCTCGTTCCTGCGCGCGCGTACGCGGTCGAGCAGCTCGCGGAGATCCAGGACCCCGAGGTCACGCGCGACCTGCTCGATCTCTATGCGCAGCGCTCGATGCCCGGGTCGCTGCGCGAGTCGATCGCGACGGCCCTGCAGTCGCGTCGAAGCGGCCCGCAGTACCTCATCGAGGCCCTCGGTAGGCGCTACGACTTCATCGAGGACACGCAGGCGCCTCCGCTCGAGGTCATCGTTCCGTCCCTCCTCGAGATGCACGCGACGGCGGCGGTCCCGCAGCTGGTCCAGCAGATGAACGACCACGAGACGCCGGCTGCCGTGCTGCCGGTCGTCGTCCAGGCGATCGCGGAGATGGGCGACGCCTCGGTCGTGCCGGCGCTCCGAGCGTTCCTCGTGTTTTACCACGCCGACTCCGTGTTCGCGGAGAACTCGGACGCGCTGAACTGGGCAGCGACCGGCATCTTCCGCTACGGCGGGCCGGAGGGGCGCGCGCTTCTCACGTCGATGGCGGGCGAGCGGCGGACGCTGGCGGCGCTGTCGACGTCGATCAACGGGCTCTACGAGTCCGAACAGCACGCCGCCGAGGAGCTGGCCGCGCGCGAGGCCGCGGATGCGCAGCAGGCGCTGGAAGAAGCGGCCCAGCACGCGGAGGCCTCGCTTCCGTCCCGGCTCTCGCAGGAGGCCATCAACCAGACCTTCGCAGAGCACGCCGACGCGCTGCGCGAGTGCGTCGCGGGCGAGGTCACCAGGAACCCGGTGCTCGGGCAGGTGCGCCTCGTGTTCATCCTCGAGAACGACGGAACTCCGGACGAGATCGGTGTCGCTCCGAACACGCCGGAGCTCGTGACCTGCCTGCAAGAGCGCATGCAGACCATCCAGTTCCCTCGCTTCCGTCAGCGCCGACAGCGGGCCGCGTTCACGATCTCCCTCCGGGGCGGCGTGCCGCAGACGACCGCGGCCTCTGGCAGCAGCGCCGAGCGGCCTCTCACGGCAGATGATCCGTGGTGGGCCTGGTGGCAGCGCCGTGGTGAGGGCTCCGAGACGACGACGACGCTGCACGCATGGTGGGACCGGCGTGCCGCACCTGTGGTCCCCGTGGCGAGCAGCTCGATCGCTCCCGTCATCCCGACGACGAGCACGACGAGCACGACGAGCACGACGAGCACGACGAGCACGACGACGAGCACGACCTCGACGGGCCCCGCATGGTGGTCCGGGACCGGCGCTGAAGAGGCCGTCGAGCCAACCCCCGAGGTCACGCCCGAGCCCGAGCCCACGCCGCCGCCGACCCCGCGCGGTCGTCGCGGTCGTCGCGAGCCGCCGGCCCCGGCCCCACATCTTCCGACCAGCGTCACCCCGACGGCACCCGCTCCGGTTGCGCCGACGCCGACGCCGCCAGCACCGAGCGCACCGCCCGCGCCGGCGGCACCGCCCGCACCGACGCCTCCTCCCGCTCCACCGCCGGCGGAAGAGAACCCTTGGTGGGCACCGGCCGAGGGCTGATCGCTTCGCGCGGTGGGCTCGGCTCGAGAACACCGTCGCAGCGCTCGCCGATCGGCGTGACACTGCTAGACAATCCTCGAGGTGTACGCCGATGCGAAGTCCGTCGAACGTCTTCCTGGTCTCGCTGACGCTGCTGCTGGGGTGCTCCGGCGGTGCCGAGCCGCCTGCGACCGGGACGGGGACGCGGGAGACCTCGCCGCCGCCAGCGCCCGCCGAAGCGCGCGCGGTCTGGGATGAGCCCTCGTTCGAGCTGCGGGCCGAAGCTCCGGGGCCGTTCACGGCGGGGACCGAAGGGCACTTCACGATCCGGCTCACGCCGCGCGGCCACTATCACGTGAACCAGCAGTATCCGATGAGCGTCACGCTCACCGGTCCGGCGCCGGTCACGTTTCCGAGCGCGACCGTCACAGCCGAGCATGCGGAGACCTTCACCGAGCAGCTCGCACAGTTCGACGTGCCGTTCACGGCCGAGGCCGGGGCGCACCACATCACGGCGTTGGTGGACTTCGCGGTGTGCACTCCCGAGGCGTGCATGCCCGATACGCGCACGGTCGCGATCGACCTCAGCGTCAACTGATGACCGACACGCCGCGCGCGCCCGGCGAGCTCGCACGCCAGCATCTCGCTCAGATCGGCGGTGTCGTCCGCGAGCGCTTCGTGCACGAGCAGAGGGTCCTGTCCTTCGACCAGTACCTGGCGCTCTTCGAGGCCCATCCGTATCGGTTCACTCGCGATGCGGCTCGCTACCTCAAGGCGTGCTTCGACTTCTTCGGGCAGTCGACGGTCGACCGATCCGGGCGCAAGGCCACGCGCTTCAACCTGTTCGACCTGCCGTGGGACGAGCGTCGGCGCGCCGAGCGACTCATCGGGCAAGAGGACATCCAGGGCCAGTTCCATCGCGCTCTATCGAACTTCGTTCGCGAGGGCCGGATCAATCGCCTCATCATGCTCCACGGCCCGAACGGGAGCGCGAAGTCGACGTTCGTGTCGTGCCTGATGGCGGCGCTCGAGCACTACTCGACCACGGATGACGGCGCCCTCTACTTCTTCTCGTGGATCTTCCCGCGCGGGCGCGATGGTCGAACCGTCGGCTTCGGATCCGCAGACGAAGGGCTGCCGCCGGGCGAGTCCTATGCGCACCTCCCCGATGGAAACATCGACCTGCGGATTCCGAGCGAGCTTCGCGAGAACCCCCTCTTGCTCCTCCCCGGCGGCGAGCGACGGCGCCTCGTCAGCGACACCTTCTCGCGCGCGAAGGAGACGGAGGCACCTCCGCTCTCGCTCGTCGATGGTCAGCTCGGCGGGAAGAACCGCCAGATCTTCGAAGCGCTGTTGACGGCTTACCGCGGGGATCTGAGCCGCGTGCTGGCGCACGTTCGCGTGGAACGGTTCTACGTCTCGCATCGCTATCGGCAGGGCGCCGTCACGGTCGGGCCTCAGATGGCCGTCGATGCTCAGGAGCGCCAGATCACGGTGGACCGCTCGCTCGCGTCGCTGCCGGCCTCGCTCACCTCGCTCGCGCTCTTCGAGACGACCGGAGAGCTCGTCGACGCGAGCTCGGGCATCCTCGAGTTCAGCGACCTCCTGAAGCGGCCGCTCGATGCGTGGCGGTACCTGCTGCTCGCGATCGAAGAGGGGGAGATCTCGCTCGGCCAGAGCGTCCTGCCGATCAACACCGTGCTGGTCGCGACCTCGAACGACGTTCACCTCAAGGCCTTCAAGGAGCACCACGAGTACCGGTCGTTCCGCGGTCGGCTTGCGCTGGTGCGCGTCCCTTACCTGCTCTCGGTCAAGGAGGAGCAGGTCATCTACGATGATCAGATCGTGCCCCAGGTGCGTGCGCACGTCGCACCCCACGCCACGTACGTCGCCGCCCTCTGGGCCGTGCTCACGCGCCTGCGTCGCCCTTCGCTCGACAGCTACGACAACAAGAAGCTCGGCCATCTCGCGGTGCAGCTGACGCCGCTCGAGAAGGCCGATCTCTACGCGGATCTCTCGATCCCGCATCGCTTCTCGAACGACGAGATCTCCGAGATCCGCGCGGGCGCGTTCGATGTGCGCACCGAGACCGACTCCTGGCCGAGCTACGAGGGCAGCTCGGGCGCTTCTCCCCGCGAGATCCGGGTGCTGCTCCTCGATGCCGCTCAGGACCCTCAATACGAAGGCCTCTCGCCGCTCGCCGTGCTGCAGAAGATCCGCGAGCTCTGCGAGGCCGACGACTTCGACTTCCTCAAGGAGACGCCGGAGGGCGGCTACCACGACCACCGCGCGTTCGTAGAGGTCGTGCGCAACCGGTGGCTCGACCGAGTGGACGAGGAGTTCCGCACGGCGACGGGCCTCGTCCTCGAGACGCAGTACCAGGATCTCTTCGATCGCTACGTGACGCACGTCTCGTACTCGTTGAAGCGCGAGCGCGTGCACAACCCGCACACCGGCAAGGACGAAGAGCCCGATCAGAAGCTGATGGAGAACGTGGAGCAGATGCTCGGCGTGACGCGCAACCAGGAGGCGTTCCGTCGCGACCTGATCAGCGCGGTCGCCGGGCATGCCATCGACAACCCCGGCGAGAAGCCGGTCTACTCGAGGGTCTTTCCGCGCTTCCTTCGCGAGGTTCGGGAGGCGACGTTCGCCAAGCGCAAGAAGCAGCTCGCCGAGATCGCAGGCGACATCCTGTTGCTCACGGCGGGCAACCTGAAGGGCGCCGGCATCGAGCGTGAGGCCCGCGCGAAGGAGACGCTCGAACGTCTCCGGACGGCCCACGGCTACTCGGATCGATCCGCCAGCGATGCGTTGAGCGAGCTCGTGCGTCGGCGGTACGCGCAGTGAGCACGCTCGAGGTCGAACGCGCCCAATTTCGGCGGGTGTCGCCGAGCATCATCGATCCGGTCTCGAAGCGGGCCACGCAGTTCTGGGACATCGTGAGCGAAGGCGGCGTCGCGATCGGTCACGCCGAGATCTTCGAGAAGCCGGACCAGTGGGGAGTCCGGCTCTTCGACCGCGCGCCCCACCTGGACGAGAGCGACCTCGTTCGCGTCGTCGCCAAGCTCCTCGTCTGGCACGCCGGCTGCTCCGTCGAGACGGTCGAGCTCTGGCTCGCGCGAAGCAAGACGCGGCAGGTGATGGTTCGCGTCACCGGCGACTACGTCTGACCGAGCCGGAAACGAAAGAGCCCGACCCTCGTCGGGCCGGGCATCTCTCTGGTCTCTCGGGGCCGCGCGGTGGCTACGGCACCTGGGTGACGCGAACGCCGTTGTCGAGCGTCGCGCCCATGCGGTTGATCCACCACGAGCCGACATACGACTCGCCGCTGCTGATGACCTGCTCGACCCAGAACCCGCTGTGGTCGGCGTCGTCGAAAACGACGTGCGTCCACGTTCCGTCGGTGGCCCGCCGGGCCAGCATCGTCGTGTGGTCGGTCGCGTCCTGGTAGGCCACCCTTACCTCGCCGCCTGCCATGACGACGACTGAGCTGTCGTCGCCCACGATGTGTCGACCGTCGGTGTGGAGCGTCGTGCCGTCAGGCGTCGAGCCGTCGTCGATCGTCTCGCGGAGGGTCACCGCGCCGCCTTGGACCTGAGCGTATCGGAGCGCCTCTTCGGCGCCGTCGACGTAGGTCACGTGCCAGGTGGTGCCGCTCACGAAGAGCGATGCCCCGATGCCCGAGTCGCCCACGAGCGCGACGCCGCGCGCATACCCGTCGATGAGGAACGGCGTGCCGAACGTCGTCCCCGTCGCTTCCACGCCGAAGATGTCTCCGCTGGTGCGGTCGTAGTAGACGAGCGCGAGGCCGTCCGCCGTGCGCGCGAGCTGGGTGAAGAGGCCGTGCGCAGGGATGAGGTCCTCGGTGTAGTCCGCGATCAGCGCGGCCTCGCAGGTCCCCGACACGCAGACCTGGTCTGCAGTGCACATCGCACAGCCGCTCCCCGACGCCGCGCACGTTCCGCTCGCGAGGCAGCGCTGCCCCGTCGCGCAGAGGGAGGGCCGACACGGGCTCGCGGCATCGCCGATACGCGTGACGGTCCAGTCGCTCGCTGCTGCCGGCATCGCGCTCGCCGCGAACGCGACGCGCACGCCGCTCATGACCTCGCCCGTCGCGCTGGTCTCGAAGCCGAGGTACGAGATGATCGGCGCGCCGGAATCGCTCAGAACGATCGAGGCGTAGCGGCCAGCATCGCCCACGTCGTCGACGGTCTGGACGTGCCAGAAGCCGGGGTTGCCGATCGCCAGGCGCAGCGCGCCGTGCGTCACGTCGTAGTACGCGATGTAGAGGCTGGTCCCCGAGTCGGCCATCGCGGTCCAACGACCGACGTCGTCGCCGGGAGCCGACACGCCGCCGCGCCATCCGCTCACCGCGTTGGTGACCGGCATCGTCGGGGCGCCGTCGATGATCTCCCACGTCGCGGTGCCGGACGACGAGATCTGACCGAGGACGAGGTCGCCGTAGAGCGGCGTGGGTGGGTTGCCCGGGCTGTAGCCGGAGATGAACGTGTCGCCGGAGATCGTGACCACGAGATCGAGGTCCGTCGCCATGAACCCCTGCGAGAGGGGCGGGCGCTCACGACAGGCCGAGCACGAGACGTTACACGCCGCGTCGATCTCGACGGACGCGACCTGGCAAGTGAAGCCCGGATCGCAGAGCGCGTCGAGGTCGTACGCATCGCACATCTGCGTCATCTCGCAGCAGATCGTTCCGTCCGTCGCGCCCGGAGGCGCGGCGGGGACGCACTCGTCGTTGCAGCCCGTCCCTGGACCCGGCGGCGTCATCGGCGTGCCGCAGCTGCAGCCGACCGCGAGCAGGAGGCTCGCGAGCAGGCCGACGAGGATCAGCCCGCGAAGAAAGGTCCGCGCCGGGAGGGCGCGCTCCTTGCGACGGCGGGCCACGAAGAGGCCGAGAGCGAAGAGCGTTCCGAGGAGGCCGAGCCCCTCGTGGCCCGAGGCGCCGACCACGCGGCAGCCGCAGCCACCACCGCCCAGCGGGTTGGGCAGGCCGCGGATGAGCGCTTCGCGCGCCGTGCCGACGTTGCCGGCCTCGTCGCGAACCTCGACCTGGATGAGGGCGTTCTCGATCGCCGCCAGCTCCTCCTCGGAGAGGTCGAGGCGATTGCTGAGGGCCCACTCGCTCCACTCGCCGCCCGTGACGCGGAAGCGATACTCGAGCGCGTGCTCGCTGACGATGTCGAACGCGGTGGCTTCGTAGCCCAGCTCGGTGTGGTTGAGAGAGACCCTCGGCGCGAGCAGATCGACGATGAGGGTCGCGGTGGCCGGCGTGCGGTCCACCGAGCTCGCCTCGCCCACGATGCGTGCGCGCGCCTGGATCTCGTGCCGCGCCTGGAGGAGCAGCACGTCGTCGGCGACCTGGATGCGCGTGTCGCGCGTCCACGCCGACCACGCCGCACCGTCGATCCGGTAGCTGTACTCGTAGTCCACCGCCATTGGGCCCTCTGCGCCGAAGTGCAGCCAGACGGTGTTGCCGGAGCCCTGAG
>JBBSAT010000355.1:0-7668 GCA_038252025.1 Polyangiales bacterium | reverse complement strand
GTTGTCGACGATGACGTGCACGTGCGGGCCCGCGGGCGATGCGAGCTCCCAGTTCCGCAGCGTGAAGCGCACGGTGACGGGCCCGCTCCGGATCGTCTGCCCCGCGCGGGGGGCGGTCACGCGCAGCGAAGGTGTGGCGCCTTCGATCGGAGTGTTCTCTCCTGCCACGACCATCACGGGCGGGGGCGCGGCGACGACGGCCGCTTCCTCTCCCTCGGGCGGAGCTTCCTCCGAGCTCTCGCCGGCGAGGCCCATCTCATCGGCGCTCTGATCCGTGTCCGACACAGCCGGATACTCGGCTTGTTGCTCGGAGCCTCCGCACGCTGCGAGCGCGAGAAGACAGCCGAGGACGAGAGAAAGACGGTGCTGGGTCATTTGCATGGGGCGCCTCGCAAGCAACATGCGTGCACGAGGATGTGTACGGAGTCGCCGTGGTTGAGAGTGGGCAGGCGAGACAGCGGCGAAGAAGTGCGCCGAGCTCAGACGAAGAAGTCGGGGAGGAGCTGTGCCGTCGGGTCGACCGCGTACTTGTCGAGATCGGTGATCCCGACGCTCGCGAGCACCTCGTCGTCGATGAGAAACTTCCCGCTCCGCTCCTTGTGAGGAGTCGTGAGGATGACGTGCGCAGCATCCGACATGATGTCGACCGTGCGCGAGCCGCGGATCCCCGCGTCGCCGCCGAGCAGGTTCTTCACGGCGGCCGTGGCGATCGCGGTTCGCGGCCAGAGCGCGTTGAAGGCGATGCGGCCGTCGAACTCACCCGCCATGCCGAGCACGCACATGCTCATGCCGAACTTCGCCATCGTGTAGGCGACGTGTCCCTGGAACCAGCGCGTCTCCATGTTCAGCGGCGGCGAGAGGTTGAGGACGTGCGGGTTCTCGGCCTTGAGCAGATGCGGGATGCACGCCTGCGAGCAGAGGAAGGTGCCCCGCGTGTTGATCTGGTGCATCAGGTCGTAGCGCTTCATCGGCGTCTCGAGCGTGCCGGTCAGCGAGATGGCCGATGCGTTGTTCACGAGGATGTCGATGCCGCCGAACTTGGCGACGGCCTTCGCCACCGCGTCGTACACGGCAGCGTCGTCGCGGATGTCGACCATGAGGGGGAGCGCCTGGCCGCCCGCCTTCTCCATGTCCTCGGCCGCCGAGTAGATCGTGCCCGGTAGCTTCGGGTTCGGCTCTGCCGTCTTCGCGACGATCACCACGTTCGCGCCGTCCTTCGCGGCGCGCAGGCCGATCGCGTGACCGATGCCGCGGCTCGCGCCGGTGATGAAGAGGGTCTTTCCCTTGAGGCTCGCCATCGCTTCGCTCCTGTTTGCGCTCGCTGGTCGCGAGGGAGCCGGAGGCTATCTCAGAAACCGGAGCGAGGCTCCTCACCTTCGCGCGCGAGGCCCCAGCTCATCGTGCTCGTGTTGCGAGCGAAGCCGATCTCTCCCGTTCGCGAGACGAGGATGATGCCGCCCTTGCCAGACACGCGCGCGCCGAACGCGGCGATCGACTCGTCCGCGGCTGCCTGCGCGAGGACGCCGGCGCGCAGTCGTTCGATGGCGAAGCGCGTGAGCCCGAGTCGCAGCGCCGCCTCGCCGTCGCCCGTCGCGCTGGCCGCGCCCGCGAGATCGTCTGCGTACGTGCCCGCGCCGAGGATCGGACTGTCTCCCACGCGGCCGGGTCGTTTTCCCACCATCCCGCCGGTGCTCGTCGCCGCGACGACGCTGCCGTCGCGATCGCAGGCCACCGCGCCCACCGTGCCCCCGGCCCAGCCGCCAGGCGCTTTGCCCGCGAGGAACTGCGCGAGCCTCGTCCGCGCGGCGGGCGTGATCATCGCCGCAGGATCGGCGGGCGCGAACCCGTGGGCGCGCGCGAACGCGTCGGCCCCGTGCGCTGCGTAGAGAACGTGTCGGCCGTCCTCCATCACGGCGCGCGCGATCTCGATCGGGTGGGCGTATGCGGGGAGCGCCGCGAGAGCTCCGGCGCGGAGCTCGCGACCCTCCATGATCGACGCGTCGAGCTCGAGCGTGCCGTCGCTCGTGAGGCACGCGCCGGTTCCGGCGTTGAAGCGCGCGTCGTCCTCGAGCGCGCGGACCGCCGCGACCGCTGCTTCGATCGCCGAGCCCGTCTCGAGCAGCTTCTCGAGCCCCGCTCGAGCCGCGCGCTGACAGCCCGCTGCGTGCCCGGCGCGCGAGACCTCCGGCACGTCGCCCGCGCCGCCGTGAACCAGGACCACCGGAGCGATCGCCATGGCCCGAGCGTACGCGAGGTCCCGCGCGTCGGCGGAGCGTCCTGAGCGGCCTCGGATCGTGATGAAGCTCTCCCTCGCGACCCTCCGGCGAGCATTTAACGGTCCCGAAACCGGCGCGAAACAGGGCGCGGGTAACCCGCTCTCGCCGAACGAAAGTCGGCAACGCGGGAGCCCCGGACATGAAGAAGGTCGAAGCGATCATCAAGCCGTTCAAGCTCGACGAGGTGAAGGACGCCCTGGCCGAGGTCGGCATCAAGGGGATGACCGTCACCGAGGTGAAGGGCTTCGGCCGCACGGGCGGCAAGCGCGAGGTCTACCGAGGCTCGGCCTACGTCGTCGACTTCGTCCCGAAGGTGAAGGTCGAGGTCGTCGTGCCCGACGCGATCGTGGCGAGCGTGGTCGAGGCGATCGAGCGCAGCGCGAAGACGGGCCGCATCGGCGACGGGAAGATCTTCGTCACGCCGATCGAGGAGGCCGTGCGCATCCGGACGGGGGAGCGCGGCGACGAAGCGGTGTGAGCCGGCCTGCGTGCCGGTCGGACGGTTCAAGCGCTCTCCGAGCGCTGGAGTTTCCCAGATCAATGGATGGAGGGTTCAGTGAGCGACGCAAAAGACGTGAAGAAGGCGATCGAGCTGGCGAAGAAGCATGGCGCGGTCATGGTCGACCTGCGCTTCTGCGACATGCCGGGCGTGTGGCAGCACACCAGCGTGCCGATCGCGCGCCTCGACGAGGCGGCGTTCGAGGACGGGTTCGGCTTCGACGGCTCGTCGATCCGTGGGTTTCAACCCATCAACGCGTCCGACATGCTGCTGCTCCCGGACGCGGCGAGCGCGCAGATGGATCCGTTCACGGAGCAGCCGACGATCGTCTTCATCTGCGACATCTGTGATCCGATCACGCGCGAGCAGTACTCGCGCAACCCGCGCTACGTGGCGCAGAAGGCCGAGCTCTATCTCAAGCAGACGGGCATCGGCGACACGATCTACTTCGGCCCCGAGGCCGAGTTCTTCGTGTTCGACGACGTCCGCGTCGACGTGCAGAACAACGGGTCGTTCTACGAGGTCGACTCGATCGAGGCGGCGTGGAATTCAGGCCGGGACGAGAACCCGAACCTCGGCCACAAGATCGGCTGGAAGGGCGGCTACTTCCCGTGCGCCCCGAACGACACGCTGCAGGACTGGCGCACCGAGACGTGCCGCCTCCTCGGCTCGGTCGGGCTCGAGGTCGAGGTGCACCACCACGAGGTCGCCACGGCCGGTCAGTGCGAGATCGACGTCCGCTTCCAGTCGCTGACCCACATGGCGGACCAGCTGCTCTGGTTCAAGAACGTGGTGAAGAACAGCGCGCGCATGGCCGGCAAGAGCGCGACGTTCATGCCGAAGCCGATCTTCGGCGACAACGGCTCGGGCATGCACTGTCACCAGTCGATCTGGAAGGACGGCAAGCCGCTCTTCGCGGGTGACCGCTATGCAGGCATGAGCGAGATGGCGCTGCACTACCTCGGCGGCATCCTCAAGCACGCGCCGGCGCTCTGCGCGATCACGAACCCGACGGTGAACAGCTATCGACGCTTGGTCCCGGGCTACGAGGCGCCGGTCAACCTCGCGTACTCCTCGCGCAACCGCTCGGCGTCCATCCGCATCCCGATGTACTCGCAGTCGCCGAAGGCGAAGCGCATCGAGGTCCGCTTCCCCGATCCGTCGACGAACCCGTACCTGGCGTTCGCCGCGATGATGATGGCCGGCATCGACGGCATCCAGAACAAGATCGATCCGGGCGACCCGCTCGACAAGGACATCTACTCGCTCTCGCCGGAGGAGCTGAAGAACGTGCCGCACGTTCCGAACTCGCTGAGCGAGGCGCTCGAGTGCCTCGAGAAGGACCACGAGTTCCTCCTCAAGGGCGACGTGTTCACCAAGGACCTCATCGAGGAGTGGTGCTCGTTCAAGCGCGTGAAGGAGGTGGACCCGATCCGCCTCCGGCCGACGCCGCTCGAGGTCCAGATGTACTACGACGTCTGAAGGTCTGACCAAATACTTTGGTCAGATTGTTGGTCACGCCTTGAGCCAGCCGCAGCGTTCGAGAGGGCCGGTTCCGGAGACGGAGCCGGCCTTCTTCATCTCGACGAGGCGGCTTCTTCTGCGAGGAGCGCCCGTAGTGTCGGCACGAGCATCTTCCTGCGCATGAGCACGACCAGTCGCTCGCTCAGCACCGTCGCCGCCTCGGTCAGCTCGGTGAGATCGGCGCCCGCGCGCGGCAGGACGCCCTCGCGGAACATCCGCAGCTCCGCGCGCACGAGCGCCTGCAAGGCCTGGGCATACTCACCGACGATCGTGAACGGCAGCATCTCCGGCGTGAGCCCCGCGCCACGCGCCGCGCCGAGGACGCGCAAGATCTCGAGGTCGTCACCGGCGAACACGCGCGTCGCGCCCTCGCCCAGGACGGGCGAGACGGCGCCGAGCTGCACGAGGAAGTCGAGCTGCGCCTCTGGGAGCCCTCCACGGACCAGCTCGTCCGCTGACCGCCGGTCGTCTGGCGCGGCCTGCTCGAGGACGCGCGCGATGGCGACCGTCATCGCCTCCTCGGGCGACGAGAGCGCGGACTCTTCGAGCACCCGCTTGATCACCTTGAGCGGGAGGAAGCGCGTGCGCTGGAGCTCCTTGATTCGCTGGATGCGCGGCACGTACGACGCGTCGTAGTACGCCATGTTGCGGCTGGTCCTGGACGGCGCAGGGAGGAGCCCTTCCTTCACGTAGTGCTTGATCGTGGCGGCCGGCACGCCGCTCATGCGCGCGAGCGCGGACATCTTGACGAGATCGTTCGCACGGCTCGGGAGGCTCGCGGGCGTTTCCTTCGCGCGCGACGTCGGAACGCGCTTCACGGACCCTCGTGCGTGATGTCGCTGGGGATCGACGCGCCCGTCAGCCAGGCCTCCATCGCCGTCTCGCCACGTAGGTGGAGGCGAACGAAGGCGACCGCCATCGTCCGCACATCGGCGCGGATGACCACATCGTCCCCGGGGCCGTCGGTGCAGAAGCTGCCCGTCACGCCGCCGCCGTCATCGGTGAAGTCCATGTGATCGGCCCCCGTGAAGGTCCACTCCACGGCCCAGCTCGAGGTCGCGAGACCCGCATAGATCGTCTGATAGTTCTGCGCCATCGGCGCGCACGGCATGAAGCCGCCGGTCGCATTGTTCGTCTCGCCCATCACACCCACGGGCATGTGGAGCGCGCCTGCGAACGCTGCGCTCGCCACGTCGGGGCAGGTCGCGGAGAAGCTCGAGCCCGGCCCGCAGCCGTTGACGGGATCGAGGAGGAGAGCCGCGTCGACGCGCGCATCGGCGGCGGCCACCATCACGGCGACCTTTCCTCCCCGGCGGTGGCCCATGACGCCGATGTGCTCCGCGTCGACCTGCGCCGCGAAGGGCGCGCTGGAGATCGCCCAGTCGATCGCCGCGATCGACGCGTCCCGCTCGTCGACGTTCGTCGGTCCCCCGAAGATGCCTCCCGCCGTGTCGACGCCGACGACGACGAAGCCGTGCGATGCGATCCGCTCGGCGAGCATCGCGTAGTTCGCGGTCGCGAGCTGGAAGCCATGCTTCAAGATCACGAGAGGAGCCCGCGCGCCCGCCGCGATCGCGGGGACGAACGCAACGGCCGTGGCGCCGTCGATCATCGTGGACGAGCGCGCGACGGCGAACGGGCCGACGGCGGACGGATCGCCCGGGCTCGTGATCGATCCCGAGTCGGTCCCGTCCGGGCCGGCGTCGGTCGTCTCGGAGCCGGAGTCCTCGTCCAGTCCCCCATCGACTCGGGAAGCGTCGACGTCCGGCCCGCCATCGTCACCGCTGGGACCCGCGTCGCGGTCTCCGTTCTCCGCGTCGGCCGGGCTCGTCGTTCCATCTCCACACCCGAGCGACGAAGCGGCGAGCGTGATCAGCAGAGCGAGGCGAACGGGTGTGCGCATGGGGTCTCTCGAGGTGTTGAGAAAGTGAGAAGTCGAACTTCTCACAACCTTCATGAGCCGTCAAACGCACGGCGAACGACCCGCGACATCGGGTCCCGCCCAGACGCGGCGGGTGGCGTAGCAAAGCGTCCCGATGGTGGCCCTTTGCCTCAGTTCTGCCCCTGCGGACGCGGCGTTTTTCGACGGCACGGTTCTCGCTGTGCGGCAGGCCGGAGACACATTGAACGACTCGATCCGCCTGCTCATCGCCGCCCTCGGCCTCTCGCTCGTCATGATCGCCCCCGTCGCCGCGCAGCAAGGCCGCGGTCATCGGCACGGCCACCACCGAGGGCACGTCGAGGTTCGCGTCGCGCCGCCTCACGTTCGGCACCGCCGAGCTCGCGTCGTGGTCCACGCACCCGCACCGCCGAGCGTCGTCATCGTCGCGCCGCGGCCGCCGATCGTCGTCGTCCATCCGTAGCCGGTCGGTGGGCTGAGCCGCGGCCGGGCCTTCCACAGATACCGACCTCTTCACTTCAAGTACCGGAGCTATCGAAATGATCTCATCTGCTTTCTTCCATGAGCGCGCGCGCCTCGTCCCCATCGTCTCCTTCGCGATCTTGTTCGCGGGGTGCAGCGGGGGCGCGGTCGTAGGGAGCGACTCGGGGACGGGTATCCACGACGGCGGGGGAACGAACCCGCTCGGTCTCGGTCCGGCGCCCATCGCGCTCGGGAGCACGACCGACCTCGCAGCGGCCGGGAGCTACGTCCTCCTCGCGAAGACCGGGATCACCAACGTCACGGGCTCGTCCATCGCGGGCGGGAACGTCGGCCTGAGCCCCGCTGCGGCGAGCTTCATCACGGGCTTCGCGCTCGTCGCTGATCCGACCAACGTGTTCTCGACCTCCCCCTCGGTCGTCGCGCCGGCGCAGATCTACGCGAGCGACTACGCCGTGCCGACGCCGACGAACTTGACGACCGCCGTGCTCGCCATGGAGCTGGCCTACACCGACGGCGCGGGCAGGACGGGCACAGACTTCCTCGACATGAGCAGTGGCAACCTCGGCGGGCTCACGCTCGCGCCGGGGCTCTACACCTGGGGCAGGGCGTCACCGTTCCGACGAACGTCACGATCGCGGGCGGCGCGAACGACGTCTGGATCTTCCAGGTCTCCAACGACCTCGACGTCAGCGCCGCACAGAGCGTGATCCTCAGCGGTGGCGCCTCGGCGGCGAACATCTACTGGGTGGTCGCCGGAGAGGTGACCCTGCACGCGGGCGCGCACATGGAGGGAATCGTCCTCAGCGCGACGCAGGTGACGCTGCAGACAGGCGCATCGCTCCACGGGCGCGTGTACGCGCAGACCCTCATCGCGCTCGACGACAACGCCATCACGGCGCCCTAGGAGACTGGTGTCGAACGGCCGTTCGCCCCCGGTCTCCTACTCCGAGGCCCGGAATCGCGTGCGCAGCGCGCGCGAGCCGGGC
>JBBSAT010000354.1:0-7704 GCA_038252025.1 Polyangiales bacterium | reverse complement strand
GGAGTCGACGCCGCGAGCGCGCAGGCGATCGAGGTGCGCGCTCACACCGGCGTTGTCCGTCGCGTCGAACTCCAGCTTCTCGAAGACCGGCGGCGCGTTCTCGAAGGAGGCCAGCCGCTCTCGCAACGTCGCGAGCGTGGTGCCCAGCCCCTTCGGGTACTGCTCGGTGATGGCGACGGGGAGGCCGAGGAGCCGCGCGCCTTCGAGCAGCCGATCGATGTTCGCGATCGCCGCCGACTCGGGCATCGCGCTCGCGAGGCGCTCCTGGACGTCGATCACGAGGAGCGCCGTTCGTGCAGGCGTGAGGCGAGCGAGCATCATGCGCGGACGTTACCAGGGAGCCGCATTGGAGTCAGGGTCCGGTAGAGAGGAACGCCTCGATCTCGGCGTGCACTGCCTCGATCGGATTGTCGTAGGACATCGGGGACGCGCGGCGCATCAACGGCAGCTCGTACGGCGGCTCCCACGCCGAGTCGGCCCCGAGGACCTCCAGCATCCCGTGGCTCGCGGGCTCGAAGCGCGAGACGTGGCTGGCCCCGCTGGCGGTGAGCATCGATGCCGTCGCGCGCGGCGCCGCGACCTCGTCGAGCACGGCGGCCTGGAAGAGCACCTCGGGCGAGCCGGGGACGATGCGGTCCGAGAACAGGTGGGGCGCGAGCGCGAGGGGATCGATCGGCTCGAGCGTCCAGCGAAACAGATCCACGACGGGATCGAAGAGCACGTGACGATCGATCTCGTCGAAGCCGCGACTCTCGACGCCGAGGAGCGGAAGCAGCGAGCCGAGCGTCAACGGACGGAACTCAGGCGAGTCGCTCAGGTTCTCCACGATGGAGCCCGGTGGCACGTTGAGAACGGCGCGTCGGATCGAAGGCTCGATGGTCAGCACCGAGCAGCCGACGACCGAGCCCATCGAGTTGCCGGTGTAGTCGATCGCCGCCGGGTCGAACGCGAGACCGGCGAGCGACGCGTCGGCGGACGCGAGCGGGGCGAGATCCCCATCGCGGACGAAGCGCACCGTCGCGACCAGGTCCGCGGCGAACTGCACGAACGCAGCGAGCTGGAAGCCGGGATAGAGCTGGAGGCCGGCCGGCACGCCGGTCAGACCGAAGACGCGTGTCGTCACGTCGGCGAGCGAGGTCTCCGCGAAGCCGTCGGCCCCCATCACGCCGTCGCCGCGCATGCCGTACAGCTCGTCGGTCGCGCTCGCGGCCCGATCTCCGTGCTGATAGGCGTCGATCGCGATCAGCGCCGAGCCCGCGCGGGCCGCCGTCTCCGCGAGCACGAAGCCGGTCGTGCGACTCGCGTTGAAGCCGTGGTGGTGTACGACGACGGGAAGCTGCGTGACGTCGGCAGCGCTCGGGATCGAGAGCATGAACGTGACGGCCTCGAGCGGGCCCGCTTCGAGCGCGCCCGACGCGTCGACGCGCAGCTCGCCGACGTCGGTCCCTGCGCCCGTCACGAGGCGCGGGGCGGTGATGTGCCCGGTCACGACGAGCGCGACGGACCCGTGGCGGATCGCGCGCGTCCCCTCGGTCCCCGCCGCAGGGGCGACGTCGATGCCCGGGCGATCCTCGGACGGCACGCCGAGCAGCGCGTCGAGCTCTGCGCCGGAGTGGAACACGCGATCGATGGTGACGACCGGCACGGGCGCGGCGTCCTCGAGCGCACGGACCGAGCGCAGCTCGCGCGTCACGTCCTCCGTCGTGAAGACCGTCGCCGCGACGACACGCGCTGGATCGACGCCGGCGAGCACGAGCTCCGCCACGAGCTCGGCGCGCATCGCGGTGAACCCGGGATCCGCCGCGAGCGGGCTCCCATCGATCGAACGGAGGTCGGACGTGATCGCGGCCGCGTATCGCCGCTGCCCGTGGAGCGCGATCCCGGGCGCCGGGCGCAGCGCGACCAGGCCGAGCGCCTCGTTCCACTCCACGCGAAGAGGAAAGACGCGACCGCGATCGGGCGAAGCCTCGTCGATGTCGACGAGGACGATCGCGTCCGTCACCAGGCCCGCCGTCTCGGTCGGCACGCTCTCGCGCGCGAGAGCCCCGTCGATCGGGAAGTAGACGTTACAGGTCGCGCAGAAGCCGCGCCGTGCGGAGAGCAGAGCCCGCAGTCGATCGAAGATCGGCTCGGCGCTCCGACGCGTCGGAAGCTCGCCGAGCGAGACGGTCCCATCGCCGGCGAGTCGGAAGTCGCCAGGGAACGGCGCCGCATCGAACGCGAGCGGAGCGCCTCCGATCTCGAAGCGCGCGATCGCGGTCGGCGCTGGAGGCGCGGCACACGAAGCCACGAGCACGACGCCGAAGAGCACGAGGAGGCAACGCAACATCCTCCGAGGCTCGCTCGGTTCGGCCCGGACGGTCCAGCCTTCAAGCCGCGAGGTCGGGCGGCGCGAGCGGACCGAGGGCGAGGCAGCAGTCGGAGAGCCCAGCCGCTTCGCAGCTCGTGGGGGACGGCGGGGTGGTCCAGCTGCACTCGCACGTGCCGCACGTCAGGCCGGTGTCGCGCCCTGCGTCGACCATCGCGCTGTCAGGCCTCGCGCTGTCCGGCGCCGCGCCGTCGGGGGTCGCGCTATCGACCGGTTCGCGCCCGAGCTGGTGGGCGTCGTAACAGCCCGCGATGCTCGCTCCGAGGCTCGAGACGAGCGCCAGCGTGCGTGCGAAACGGATGTGGTGCGGGAGTGCCATGTTGAGCCTCGAAGAAGAGCCTGCCCCGCTCTCAGCAAGGCTCGTTCCGCAGCCCTCCGCTCGCGCGACGTGCGATGCGTATCGGTTCAGCGCGCGCTGCCCGCGACCATGACGAAAGTCGCCAGGAGCGCATCGAAGCGGGCCGGTGTACGCCGCAGACGACGTTGACGACGCGTCCCGGGCCGCCACGAACGAAGCGTGCGATGCGGTGCCCGGCCGAGTCGTCGAAGACGAAGACGTGTGCCGTCAGGTCGGCTCGCGCTCGCCCAGCCGCGTGAGGATCAACGCTCCCACCCCTGCGAGGAGCGCGAGAAAGATGACGATCGCGCCCACGATCGGGATCCGCGTCACGACGAACAGCGCCAACGCCCCCGCCGCGAGCCGACCGACCGGACGATGCTCGAGCCCCTTGATCGGGAGCGCGGTTCCGACGACCGCCACGACCGCTGCGAGGCCCATCATCGCGGCGAGCGGCGAGCCGATCAGCATGAGCAGCGCCACGGGGATGCCGACGAAGCTCACGATCAGAACGACGCACAGCATGCACGCGCCCGCCAGGCCGAGCCCGCCCGTTGCGAGGACGCGCAATGGACGATCGATGATCACCCGGGAGAGCCTCGTGAACCGCTCCGGGCTCACCGCGAGGAACGCGATCGAGAGCAGGAAGAGGAGCGAGTAGCGCAGCAGCGCCCACACGAAGTCTCCGCCCTCGGACGATCCTCCGTTCGCGCTCTCGGGACGCGCGGCGAGCACGAGCGACGAGCTGCCGCCGCGCTCCTCGCTGGAGACGTCGCCGCCCATCGCGTCGAGGCGACCGTGAACATGGCCGTTCTCCGAGACGTGAATGTCGCCGCCCATGGTCACGACGTCACCGACCACCGTGCCCGAGATCTCCGCGTCGCCTCCCATCGTCAAGACGCTTCCGTAGACGCGCCCTTCCACGTTGGCATCGCCGCCCGCCGTCACGACGTCGCGCACCTCCTGTTCGCGCGAGACGCGCGCGTCCTGGCCGAACGTCAGGACGTCGCTCAGGACGACCCGTCGATCGGGCATCGCCGAGCGCATGGGCATGGCCGGAGGCGGTGCGATGGGTGGCGCGAGCACGGCCCAGTTGGGCTCCGTGAGCGTGGGCTCGAATCCGTGCTCGGTCAGCATCGGCTGCACGACCACGAGGGGCGGCATGCGTGGCGGACGCACCACGAGAAGGTGCCCGCTCGCCTCGACGAGCTCTTCTCCCGGGAGGAGCGCGGCGAGGACCTCGCCGAGCGGTGCGTCGTGCACGTGCAGCGTCACCGGCGGATCGAGCGGGAGCGTATACGCGAGCCCGAGCCCGGCGGCGCGCGCGGCCGCGGTGAGGGCAGCGGAGCGCGGTGCGTGATCGACGTCCACCGTCACGCTCGCGTTCGCGGGAAGCGTTCCTTCGAGATCGTAGGCGTGGGCCGCCGTCGGAGGGAGCGCGAAGGCGAGCAGCAGCGGAAGCGCTCCCCGAAGCGCGAAGTCGAAGCGGCGCGCGACGGCGAAGAGCCCCACGAGCGTGCACAGCGCGACGAGCGCCAGGCCGGCGGCGCCTCCAGGAAGCGAGTCGATCGCGCGGCTCGTCGCCAGCGAGAGCGTGACGCCCGCGCGGAAGAGCGAGCCCACCCGACGCAGCGGCGCGAGACCTGTCTCGTCCGACAACGCGACGGCGAGCGCTCCGGAGGTGCTCGCGACGAGGACACCGAAGGCCCCGCCGAGGGCGAGGGCGCGCGTGGAGGCACGCTCGGTCGAGCGCTCCGCCCGCGCCATGGCGATCGTGACCAGCGCGTCGACGTCGATGTCTTCCTTCACTCGAGAGAGGGCTCGCCCGAGCTCCAGGGACAGCTCTTGCTCACGCGCCACGATGCGCTCGAGCGCCTGCGGCGACTCCGCGCGCGCTCGCGCGATAGCCTCGCGCTCGTCGTCGGTGAGCAGCTCCTCGCGACCATGCGCGAGCGCCTCGACGACGTGCGGCGGGAGCAACGGGCTCACGCGGTCGCCTCTTCGAGCAACACGCGAAGCCGCTTTCGGCCGCGATGGAGCCAGGTCATGACCGTCCCGATCGGCACGTCGAGCGCGCCCGCGATCTCCTCGTAGCTCGACTCGTGAACGTGAAAGAGAACGATGGCCGCGCGCATGCGGGGCGCGAGGGTCTCGAGCGCGACCTGCAAGCGTTCGGTCTCGATGCGGGCGAGCGCCGTGCGCTCGACGTCGGGCTGATCGCCCGCGTGCTCCATCGGCGCGTCGCCCTCCTCCCCGAGGGGCTCGCTGTAGAACAGGCGACGCTCGAGCCCGCGGCGGCGCAGGCGGTCGCGGCAGGTGTTCCGGGCCACGGTCAGCGACCACGCGCGGAACGAGCCCTTCTCGGGGTCGAAGCGCGCGATCGACATCACGACCTTCTCGAGCGACTCCTGCGCAGCATCGCGACCCTCGTCGACACCCGCGAGACATCGACACAGCTCGCTGATGGCACGCGCGTTCTCGCGGAGCAGCGCCTCGAGGGCCCGCTTGTCTCCGCCGCGCGCGCGCTGCTCGAGAGTCTCCTCGATGCCGGACCTTCCCTCCCGCTGAGCGAAGGAAGGTAGAGGCAAGAGAGACGTGGGCCAAGCGAGGCGCATGAAGGTGCCGGACCTCTACGGACGAGGAGTGCGCCGTATTTCGGGGCGAACGAAGGAAAGCACGCGGGCAACCGACCCGGGGCATGAAGAGACCGCCGGAGGCTGCGCACGGTGCTGGCACGGCCGATGCTGATCCCTGGCGAGTGACCTCTTCGTGGCTCGCTTCGGCACGCTCTTCGACGCTCCTAGCGCTGCTGGCGCTCGCAGCGCTCGCGAGCCCGGCGGCGGCGCAACGCCGCGCTCACACGTCGGAACGAGGCGCTGCGCTCGCGAGCCCGGTCGCGCCGACCACCGAGCCTTTCCTCGTCGACGTCACGCTGGCGACCTCGTTTCCGCTCGCACTCGGGGCCGAAGTGCGCGTGGAGACGCCCGGTCGCTTCCTGATCCAGGCGTTCCTCGGCGCGAACCCGTACGGTGCGGTGCTGGGCGATCTGGTTCAGTCCTACGGTGGGGGCGAGGCCGGGCGCGCGCTGGTGTCCGCGATCAGCTCCGGCGCGACCGTGTTTCGGCTCGGCGTCGGGTTTCGCCCCGCGCCGGACGCGGGGCTCGAGCTGCTCGCGGGCTACACGCTCCTTTACTCGGCCCCGACGTTGAGCGTCCCGACGCTCGAAGCGACGACCGGACAGTCGTTCGCCTACTCGGGCCTCAACGAGGTGCGGCTCGAGACCATGATCCACGCATTCCAGGCGGAGCTCGGCTGGCGGTTCGTGATCGCGGACCACCTCGTGTTCCGCATCGGCGTCGGCGGGACGTTTGCGCTGGCGTCGAGCGCGCGGCTCGGCGTCCCGGACGCGATGCGCACGCCCGGGGGGCCCGTGGAAGTGGTCGAGGGCGACATCGCGCACGCCATCACGAGCTACGGCTTCGTCCCCGAGGCGCGCGCCGCCATCGGCTACCGCTTCTGACGCTCACGAGAACGAGTACCCTTGGCATCCATGACCGATCCGCTCTCGCCCGATGAACGCGCGCTCCTCGAGAAGCGACCGCGTCCGCGACACCTCCCGCTCGTGCCGATCGCGAAGCCCGGCAAGCGACGCTTGCCGCTCGCCGACGACGTGCGCCCGATCGACGAGCGCGTGCGGCCGATCTACGCGGTCTGGGAGATCACGCTCGCGTGCGACCTCGCCTGTCGTCACTGCGGCTCGCGCGCGGGCAAGGAGCGGCCGGGCGAGCTGACGACGGAGGAGTGCCTCGACCTCGTCGACCAGATGGCGGGGATGAAGGTCAAGGAGGTGAGCCTGATCGGCGGCGAGGCGTACCTCCGCGACGACTGGATCCAGATCATGGAGCGCATCACCGCGCGGGGGATGATCCCGCTCCTGACCTCGGGCGGACGCAACATCACGCCCGAGCGCGCGCGCGCCGCGAAGCAGGCGGGCCTCCGGAGCGCGAGCATCTCGATCGACGGCAACGAGGCGACGCACGACCGGCTGCGCGGCGTGGTCGGGAGCTACAGGTCCGCGCTCGAGTCGATCAAGAACCTGCGCGACGCAGGGATCCCGGTCTCGACGAACACGCAGATCAATCGGCTGAGCATCCCGGATCTTCCGGACGTCCTCGAGCTGATGGGCCAGCTCGGTCTGCACTCGTGGCAGATCCAGCTCACCGTCGCGATGGGACGCGCGGCCGACGAGCCCGACGTGCTGCTCCAGCCTTACGATCTGCTCGAGCTCTTTCCGCTGCTGAGCAAGCTCAAGAAGCGATGCGACGAGCTGAACATCAAGATGTGGCCTGGGAACAACATCGGCTACTTCGGACCCTACGAGCAGGAGCTGCGTGGGCGCATGCCGCTCGGCCACATGTACTCGTGCGGCGCGGGGCGCTCGACGCTCGGCATCGAGGCCGACGGCGCGATCAAGGGCTGTCCTTCTCTCCCGACCGAAGCGTGGACGGGAGGCAACATCCGAGACGCATCGCTCAAGGACATCTGGGAGCGCGCGACGCCGCTCCGCTACACGCGCGATCGCACCGTCGAGGATCTCCACGGTTACTGCCGCACTTGCTACTACGCGAACGAGTGCCGCGCCGGCTGCACGTGGACGAGCTTCGTGCTCTTCGGCAAGGCAGGGAACAACCCGTACTGCCACCACCGCGCGCTCGAGCACGAGAAGCAGGGCCTGCGCGAGCGCGTCGTGAAGCTGCAAGAAGCCCCGGGAGAACCGTTCGATCACGGCCTCTTCGAGATCGTCGTCGAGCCGATCCCCGGCGTGTCGTCGCAGCCTGCGACGAAACGAGGATAGAATCCGATCGCGGACCCGTACGAGGAGAGACCTTCGATGACCCAGCTTCTTCCTTGCCCAACCTGTGCGCGTCACGTGCGACGCACCGAGGCCGCGTGCCCGTTCTGCAGCGCTGCGCTCTCGCTGACCGCCGTGCCCGCGCGG
>JBBSAT010000353.1:0-7716 GCA_038252025.1 Polyangiales bacterium | reverse complement strand
CCACGCGGGCGCTCGTACGACTCACCGGGCCGCGCTTCCTCAGGTCCGTGATCAACGGCTCGCTCCTTCGCCCGCTGCCGTCCGTGCTCTCCGAGCACTGCCATTCGCGGGCTGCGCCGCGAGCACTCCTGTCTTGATCACGGTGTGGAGATGCGGCCGCCGGAGCGGGCCCGCCATGACATGGCGCATGCAGCTGCATGGAGTGCTCACGCGAACGGGAGGGCTCGCCCCGGGCCCGGACGGCAGCGTGAGCCGATCGATGCGGCTGCGCGCTAAGCGCGGTCGGTCCGTCGCGGACGGACGCTCGCAGCTCAGACGAGGATCGTCCCCGGCGCTCGCGCGAGCAGGCGGTCGAGCGCGAGGCCCGAGAGCTTCTCCTGCACGCTGTTCTGGCGTAGGCGCGCGCGGAGGTTCTGCCAGTCGACCTCGTCGAGCGCTTGATCCTGATCGAAGCACGTGAACACGATGCTCTTCGGCTTGCCGGTCACGGGATCGATGTGGCGCTGGAGGCACTGCGCGCACACCTCCTTCAGCATGCACTGCATCGGCGAGTTGATGCTCCCGATCGCGATGTGATCGCGGCCGAGGTGCTCGCGCAGGACGCTGTGCCGGGCCTTGGCCACGGCGGCCATCATCTGATCGGATCCGATCGCGATCACGCGCCGCACGTCGGCGAGGCTCGCGACGCGCTCACCCAGATCGCCCCGTGCGTACGCGACCATCGCCTCGACGATGTTGCCCACGAACGCGCGATCCTGAGGGCGGCGCGGCTCGATCGCGGGTCCGGTGTCGGAGGACCAGATCACCTGGTCGGTGGCCGCCTCGATCTCGTCGCGCTTGAAGACGTCCCGCGGAAGTCGGTAGCCGGCGAAGTAGATGACCTTCGAGCCCGCCGCCTTGAGCGCCTTCGCGATCGAGAAGAGCACGGCGTTGCCGAGGCCACCGCCGGCCAGGAGGACGGTCTCGTTCTTCCCGATGACGGTCGCCGCGCCGGTCGGGCCCATGACCACGACCTCCTCGCCGACCTTCAGCGCCGCGCAGAGCCGCGAGGAGACGCCCATCTCGAGCACGATCATCGAGAGGAGACCCTTCTCGGGATCGGTCCAGGCGCCGGTGAGCGCGAGGCCTTCCATGAGGAGCGAGCTACCGTCGATCCGTGGCGCGTAGGTCTCGAAGTTCTGGAGGCGGTAGAACTGCCCCGGACGAAACGCGCGCGCTTGGCTCGGCGCGTGGACCACCACCTCCACGATCGTGGGAGTCAGTCGGTTCACCGCCACCACGGTGGCCTTGACGTCGCCGGACACGCGCGCGACGAGCGCGGCCCACTGAGCCTCGCGCTGGGGCTGCGCCTCGGGATGCGCGAGAGCGTGGTCGATGAGTGGCGCGAACGCGCGCGCGACCGCCTGGTAGCCGTCCTTCGCAGACGCCATCGCGCGGACGACGCTGCCGGCGTAGCGCGGGTGGTTGTCGCCGTAGAAGCTGACCGTCCGGCCCTCAGCGTCGAGGTAGCCCGTGAAGAACCCGGGGCCCTCCTCGAGCCGAGGCCGCTCGCCGGGCGGCTGCTCGAGCGTGTGCGCGACGAAGAAGCCCTTGCGGTCGATCGCGAAGGAGCCGCGGTGCTCACGCTCGTACGTGGTGTTCGGCGCCGTGCCGGCGGCGACGCAGAGAGAGCGAGCCGGGAGCTCGAGCGAAGAGCCATCGGCGCGCTTGAACGTGACCGCGCGGAGGGCGCCGTATTCGTCTTCGAGCGCGGCGACGGGCGAGAGGTTCTCTGCGAAGCGGATGCCCTCTTCGAGCGCCTCGGCGATCTCCTCGTGGTTGAGTCGATACGCGGGGGACTCCTCGAGCCGCTTGCGATAGGCGACGGTGACACCGCCCCAGGACTCGATGAGCGGATCGAAGTTCGGCGCGCGACCCTCACCGGCAGCCGCTTCGCGCTCGCTGCGGATCGCTCGGCCGTGAGCGAGAAGCTCGTCCAGGATGCCGCGCTCCTCTACGTCGAAGCGTCCGCGCACGAGCTCGTCGCTCACGTTCTCGCTCGCGTGCTCCCACTGCGCGAGCATCTTCTCGCACTGGACCACGTAGTACGCGCGAAGCTCGGTCGCGGTGTCGATGGCGGTGAGGCCACCGCCGATCACGATCGCGGGCAGGCGCACCTGGAGGCTCGAGAGCGTCGAGCGCTTCGCCGCGCCGCTCAGCTGCAGCCCCATCAAGAAGTCGCTCGCCTTGCGAACGCCGCGGATGAGGTTGTTCTCCAGGTCGATGATCGTCGGCTTGCCGGCGCCCGTCGCGATCGCCACGTGGTGGAAGCCGTAGCGCCAGGCGTCCTCGAGGGTGATCGTGCCGCCGAAGCGGATGCCGCCGACCATGCGCAGCTTGCTTTGCCTCGCGAGCGTCGCGTAGAGCAGCGTGAGGAAGTTCTTGTCCCAGCGAACGGTGATGCCGTACTCGCTGACGCCACCGAAGCCGAAGAGCGTGCGCTCGTCGAGCTCCTGAGCGATGTCCTCGAACCTCTCGATCGGGCGATCGAGCACGTGCTCGGGCAGTGGCTCGAGCTTCAGACCGTCGACGGCGACGACACCGAAGCCCTCCTGCGCGAGGTGGTGCGCGAGCGTGTAGCCAGCGGGGCCGAGACCGACCACGAGCACGTCGTGCGCGTGGTACGGGAGCAGGAACGGACGCCGCACGTTCAGTGGGTTCCACCGCGTCAACAGGCCGTAGACCTCGACGCCCCACGGCATCTCGAGGACGTCGGTGAGGATCCCGGTCTCGATCTGCGGGATGTTCACCGGCTCCTGCTTCTGGAAGATGCAGGCGCGCATGCAGTCGTTGCAGATGCGGTGCCCGGTGCCGGGCATCAGCGGGTTGTCGATCGCGATGAGCGCGAGGGCCGCGATCGCATCGCCCTGGCTCCTCAGCGAGTGCGCTTCCGAGATCTTCTCGTCGAGCGGGCACCCCGTGAGCGGAACGCCGAGCGGGCTCGGCTTGTAGGTGCCTTCCTTCGTACGGAAGCCCTTCGAGCACGAGTCCTTGTCGCGGTCGTCGCAGTAGATGCAGTACTCGACCTCGTTCCGGACCTCGAGGCGGCTCATGCGCCTGTCGGTGAGGCGGAAGCCGTCGCGGTGACGCCGATGGTGCTCGGGGCCCTCGAGCTCTTCCGGGCGCGCCTCGCTCGACCGGCGGATCTGGACGAGCGCCTCGTGACGGACGCTCGTCGGGAGACGGAACGCCATCCAGCCGTGGAGGGCGGGATCCCGGCGGCGCATCACGAGCCAGCGCTCGAGCAGCTCCAGCGCGCGCGCGATGACCAGCTTGTCGGACTCGCGATCGACGGCCTCGAGCTCGACGCACGTTGCGATCTGTTCGATCCGGCCCCTCGAAGGCTCCTCGATGGCGCCGCGTCGAAGCTCGGTCTCGAGGTCGAGCAGCTCGCAGGCGACGTTCGCGACGGCGAGCTCGTCGTCGGGCGCGCAGTCCAGCGTCCGGAGCAAGCCACGCACCGAAGCGTCGAGCGACGGGTCGAACGGCACCTCACCGCGCTTGATCGCGCGCCGCTTCACCAGCTGCTCCTGCATGCGGAAGATCGGTGCGACATCCATCGCGTCGACCATGAGCGCGCGTCGAGCATCCTCGATCCCGAAGAGGCGCGCGACGAAGGCGCCGACGTGCGGCGCGACCTCGGTGAGCATCTCGGAGATCGCTGCGGGCGAGCTCCCCACGCCCTTCGCCGCTGCGTAGGCCTCGAAGCGAGCCGCAGTCTCCGGTGCGGCCTCGCGTAGATCGGCGACGAAGCGCGCGTGGAGCTCGGCGAGCCGATCCGGACGAAAGAGGTCCGTCCACGTGAGCCCTGCGCGAGCGAGCGCGGGGATGTCGGTGGTGGTTCGCTCGTCCATGGGGGCAGGGGGCAGGGGCGGCCGTATAGCAACCCACGCCCCCGCGGACCAGCGCGGCTCGCTCGAACGTCCGTCCCTTCTCGCGGCGGGATGACGTGGATCAAGGCCGGAGTGCTCGCGTAGCGGGCCGCGAACGGAAGTGCTCGCTTCGAGCACGAACGGTAGCGGACCGCGTAGCGAGCCGATTCGATCACTCCGCGGGCGGGTGATCGTCGGGCGGTGCGACGGGCATCGGGACCGGCGGCGGGAGCGACGGGAACGGCTGGGCCTCCGGCGCGGTCGAGGACCGGTACGTGTCGGGCGCCGGCGGGGGCGCGACCCGCGCCCTGAGGGCGCTGATCGACGCCGCGATCTTCTTCCGCAGAGAGACGGCGAGGCCGAGCACGACGATCGCGCTCGATGCGATCGGGCCGAACGGGCTCGCGCCGAACCAGAAGAGCGCGAGACCGACGAGGGCGACACCTGCCGTGAGCGTCAGCGCGAGCGCGAGCACGCCCTTCTTCGTCACCGCGATCTGCCGTGCCGCGCTCGCGAAGCGATACGTCGCGAGCTCGAAGGGGCCACCTTCCGGCACGATGACGAACCCGACGCGCGCCATGACGAGCCCAAGCAGACCGAGCCAGCCGAGGAACGCGCCGAGGAGGCCGAGCATCCAGCCGATGCCGACGCCCCAGCCCGATGCGTACGGGAACGAGGCCGTCACGGCTTCTCCGTCACGACCGACGTAGACGTCGTCGAAGACGAAGCGCATCGCTTCGGTCGGGACGCGAATGGCCGGGCCGCCACCGCTCGGGGCGCTGAACGCCGCGATGGAGCCGCTCACGATGCCGCCCGCGTCGTAGAGCGCGAGGTCGCTCGACGGCGTGCTCCAGCGCGCGTCCGCCGGCAGGTACACGTCCCACTGCGCGTGCGAGACGACCAGGTCGGGGCGCGCGAGCTGCACGTGGAGGCGACCGAGCAGGCCCATCCGCGAGACCGGCGTCGCGTAGGTGAGCTCGACCGCGAAGGGAACGGTGGAGCGCAGCACGCCGAGGAGGATGACGGGCGCATCGCCTTCGGCATCGCTCGCGAGCGCGGGCGTCTCGGGCTGACCGCCGACGCGCGCCGACCAGACCTCGGCGCCGTCGGGGAGAGCGACGCGGAGGAACTGCGCGCCATCATTGCGGACCGTCCAGGCGACGGTGGTGACCGCGAGGCCGTCGTCGGTGACGAGCGTCGTGTAGTGCGCCTCGTCGATGCTCGCGTTGCGGAGCGTGACCTCCTGGTGGCGCGCGACGGAGAGCGCGAGCGCGGGCGCAGGCGTCGCGTGCGCATAGCGGAACGCGAGGAGGATCGGGTTCGTGGAGCGGAGGACGAGCTCCTCCGGGAGCTCGGAGAGATCCATCGGGGAGAGGCCTTCGGCCTGGCGCGCCGCGACCTCGACCGCAGCCGTCGCCTCGATCGCGATGCGGCCCTGCTCGACGTCGACGCCCTCGACGTGCGCCATCGGCGCGGTCACGTCGGTCTCGTTCGCCGCCGCGATACGCTCCCAGCGGAGCTCGACGCGGAGATCGCCCTCCATCTCCTGCGTGAACCACAAGTGGACGGCCGGGTGGCCGTCGACGTCCTCGACGCGGTGCTCGCGCAGCGACGGCGCCGAGACCTCGAGCACGCTCGAGCCCTCGGGGAGCGCGATCGCGAGCTCGGACAGCGAGCCGCTCTTGATGTGCACGTCGACGCCCGCGCTCGCGGTGGTCGTCACGTCGCCGAGCGAGACGAGCGTGTCGATGCGCGCGTCGAAGCGGCCTGCCTCGTGGGGACGTGCGATCGCCGTGGCCATCAGACGCGGCGGCGCGTCGGTCCAGCGGAAGACGTGCGCGATGGTCGCGTCGATCTCGGCGCGCACCTCGGCGGGGAGCTGGTTCTCGCCGACGCGTGCGGCCTCTTCGGTCGCCTCGGGCTCGAGGACGAGGTCGTGCGTCGCGAGGAGCGCGAGCATGCCGCTCTGTCGCCAGACGTCGCGCGCCGAGAGCAGGGGCACGTCGAACGGATGCGGCGCGTCGGCGGTCGTGCTCGTGCTGCTGGAGCGGAGGAGCTCGAACTGGATCGTCATCTGCAGCGCGCCCTGCACCTCGCGGTCGAGGAAGACGGAGAGCACGCGCTCGCTGCCCTCGCCCGTCACGCGCCAGTCGGCGACGGTCGCGACGTCGACGGTGACGAGGCCGACGTCCACGCCAGCGGGGAGCGTGAGATCGAAGCGAGCGGCGGCGCCGTGCGCGACGTCCCAGGCGGCGTGGACGGTGCCGCGGAGGAGCCCCTCTTCGGCCGAGAGCACGTGGACGAGCGTGGCGCTCGCGCGGACCGCGACCTCGCCGGGCGAGGTGGCCTCGTCGGGCAGAGCCTCGGGCCACTCGAGGTGGACGACGTCGGTGAGCGGGACGTGGAACACGGCCACGGTCCGGCCGCGAGCGCCGGCAAGCGAGCGAGCGCGCTCGCGCGAGATGGCGACGAGCGGCGTGACGCGAAGGTCCTTGTCGTCCGGGAGCTCGATCTCGAAGCGCGAGACCGGCACCTCCGGGATCTGCACCTGCGCGCTGGGAAGGCCGCCGTTCTCGTCGAGCGGGATCTCGATGCTCGCGCGGATCGTGTGGCGACCATGGCCGGAGACGATGGCGGCGAAGCGGTCGCCGACGACGCGGATCGGCGCGTCGGTCCCGTCCACGGTCACGCTGCCGAGCGCGACGTCCGTCGGGAAGAGCGCGATCGGCACCGGCGAGTCGCTCGAGAGGTCGACGGAGAGCTCGACGTCGAAGCGAACGGCGTCCTCGCCGAGGACGCCGTGGTAGGTCGCGCGGCTGGGCGCGGCGGACTCGCTCGCGCTGACCGATCGCCAGGCGATCGACGTGGCGGTCCCGCCGGGGATCGTGGCCTCGAGGTGCGGCAGGTCGCCGGTGTGCGTCGACCGGACGCCGATGCCGGGGACCATCGCGCCATCGGTAGCCTCCGGCGGTAGCGACGCCGTGACGTGCACCGAGGGCGCCGGCGGGAGCGGCAAGCTCACCGACGCGCCCTGGTCGTAGCGGACGCCCTCGAGCTCGTAGCGCAGCTCGAGGCGATGCTGTCCGGCGGACTCCGCGATCCATGCGAGCCCGTTCGCGGTGTGGACGAGCGCGATCTCGGCGCCGTCGGCGGTCGCGGATTCGATCGCGGTGCCGGGCGGCAGCAGCAGCGCCTCGGCGCCCTCCGAAGGCGCGCGCACCGTCATGGTCGCCGTCGCCATCGCCACGATGCGTCCGTCGCGCTCCTCCACGTTCACCACGACCGTCGCCACGCCGAGCGCGGCGGCGGACGCGCGCGCGGACGGCGAGCTGGCGAGCGCCTGCCAGGTCGTGAGAGGCACCTGCACCATGCCGTCGCTCTGCGCGAGACCGCGCAGAGGAACTGCGAGCGCGAGGACGCAAGAGACCATCGCGGCGACCCCCCGCGTGGTGGGGGTCGTCGTCATCGAGAGCTTCATGGCTGTTTCCCCTCGGGCCGGGCGGGCCCAGCGTTTACGGATCGGACACTGCGAGCTGTGGAAGGACGAGGCGACGGTGCGCCGCGTAGTGGAGCGAGTCGGCGACGAGCGATGGGTCTCCACCCGCGAGCGCGGTCAGGTAGAGACCGAGCAGCGCGTCGTCCGCTTGGACGCTCGCGGACGCGCTGAGGCTCGGGATCTCGGCGCTGGCGGCCTTGCGTAGCGCATCTGCGTTCGGGAGCCAGGTGATCGCATCACGATCGAGCACCCATGGCGGCGTTTGCGTGAACGCTCCCCACGCGAGGTCGGTTGGCGGGGTTGTCGAGT
>JBBSAT010000352.1:0-7797 GCA_038252025.1 Polyangiales bacterium | reverse complement strand
GGCACGTGTCGGACCGCGAGCGCATCACTGCGTGAGACGACGAGATCGGCGCGCAGGGATTCGACGCGCACGCGACTCGCGTGATGCCGCGTCGAGGGCCTGATCGTCGAGGGCTGCGCCATCGCCGGCGTCGCGACCCACGAGACGAGCCACACGAGCGCCACCGCCGACCGCCGCATGAACAGCGACGCGGAACGGACGCTCGCTTGGGGACGCACGGGAGCCGTCGCGGTGCAGCCGGCATGCCCGCTTCGACCTTCGTCGGACCGGCCACAGGCGGGTCCCGAAGTGCCGCGAAATGTCCCGTCTGCGGCCTTCTCGGACACCACATGCTCCCTCCGACCACGATGCAGAGGCCTTTGTTGCGCCGAGGGTGAACGGGCCCTGGCTTGCAGAGGCACGCCGCCACGGTGGCCGACGACCAGGCCGCCGGGAGGAACGATGAACTTCCACTGGAACACCGCGCAGACGAGAGCTGCGATCTTGGCGCTCTCGCTTCTATCCGCATGCGGCGCGCGGCTCGGCACCGAGGACGGCGGGACGCAAGCAGACGGAGCGCGTATCGAAGACGGCGGGTTGCGCGGAGACGGGGCGCTGCCGGACTCGGGGCTCGCCACGACGCCGACCGTTCTCTCCACGGAGCCTCTGCTCGGTGCGACCGACGTGCCTCTGAACGCGAGCGTACGCGCCGTCTTCAGCGAGCCGATGGATGCGGCGAGCCTGTCGGAGACCACGTTCACGGTCACCAGCGGCGAGCCGCCGACCGTCGTGAGCGGGACCGTCCTCTACTCCTCGACGACCGCCGTGTTCTGGCCGCGCGCGCGGCTCCTCAGCCACACCGTCTTCACTGGGACGATCACGACGGGCGCCCTCAGCGCGCGTGGCGTCTCCCTCGCTGCAGACCACGTCTGGACGTTCACGACGGGTGAGACGATCGCGCCCGGGCTGCCGGTGAACCTGGGGATGGCCGGCGGGTTCGCTCTCCTCGCCAAGAGCGGCATCTCCACGGTGCCCGAGTCCAGCATCACGGGAGACGTGGGCCTCAGCCCCGCCGCGGCGACGTTCATCACCGGATTCTCGCTCGACGCGGATGCCACCAACACCTTCGCACGCTCGACGCAGGTGATCGGATCGGTCTTCGCCGCCAACTACGCGGTGCCGACGCCGGCCAATCTCACCGTCGCGGTCCTCGACATGGAGCACGCGTTCACCGATGCAGCGAGTCGCGCGCCGGACGTCACCGAGCTCGGCGCCGGGCTGCTCATCGACGGCACCACGCTGGCGCCGGGCGTCTATCGATGGGGCACGGGCCTCTCGATCCCGACGAGCATCTTTCTCGAGGGAAGCGCAACCGATGTCTGGATCTTCCAGATTGGCCAGGATCTCACGATGGCCAGCGGTGCTTCCGTCCACCTCACGGGCGGCGCGCTCCCGCAGAACGTCTTCTGGCAGGTCGCCGGTTACATCGACCTCGGTACGACGGCTCACTGCGAGGGTGTGATGCTCTCCCAGACGGCCATCGCGCTCAACACGGGCGCCTCGGTGAATGGCCGCCTGTTCGCGCAGACCGCGATCACGATCGAAGGCAGCACGATCGTCCAGCCCAGCGAATGAGCGGCGCCGACCTTCGCGCGACACCATCGCATCAGACGACCCACTTGGAACGAAGACGAGGCGCAACACGCACTCGAGGACTCTTGAACATGAACATTGCCGCCGATTCGATCCGCCGCGCGCTCCCGCTCTGCCTTCCTCGGACCGGAAGGCTCCGGTCGGCGATCGTGGTCTGTGCGATCGTCGCTGCGGGCGGCCCCAGCGTCGCGCGCGCCGACGCGGACATGCACACGCTGCGAATCGAGGGAGGGCTCGCCATCCCCGTCACGGATCCCCAGACGAGCCGCTTCGACTTCGGCGGCGGCGCCGCGCTGAGCTACGAGCTCCGCCCCGCTTCATGGTTTGGCATCGAGGCGCGCATCACAGGCTACTGGCTCGCTTCCTCGCACCAGGCCCCCAGCCGTGACGGCTACGGGGGCTACATCGCGCCCTCCATCGGGATCCGTCTCCATCCGCTCGCAAGCCTGGGAGTCGGCGATCTGTGGGTGAGCGCCGTCGGCGCCGTCGTCTTCACCGGCGACGTCATTCGGCCCGGGCTCGAGGTGGGCCTGGGCTACGAGTTCGACATGGCTTGGTGGCTGCGTATCGGTCCCTTCATTCGATATCACCATGTCTTTCAGACGGTCCCCGGCGCGGATGCCGGCTTTCTCTCCGTCGGCCTCTCGGCCTCGCTCGGCGGCACGGAGCCGGCCAGGGACAGCGATGGCGACGGCATCCTCGATGTGAACGACACCTGCCCGAGAGAGCCCGAGGACTTCGACTCGTGGGAGGACACCGATGGCTGCCCCGACACGGACAACGACGCGGACGGCGTGCTCGACGGGATCGACGGCTGTCCGAACGTCGCCGAAGATCGTGACGGGTTCGAGGACGGCGACGGCTGCCCGGACGAGGACGATGACCAGGATGGGATCCCCGACGCAACCGACGCGTGCCCGAGAGTCGCCGAGGACCGCGACGACTTCGAGGACGGCGACGGCTGCCCCGAGGTCGACAACGACCAAGACGGCATCCTCGACGCGGCGGACGGCTGTCCGAACGAGCCCGAGACGATGAACGGCTATCAGGACGAGGATGGCTGCCCGGACGTCGCGCCTCCTCCTCCTCCGCCGCCGCGCACCGAGACCGAGATCCGATTGGATCAGCTCGGCGAGCGAATCCAGTTCCCGCAGAACCGCACGCGCGTGCTCGCGAACAGTCGCGCGTCACTGCGCGAGGTGATCGTCCTCCTCCACACACATCCGGAGATCCTCCGCGTGACCATCGAGGCCCACGCGAGCGCCGAGGGTGAGACGGACGCCAACATGGCTCTCAGCCAGAGACGCGCCGAGGCGGTCATCACCGCGCTCGTCCGAGGCGGCATCGCGCGAGACCGCCTGGTGGCGCGCGCTTACGGAGAGGCTCGGCCCGAGGTCGCCGGTGACAGCGAAGAGGAGCTCGCGGCCAATCGACGCGTGGTCTTCATCGTCGAGCACGCGGTCGTCGTGCCCACACCCTAGAGCATCGAGCGGATCGATCCGAGTGACAGCGCCGCCCTGGGCCTCGGAGGGGCGGCGCCGTCGTTCGAGCCGCTCGGGTCAGAGGTGGTCGACGATCGCTGCCGCCATCTCCGACATCGGCACGGACATCGTCGAGAGGCCAGCGTCGTCGACTGCGCGCGGCATCCCGTAGACGACGCAGGAGCTCTCCGACTGAGTGAGGACTCGTCCGCCGGCTCGGCAGATGGAACGGGCGCCCTCGAGGCCGTCGGTGCCCATCCCGGTGAGCACCACACCGAGCACGTCGGCTCCGAACGCCTCCGCGGCGCTCGTGAAGAGCACATCGATGCTCGGCCGGTGCGGTGTCGACGCTGGAAGGAACTCGAGGAGCGCGACCGACGCGTCGCCCCGACGCTCGATGACGAGATGCATGCCAGCCCGCGCCACGGTGGCGGTGCCCGGCCGCATGACGAGCCCCGCGTGCGCCTCGCAGATCGAGAGCGGACTGGTCTCGTCCAGCCGCTTCGCGAAGGCCTCCGTGTAGCCGGTGGGGATGTGGAGCACGACCGCGATCGGCACCGGGAGCCCGGCGGGCAGTGCAGCGAAGATCTGCGTGAGGGCGTGCGGTCCACCAGTCGAGGCGCCGATCACCACCATCTTCAGGTGGCTCGCGCTGATCGACCGTACGCGCGCCGCAGGAGGGGAACGAGGCGGGAACGGCCGCGTCCGCGCCGCGCGAAGCACCTCTTCCTTCAGCTCCGCGCCGATCTCGTAGAGACGCTCCGTGGCGTGCGCGGTGGGCTTCTGTACGAACGCGACCGCACCCATCTGGAGCGCCGCGACCACGTCGGCGCTCTCGTCCGCGGCGGTGGAGACCACGATCACGCGCGGCGGGTTCGACGGTAGCGCAGCGAGGACCCCGAGCCCATCGAGGTGCGGCATGACGAGGTCCAGCGTCATGACGTCGGGTGCGAGGCGGGACACCTTCTCGAGCGCGTCGAGCCCATCGCGCGCGCTGCCCACCACCTCGATCTCGGGGCACGCAGCGAGCGTCTCGCGGATCACCTTTCGAGCGAACGCCGAGTCGTCGACGATCAAAACGCGTACTCGGCGTGGCTCGGTCATTCGGCCCGGTGCCCGTAGAAGAAGGCGCCGCTCTGCTCGATGCACTCGAACGTGGTCCCGAAGCGCGAGAGTGACTCGCAAGCGCCGACGACGAGCCGCCCGCCCGGCCGCAGCGCAGGCGCGAGGTGGTTGGTGACTCGGCGCACGGTGGCGTCCGCGAAGTAGAGCAGGACGTTGCGGCAGATGATCGCGTCGAACGTCCCGATCGCCCCGACGCTCTCGCCATCTACGAGGTTGACGCGGCGCCAGTCGATCCGGTCCCGCAGGCGCGCGTCGACGATCGCTCGTCCGCCCTCGACTCTGATCCAGGGGTCGACACCACGTGGGTACAGGCGGTGCGATTGAAGGCCGTAGTCGCCCGATCGGGCCCGCGCGAGCGCGCGAGCGCTGATGTCGCTCGCGACGATCTCCACGGCGTCGAGGATCCCGGCGCGCTCGCAGAGGATCGCGAGCGTCACCGCCTCTTCCCCGGTGGCACATCCGGCGGACCAGATGCGGATCTTCTCGCGGCGTGGAGCGCGCTCGGCGAGATCGGCGAGCGCGTCAACGAGCACGACGAGAGGGTACGCGTCCCGGAAGAAGTACGTCTCGCCGATGACCAGCTCCTCGATCAGCCGATCGAGCGCCGCGCGGGAGTCATCGTCGTAGCGAAGCATGTAGTAGTAGTCCTGGAGCGACTCGAAGCCGGACTCGGCGGCGTGAGCGGCCACGATCTCCGCGAACCGGTCGATGCGCGCGTCCGGGTAGTGGAGCCCCGCGTGGTCCTCGACCAGGTTCGCGAGCAGCATGACGATGGGCAGCGAGCGCGGATGCAGGTTCATCGGCGGGCGACCGCGAAGGCGGCGGACCGGCGGACCTCGGCGCCCGGGTCACGCCCCATCACGGCGGCTCGCGCCCCGACCAGCCCGACCGCGACCGCACGCACCGACGCGTCGGTATCGGAGAGCGCATCGACGAGCCCCTGCTCGGCGAGCGTCGAATCGAAGCCGGCGAGCGCCCGGAGCGCGATCATCCGCGTCGCCGACTCTGGCGCCGCGATCGCCAGCAGGATCTTGGGGAGCCCGAGCTCGGACCGTGCCACGCCGAGGCCCAGCACGGCCGCACGCCGAGCGTCGGGATCGGACGCGCCGGCGGCGTGGATCAATGCCGCGACCGCGCGCGCGTCGGAGACGCCCGCCAGCGCTTCGATCGCGGCGACCCGGACCTGTCCCGCTGGATCCTGGAGCAGCGGGAGCAGCGCGTCGATCGAGTCGAGCGCACCGAGACGGCCGAGCGCCTGACACGCGTAGTAGCGGACCCAGGCGTCAACGTCCTCGAGGCCGGCGGTGAGCGCGTCGAGCGTGGCCCGGACGGCTGGACCATGGCCGAGGGCGCGCATGGCCGATCCACGTCCGCGCGCGCTCTCGCCCTTGGACAACGCGAGAAGCGAGCCCTGCGCGCGGTCGCCCTCGATGAGCCCGAGGCTGTAGATGGCCGAGTCCTGAACCCGCTCGTCGGGGTCCGAGACCGCAGCGACGAGAACGTCGAGGCCGCTCGCCCAGCCGAAGTGACCGATCAGGCGGATCGCCTCGCGACGCTCGCGCGGCGCGCTCGTCCGCGCGCTTGCGAGCGCACGCCGCTCGGTCGCGTCGCAGTCGAGGCCGTGGAGGGCTCTCGCCGCGCTCCGAACGACCCGCTGGTCTTCGTCCAGGAGCCGCTCGAACAGAGCTGGCACCGCGGAGACGTTTCCGATCCGGCCGAGCGTCTCGCAAGCTCCCGCTCGAACCACGGGGTCCGGATCGTCGAGACACGCGCCGACGGCCGCCGTCGCGCCGCCGAGCGGACTGATGGGCAGCAAGATCGCTCGCTGCGCGCTGGTGCCGTGAGAGAGCGCGAGCGCGATCTGACTCTCTCCCAACGGTCCGAGCCGGCAGAGCGCGAGCGCCGCCGCTCGGGCGATCGCCGGCGCCTCTCCGAGACACGCCACGAGCGTCGGCGCGGCCGACTCCACGCCGAGCCATCCGAGCACGCAGCAGAGGGCGATGCGTTCCTCGACGTCGCCACCCTCGAGACATCGAGCGATTCGCGGCACGGACGCGCCGACCTCGGAGAACGCTCGGACGATGGGCACGACGGCGTCCTTCACGCCGAATCGTCTCTGCTGGTGGTCTTCGATCTCCACGAGCGCCACCGCGGCCACGCGCACGAAAGCGGAGCTCGTCGCCAAGAGGCACGGGCCGAGCGCCGCCGCCGCCGCGAGGTCGCCGGTGCGGCCGAGCGCGCGAGCGGCCTCGAAAGAGCACGGCGGCTCACCGAGGAGTGCGGTCAACGGCGCGAGCGCCCGCGGATCGCCGCTATGCGCGAGGATGTCCATCGCCGCGAACACGCGGGAGAACGAGTGGCCCGACGCGGCGGCGATGACGACGCCGAGGCCTGCGCCCCCGCCGACGCGACCGAGCGCCTCGATCGCCGCCACGGCGACGGTGTCGTCGGCGTGCGTGACCCATCGCTCGAGCGACGGCACGGCCGACGCGTCTCGACGGCGACCCAAGATCTGCGCCGCATCACAGAGCACAGGCGCGTCTCGCCCTTCGACCATGGCCTCCAAGCGCGGCCGCGGATCTGCCGTGGAGGTCGCGAGCGCGTCGATCAGCGCGGCGACCCGAGCCTCCGACTCGCGCGCCAGCACGAGCGCGCAGATCATCGGCCCGATCGCCGGCTCGCCGAGCTGTGCGAGCGCGGCGCTCGCTGCGCGACGGACCCCCCAGCTCGGATCGACGAGGCGCTCGATCAGCGCGTCGACCGAGCCGGCGCCCTCGGCCGTGAGCCGGTCGATGTCGTCGACCAGCCTCCGGTCGCGCGCCGAGAGAGACACGCCGCGACGGTCGTTCATGCGACGTGCGTCGTCGCGGCGCGCGAGGCAGGTGTGTGTCCGTCGGCGATCGAGAGCGCCAGCGTCTCGAGGGACTCGGCGTGCTCGGAGACGAGGTCTCGGATTCGCTGGATGTCGTTGCTGACGTTCGTGACCTCGCTGGCCAAGGCCGCTGCTCCCGCAGCTTGCTGCGCGGTCGCAATCGCGATCTCCCGCGAGCGGCCACGGATCTCCGCGACGGACTTCGCGAGCGCGACGCTCGCCGCGCTCTGCTCGGTCGTGGCCCGGACGACGTCGGCCGTGCCCGCCGCCTGACGCGCCGCGAGGGCGGCGAGATCGACGACGGCCGCAGCCTGTTCCTGGACGGCGCGCGCCGTCTGTCGTGCGATCTGTCGCACGTCGGCGCCGCTCTGCGCGAGGGAGGAGAGCACCTCGCTCTGCTCCGCGCTCGCCCGCGTCACTTCCTTCGCGAGCTTGGCGACCTGCCTCGACGCGACCTCGAGGTGCTTCGCGGACCGCGACTGCTCGCCGACCGCGCGGGCGGTCTGCGCCGCCTGCTTCCGCGCCTCTTCCATGACACGCGCGATCTCCGCGGCGCCCTTCGCGTTCTCGGTCAGCCCCGTGAGCGTCCGCTGAGTCGAGCTCGTCACCTCTTGCGCGGCCGTCCCGAGCGTCGCGACCGCGCGGCTCTGCTCGGCCGTCGCGGTCGTGGAGCGCTGGACGAGACCT
>JBBSAT010000351.1:0-7811 GCA_038252025.1 Polyangiales bacterium | reverse complement strand
GCCGGACGACTACGCCGTCGCACACGGTCCATCCGGGATCGGCTTGGTGGACCCCGGCCACGACGCCGCAGTGCTGCCGCACGATGGCGGCCCTGGAGCGCCGCCGGAGGACGCCTGGGTTCGGCCCGGCGTCGACGCCGCCGTCACCCATCCCGACGCGTGGGTCGGTCCCGATGCGTGGGTCGCCCCCTCGTGCCCGAGCTACACGAGCGCCATCGTCCCCATCTACACGCAGCACTGCGCGACCTGCCACACGACCGGACGCGATCCGCGCTTCGGCACGTCGTACTCGGTGGCGAACCAGGGCTCGTCCGCGTGCGGCAGCTCGATGGCCGCGTGCACGATCCAGCTCGGCCGCCCCGGCGGCTCGATGGCGTCGCGCGACCGTCTTGGGGGGTTCAGCTCGTCCGAGATCGCAACGATCCAATCGTGGATCGACTGTGGTCGCCCGATGTGATCGGAGCTGTGCCGCCCGCTGCGCGAGCGCTCTGGTCTTGATGCCCCCTCCCGAGAAGAGCCCCGACATGCGTCTTTTGTTCGCCGCCGCTGGGTGCGGGATGATCGTTCTGTTCCCGGGTTGCCGCGCCTCCGTCAGTGACCGCTGCTCGGACGACGACATGCTCAGCGCGCGGACGGTCGTCTACGACGCGCGCGGCAACCCGGCGTATGCAGGACAAGCGCTGATGATCTCGTCGTGCGCGGGTGGAGGCTCGTTCTGTCACGCAGACAGCGCGCTCAGTCGGTACGGCGCGCCCTTCGGTCTCGACTTCGATCCGACCCTCGCCGACGACGCGCGCTTCGGTGGCGACGACGCGAGCGGGGCGGCGCACCTCTACGCAGCGCAGCTTCGGATTCATCACCTTCGCGACGACATCTACGCGACGGTCGTCGAGCGCTCGATGCCGCCCGGGCAGGCGGGCATCGACGCGAGCGCGGCGCCGTACCTCCAGAACGACGGCACGCCGCTGCCGGACGTGACGAGCCACGAGGGCCGGCAGACCCTGCGCGCCTGGCTCGCGTGCGGCGTTCCCGTGGTCCAGGCGACGACCGCTCCCGCGCAGGTCGCGTGTGCGAGCGACGTGGACTGCCCGGCGCCGGGCGCGTGCGACACCTCGGTGGGTGCGTGCTTCCTGGTGGGCGCGATCGAGGCGCGTCATACCGTCGCTGCGACACCGACGTGGTCGAGCCTCTACCCGGCGATCATCGTGCCGACGTGTGCGATCGCGGCGTGCCACGGAACAGCGGGCGCGGCCCTCTCCGGCGGCCTCGATCTCTCGACGCAGGAAGGCGCGCGTCTCGCGCTCGTCGGCGTGCCGGCTGGGTTGACCGGCTGCGGAACGCGCGTGATCCCGGGCAACCCGGACGCGTCGTTCCTCATCGCGAAGCTCGAGGGTACCGAGGATCCGCTCGCGTGCGGCGGCATCATGCCGAGCGGCAGCATGCTGTCGCCCACTGAGATCGGGCTCTTCCGGACCTGGATCGCGAACGGCGCCAACGCGGACTAGGTGGGTGCGCTCGCCGCGGGGGGCGTTTCTCTCTGATCTCCTTCTGCGCTCGCCGCGCGGCGAGCACAGAGAAGAGAAGCCGTGGCAATCCTCGCGCGCAGCGCCGATAGTGACCCGCATGACGTCCGCCGAAGAAGACACGTCACGCCCGGAGCTCCGGCGCGGCATCGGCCGGCTCGGTTTCTTCGCTCCCGCGTTCGGATCGATGATCGGCGTGGGGTGGGTGACCGCGCTCGGAGGCTGGTTGAACGCGGCAGGGCCGCTGGGCGCCGTGATCGGGTTCCTGGCGGGTGGGATGCTCATGCTCGCGATCGGGCTCTGCTACGCGGAGCTCTGCGCGATGCTGCCGGTCGCAGGCGGTGAGGTCGCCTACGCGTACATGGCGTTCGGCACGAGCAAGGCGTTCGTCGTCGGCTGGTTCCTCGCGTTCGGCTACCTCTCGGTGTCGGCGTTCGAAGCGATCTCCGTCGGCCGTGTGCTCAGCAACCTCGTGCCCGGCCTCGACGTGTGGCCGCTCTACGAGATCGATGGCGCCGTCGTCTACGGCCCACACCTCCTCCTCGCGCTCGTGACCACGGGAGCGATCACGTGGATCAACCATCGAGGCGTGAGCGGGGCCTCGCGCCTGCAGACCGTCCTGACGGTCGGCTTCGTCGCCGTCACGCTCGTCTTCATCGGCGCCGGTCTCGGCGGCGGTGCGAGCGAGAACGCCGAGCCGTGGTTCACTGGAGTGGGCGCATCGGGCATCGCCAGCGGGATCGCCTCGGTGTTCGTGACGGCGCCGTTCTGGTTCGTCGGGTTCGACACGATCCCGCAGGGCGCGGAGGAAGCGAACCAGTCGGTCTCGCCACGAATGCTGTCGGCGATGATCGTGGCGTCGATCGTGGGCGCGACGGTGTTCTATTGCGCGCTCATCTGGAGCGTGGCGCGCACCGGCCCGTGGCAGGCGATCGCCGACGCCGAGCTGCCCACCGCCGCGGCGTTCCGCACCTCGATGGGCTCCCCGATGCTCGCGAACCTCGTGCTCGTCGCGGCGTTGCTCGGCCTGCTCACGAGCTGGAACGGGTTCTTCCTCGCCGGCTCGCGCGTCCTCTTCGCGCTCGGGCGCGGGCACATCGCCCCGGCTTCCCTCGGCGACACGCACCCGCGCTTCGGCACGCCCGCGACGGCCGTCCTCGTGACGGGCGCGCTGACGATGGCCGGCGCCTGCCTCGGACGCGGCGCGATGGTCGCGTTCATCGACGTCGGATCGTTCTGCATCGCCCTCGCCTTCCTCGGCGTCACGTTCTCCACCGCGCGCCTGCGTCGGGATCGGCCGCGCTTCGAGCGGCCCTACCGCATGCCCTTCGCCCCGGTCGTGATGTTCATCGCCGGGCTCGGCGCGACGCTCATCTTGATCGTGATGATCGTCCCCGGATCGGGCGCCGCGCTGGCGTGGCCGCTCGAGTGGGGCCTGCTTCTCGTCGTGGTGGCGCTCGGAGGGCTCGCGTGGTGGATGGGCACCGCCGGGCGTCTCACGCTGGACGAGGGCGAGCGCGCGCGAAGGATCCTCGGCGAGTTCGCCGATCGCGACGACGGCTGACCGGCGCCCCGCCGGCACGGCGAGGTGCCGTCCAGAGAGCCAGACGTGGCCGCCTTGCCTCCGATGAGGCGATCTGGCGGAGGACTCGACGCCTGACACGAGGTCTGCGCGACGGGCCAACTGCGGCAACCGATTCCGGCCTACGCGCCTCTCACACCGTCGCGCGCTGGGCGCTGGCCGGCGCCCAGCAAGCGTGCGTGCCGCTCGAGATGCGCTCGGGCAGCGCGATGCACGCGATCGGCCCATCTTCGATCCGCGCGGCGTCGAAGATCTGACACTCCGATGCGTCGCGCACGAGATCGGTCGTGAACGTCACGAGCCAGCCATCGTCCTCTGCGGTCGCCCCCGGCCGTGGCGCCATCGGCGACTCGCTCAGATACACACCCTCGGGACACTGGAAGCGCTGCTCGCGACCCGTCTCGAGGTCATAGCGGACGAGGCCGTCGAACAGGAACCAGCCGGGCGGCGTCGTCATCGACCAGACGTAGCGGTGGCGCTGGCCCGGACGCGCGTAGTGGATGGACGGGAACTCGCTGATCGAGTCGAAGAGGCGCTCCTCGCGGCACGCGCCGGCGGCGTACGGGCGCGCGTACGGCGCGCGTCCGCCCGGGCATCAGCGGGGAGCCTTCTCGGGGCCGTGGTCGATCTCGGCGAGCTCTTCGATGTCGCCGACGCCGAGCTGCGTCGTGTGCTCGACCCGCGGGGGCACGGCGCCCGGCGCTTCCATCGTCTGCATCACGGCGCGCGCGAGGATGCGCTCGTCGGACGACTCGTCGAGCTGCGCCTCGAGCCAGTTGGCCGTCTCCTCGGCGCTGACCGGCCTGTCGTCCGGGTTTCGCTCGAGCAGGGAGTGCACGAGCTCGGCGATCTCTCCCGGCACGTCCGGACGTCGCTCCGCGAGCGGCGGCACGGGCGCCTTGAGCTTGCCGAGGAGCTGCGCGATCCCGGGCGCAGAATAGAGCCGCTCGCCGACGAACGCCTCCCAGAGCACGACACCGAGCGACCAGAGGTCGCTCTGCGACGTCGGCGGCGAGCCGCGGAGCGACTCGTGCGCCGAGTAGCCGAGCTTGCCCTTGAGGATGCCAGGCTGCGTCATGCTCGCGCGATCCATCGCCCGCGCGACTCCGAAGTCGGAGACGCGCGCGATGCCGGCGACGTCGAGGAGGACGTTCCCGGGAGACACGTCGCGATGATAGACGGGCGAGTGAAGGCCGGATGCGTCGAGCCGAGCGTGCGCCGCGGCGAGCCCACGCAGCACGTGCACGCCGATGCGCGCGACGAGGCGCCACGGCGTCGGCCGATCGTCGTGCACGTGCCAGTCGACGAAGTGCGCGAGGTCGACTCCGTGCACCCACTGGAGGACGAGGTAGCGCTTTCCCACGCCCTCGTCGCTCGCCCCGCGGAGCGCGACGATGTGGCGATGTCGCAACGTCCCGGCGACCCGCGCTTCCTCGATGAACATCCGGACGAACACCGGGTCGCGCTCGAGCGCGGGGATGAGGCGCTTGATCGCGACCATCTCCCCGTCGGCCGTCCGCGCCTTCCAGACGACGGCCATCCCGCCCTGGCCGACGACCTGGAGCAGCTCGTACCCGTCGATCACGTCACCGGGGGCGTCGTCCTTCATGGCGTCCTGACTCCAGGCACGAGCGTGTCCCTGGACACGCCCGGCTCACTCGAGCTCGACCTGCACCGACGGTCGTTCACGAGGCCGGAGGCTATCACCAGGCTCACGCGCCCGGGTAGAGCTTCACGCGGCGCGGCGCGGCGCGGCGCTTCACGCGCGCGCCAGTCGCTCTTTTGGCACGAGGCAACGGGCACGAGACAGTGGGCAACGGGCACGAGACAGTCGCAACGGGCACGAGACAGTCGGGACGCGCTTCGTCATTTTCGTCATGTCAGTGGGCGGGCACGAGACAGTGGCCGGGCACGAGACGGTGGGGACGCGCTTCGTCATTTTCGTCATGTCGGGCACAAGACAGTGGGGACGCGCTTCGTCATTTTCGTCATGTTGACCGACCCGTGCCGGCAGACACGACGAATATGACGACGCGCGTCCCCCGGTCTATCGACCCGTTTTCGTCATGTTGACCGACCCGTGCCGGCAGACATGACGAATATGACGATATGACGACGCGCGTCCCCCGGTCTATCGACCCGTCGTTCACGTCGCCCGCGAGCACGGGTCATCCCGCGAACGGGCTCGTCTCTCCCGATCGCGGCATCCCTTGCGGCGGTCGCGTGCAGCTCGACCCGAGCCTCGATCTGGATTCGCTGGGCCTCTCACCCGCCGCTCGCGTGATCGCGCGCGCGCTCCAGGAGTACGGGGCCTACGTCGGCGACTTCTCGGGCTCGATCAACGTCTACGCCGACGGCTCACCCGACGCGCGAGCCGCGTGGGCCGGAGGAGTCCTGTCGACCGACAGCACGACGGGCATCCCGCTCGACCGCTTGCGCGTCATCGAGTGGGGCACGCTCATGAACGCCGACTGACGTCACGCTTCAGCGCGGGCGAGCAAGACGTCGCCGCGCCAGGAACGCGAGCAGACCGAGCGCGGCGAGCGACAGCCCCCGCGTGGAAGCCGTGCGCGTGACGCGGCATCCGCAGCCCGAGGCGGCCGCGGGCTCGGTCGTGGACGCGTCGACGTCGGCGCCACTGTCGGACGTCACGGCCGCGTCGATCGGAGCGCCGCCGTCGGACACGAGGCCAGCGTCGGTGGTCGATGCGCTGGTGATCGTCACGTCCGCGCAGTGGTGGTAGAAGCAGCCGCCAGGGTCGTTCAGCGGGTGGCTCGACATGAACTCGATCACCTGGACGACGCAGTGGTCGCACGTGAAGTCGGCCGGCAGCGGGATCTCGATCGTCTGCGGTCCGGTGAGCCGCGCCGTGTGAACGAAGACGCCGTCGGCGAGCACCGGAAGCGTCGGCGCGGGATCGATCACGGTCGAGCCGCACGCGGTCGAGCCCACGGTCACCGGCGGGTCGGCCGGGAGCGAGGCCATGTCGGGCGCGATGGCGATGCGGTAGTGCCCCGGGTGGAAGATGCGCTCGTCGATGGTGAGCGTCAGCATCCCTCCCTGAATCAGCGTGGTCACCGCGTCGGTCGGTACGACCGCGTTTCCGGGATCCGTCTGACCGCAGGGCCCGCTCTTCTGGGGTGAGCCGAGCGCGTCCTGCTCCGAGTAGCAGGCCGGCTCGACGAGCGTGAAGTGCGCTCGAGCAGACCCGGAGACCATCGAGAGAGCGGCCGTGACGACGAGCGAGAGAGACCACAGTGAGGAGCGGTGGGGACGAATCGACATGGAGAGCCTATCTTCTTTCCTCGAGGAGACCGCGATCCGATGAGCCGCCGGACGGAGCCGCTGCGCCGCGCCCGAGCGAGGATCCGACTCCGGACCGGCATGATGGCACGCTCCGCCTTCGGCTCGCTGCTGTCAGGGAGGTGGCGGCGCGCCATAGTCGGAGCTGCTGCCGCCGGTGTCGAGCCCTGCGTCGAAGGGGCTGAGTCCGTAGGCCCCTGCGATGCTGCCAGTGTCCACGTCGGCGGCGTCCACGAGCATGGCTCCGTCGACGCTGTTCGCCGCGTCCGTTTCGCCACCGCCCGAGTCGACCACGCCGCTGTCGACCGCCGGCGCGCCGTAGAGCGGGACCGGGGCGCCGCCGCTACATGCGGCCACGCTCGTCGCCACCGCCGCGCCGAAGGCGAACGTCGCCGCGCGCCCGAGCCGCACCTCCGGTAGGCGCGGAAGCGGAGCATCGGCGAAGAACAGCGCGCCGTGACAGAAGGGGCACGCGCTCTCGGTGCGACGCACGTGTCGAGCGCAGGACGGGCAGGGAAGAAGAAAGGCCATAGACCGCTCCGGGCGTGGGTGAGGGGACAGCGTCGCACGACTCGCCGCGCGCGCGAAGGTCGGGCAGTTCCGACGGCGCCTCGTGCTTGGCGTAGGATCGCACGATGCGCGGACCGATCCTCGTCAGGCTCCTCCTCACGCTGGCACCCATCGCGCTGGGAGCGGGCGCACGCGCGGGCGCGACCGTCGGCGGAGCGTGATGCGAGCCGCGACTGCCTTTGCGTGCGCCGCGCTGCTCGGATGCGCGGGCTCGATCCCCGCAGCCCTCGAGCTCGCGGGCGGGAGAGCGGGAGAGACGTGCGACGGCTGGGTCGCGCAGGAGCCGATGTGCGCGCCGGAGCTCACGCTCTTCGAGGATCGCGACGTCGCGCGGCCGATCGCCGTGCTCACGCACCCAGGCTATGCGTCGATCGCGTGGACGCTCCCCGACGCCGCGACCGACCGCGCGGTGGCGAGCGTGGTGGCCTTCGGCTTCGAGCTCAGCGGCTGGGCGCGGCTCGACGAGCGCCGCTTTCCGCTGCGCGAGGCGCACGCGCTCGGCTCGGTCCTGCGCGCGCCCGCGGGCCTGTCGGTGCGGATCGTCGGCCGCGAAGGAGCGGGGCTGCGCGTCGAGCTGCCAGCGCCGTTTCGAGCGCCTTCGATCGTGCGAACGACGATCGCATGCGACGCGCTCGGCGCGCCCGTCACGCAAGAGCCGTCGTTCACGGGGCCGCTGATCGGTGCACGATCGCGTCTCGCGCTGGCGGCGGCGCCGCACGCACCGATCGCGATCACCGTCGAGCCGTTCTTCTTCGGAGTCGCGTTGCTCCATCTCGTCGAAGAACGTGAGGGCTGGGCGCACATCACCGGGCCCGACTCGAACGGTGAGACTC
>JBBSAT010000350.1:0-7850 GCA_038252025.1 Polyangiales bacterium | reverse complement strand
GTCCCGACCCTCGGAGAGCCGTACACGGCCGAGCGGACGCCGCAGGGCTGGGGTGGATCGGCGAGGTCGAGCGCGCAGGGCACGTGACTGCGCCGGGCTCTCGCTCAGCAAGGCGACGGGACGAAGCGGAACCGCGGCGGATGGACGACGCGCTCGCGGTCGAGCTTCGCGAAGCGGATGATCGACTGCCGCGTCAGGGAACGCAGCCGAACGACACGTCGACCAGCGGCATCGCCTCCGCGGCGACGTCGCTGCAGGCGCTCGGGCAGAGCACGGCGCTGCCGGCGTCCACGTAGAGCTCACGGTCGGTGCAAGCGGCGAGATCGGCGACCTGTGGGTAGGTCACCGGCGCGCCCGTCGAGGGCGTGAACGTGAGCGAGACGCTCGCGGGGTCGAGGGTCGCACCGCTCGGTGCGGCTGGGAGCGCGAAGTCGCAGCGCGTGCGTGCGCTCGCGATGATCTCGCGGGCGATGTGATTCAGGACGACGTCGTAGCTCGCGAAGTCGCAGATGGGTTGGCGAAGCCCGCCCGTCAGCACGCTCAGGATCCGTCGCCGAGTCTGCATCCGCGGCGGCATCGAACAGGGTTCCGCCGTCCAGCGTGGGCCCCGTGTCGGAGCCGTCCGTGCCGGTGTCCGTGTCTACGCCGGTGTCGAGGCCGCTCCGGGAAGCGTCCGTCGGGTGGCCGCCCTCGGGGCTGCTGCAGCCCGGTGAGATCGAGAGCAGACAGAGCGACGCGGCCAAGATGCTTCGGGGTGTCGTCGCACTCTCCAGGAACGAGCGTTCGATGCGACGCACACCGACGCCACCCTATCCCAACGAGCACCTGGTTCCGGGATGCCTGGACGGCAGCACAGACGAGCGGTGCGGAAAGCACCGTTCCCTAGCGCTGCACGGGCGCCCGAGCGCGCTCGGGAGCTCCAGGCGGGGCTCGGCGCGTGCGTCCTATCAGAGGAGCGATGCCGGCGGCACCACCACGCCGTCGCGCGCCTCGAGGACCTCGTTCCCGACGTACACGACGCCCGTCGCAGTGAGGCCCGTCGGCGGGGAGCCGAGCACTGCCCGGCCCACTCGATTGCCGTCGACGAGACCGCTCGTCAGCGTGAGCAGGCCGCCGTCCGAGACGAGAACGCCTGCCCACTCCGACCCGAGCACGCGGACGCGAGTGAGCGTCACGTCGGCCTCGAAGAGCGATGCGACGCCGTGGCCAGCGGCGCGGCTCGCGCACGCGGCGCCGCAAGCCTCCGCGCCCGTGTGCGTGATCGATACGTCCTCGAGGCTCACGCTCGTGCCCGGATCTGCAGCGAACAATCCGACGCCGAGCGCTCCATCGATCGTCACGCGCGCTCCCTCGACGTGAGCACCGGACGCGACGTGCAGCCCGCGGCCGAGCTGCCCGTCGGCCCGGCCCGCGAGCCCGGCGATCGCGACGTCGCCGAGCGTCACGTGGGACCTCGCGCCCCGCGCGATCAGGCCTGCATCGCCCGCGCGCTCGATGCGCAAGCGAGTGAGCTCTGCCGTCCCGGTGCTCAGCTCGATCGCGGGCCCGGTGAGGTCGCTGAACACGACGTCGTCGGCCCGAAGATGGGGCGCGGGCTGATCCAGCGACGTGGCCTCCACGACCACGCCGAACGCGACTCGCTCGACGACGACACCCGAGAGCGTCAGCTCGGCCCCGTCCGCCACCAGCAGCGCGCCACCGGTGCGCGCGCCGTGGACGACCACGTCGTGAATCCGAACGTCGGTGAGCGAGATACGCGAAGCCGCGTCGAGGGCCTGCGCTCCGCTCTCGTCCTGCGCGTCCACGTCGGCGCGGGTGACCTCGACGGTCCCCGAGAGCGCGACGAACGCGACGGCTCCACGGACGACGGTGAGGTCCGAGACGATCGCTACCGCGTCCGGCTGGACCGCGGCGACCGCGGTCCCCATCGCGTCGCGGACGATGCAGCGCTGCGCCTCGAGGCGAGCGCCCGCCCGCGCCGTCAGCGCGTCCGAGTCGGGCTGACCCGTCGCGCCGACCCGCTCGATGACCACGTCGGAGGCGACGAGCGAGCCGTCGACGTCCGCCGCGTAGAGACCGAGCGCCACGTCGTTCACGAGGCCGCGTCGCAGAGTGATCGAGCTCGCGAACGCCTGCGCAGCGCCGCCGGCGGCGTGGTCGATGCGGACGTCCTCCGCGTCGAGATGTCCTCCTTCTTGCGCGAAGAGCCCCACGGTGGTGCCCCGCACGATCGCTCTGTGGACGACGACGGTGCCGCCCGTCGAAGCCAGCCCCGTGCCCTCGCCCGACACGCGGTCTTCGTCGAGGTCGTCGACCTCCACTCGGCCGTGTGTGAGGGAAACGACCGCGGACTCGGCGTTGTCGAAGAAGCCGAGCCCATGAGCCGTCGTAGGTGCGTCGGCCACGATGCCGTACGCGAGCGTCGACACGCCGGGGCGCGTCCCCTGAATCACCACGTCGTCGAGGGTGACCTGCGTGCAGCCCTCGAGGACCTCGACGCCTCGCGACACGCTCGACTCGACCACGCTCCGAGTGAGCTCGACGGTCCCCGCCACCCAGCACGTCGCGCCCGCCGCGTCGGAGAGCACCGCGTCTTCGTGAGTGCCTCGAAGGACGGAGTCCGTCAGCGAGATGCGGCCTGCCTCCGCCGAGGCGCCCACCCACGTCGCATCGTCGACCACCACGCGCGCGCCCGTGAGCACACCGCCGCTCTGCGCGACGATCCCAGCGCTGTAGGGCGGCACGCCTGCCTCGGCCCGGACGCCGACACCCGCGACCCGCACGTCCATCAGCTCGACGGTCGCGCCGCCCGACGCGGTGATCCCATATCCGCGGCCTCCCTCGAGGAGGGTCCGGTGGATCGACACGTCGTATGGGCCTTCCACGAAGATGGGGTCGTCGGCATCCCCCGGCTGCATGGTCAGATCCTCGAGCGTCAGCGAGGTCGCGATCGCGAAGCGAGCTGCACCGACCGCCTCGAGGATGGTCTCGCTGGCGCAGGCGCCGCGGAGCGACACATCGAGATCGATCGCGCCCGAGATGGGGTGCGTGCCGCGCGAGAGCGCGACGGTCGCGCCTGGCCCAGCGCTCGACAGCGCTTCCGCGAGCGTTCCGAACGGCAGCGAGGGCGACCCGTCTCCGCCCGCCGGGGCACCCGCGAGCACGTAGAGCACGCCCGCCGGGAGATCGCTCGCGAAGTCGCCCGCGGGACAGCTCGGCGAGAGCGGCCGGCACGCAGCCTCGCCCGGCGCGCGCAGCATCGCGCCCGTGCACGTCGCAGTCCCCGTCGCCCAGGGCGTGCACCGATCGCCAGCGCTCGACCAACCGGTCGGGCATGCGCGCGTGATCGGCGTGCCCAGCTCGAGCCACGGAATGTCCGGCAGGGCGACGGGAGGCGTCCCCGCTTCGAGCCAGGCGATGGCGGGCGGAGTCACCACCAGCAGGTCGGGCGCGGCCGGATCGGGCGGCGTCCCGCACGCGGCGAGCGCGAGCACGGCGATGGAGATCCGAGCGAGCGACGCCACACGGTAGGTCGATGTCATCAGCGCCGATGGTAGCGGAAGCGCCGTCAGCGAGGAGCGAGCTCGGGCGGAGCGTCTCGCGCACGCCTCAGCGCCACGTGGATCGCCTCGCTCGAGCCGGTGGCGACCGAGAGCCCCTCGCGCCGATAGCCGCGCAGCCTGAGCTCGACGGGCACGGGGGCCCCGTCCACGTCCACCGAGTAAGGCGTGGTTCCGACCTCGTGGCCTCCGATCGACACCGTCGCGCCTGCGGGCTCGGTCGTGATGAGCCGCTGCCAGTGCGCGGGCGGGAGCTCGGGGGCCACCTCGACCTCGGTGCCGAGTGGATCGACCTGGGGCGGGCTCGGGCTCGGATCGGCGGGAGGCGTTCCGTCGATCACCGGCCTGACGGCGATGCTCGCGCTCTCCGCAGGGCTGAACGCGAACGCCGCGATCGCGAGCAAGCCGAGGACCGCGAGGCCGAGCGCGATCTTCGCGGCGCGCGGCTGGCTCGCGGACGTGGCCTCCTCGGCGATCGAGGCGGCCTGCGAGGCCTCCGGCGGGAGCGCCGAAACCTCGACGAGCCCTGGCATGGCGTCCGGTGTGGCGCTCGCCGTGGGCTGCGGCGTCGTCAGCCAGGCCGCTTCCCACGCGTCGCGCATCTCCGCGACCGTCTGGAAGCGATCCTCGGGCTTCTTGGCCAGGCTCCGCAGCACGACCTCCTCGAGGGCAGCCGGAAGCTCGGGCCGCGCGCGCCGGAGGGGCGGCGGCGGCTCGGTCGCGTGCTTCACGATCATGTCGAACACGCTCGTGGCGTCGAACGGGAGCGCTCCCGTGAGCAGCTCGTGGCACACGACCCCGAGCGCGTAGAGATCTGCACGCGCGTCGACCGCCGGGCCGCCCCGCGCTTGCTCGGGCGCCATGTAGAGAGGCGTGCCGATGATCTGACCGTCGCGCGTGAGCCCGAGATCCTCGCTCGAGGGAGACCACGAGATCCCGAAGTCGACGATCTTGGCGCGAACACGCTGCGGTCCTTCGATGACGAAGATGTTGTCTGGCTTGAGATCGCGATGGACGATGCCCGCCGCGTGCGCCGCGCCGAGCCCGGCCATCACGTCGGCGACGAGCGAGCGGATGAGCGCGTCCGGAAGCCAGCGGGGTCCGTCCGACTCGATCTGCGCCCGCATCAGCTCACGGAGGTCGCGGCCCGCCAGGAGCTCCATCACGATGAAGAGCGCGCCCGAAGGCGTCTGACCGAGGTGCGTGACGTCGACGATGTTCTCGTGCTGGACGCGGCTCGCGACGCGCGCCTCGTTCGAGAGACGCGAGGCGATCTCGCTGTTCTCGGCGTGACGCGTCGAGACCACCTTCGCCGCGAACTTTCGACCGAGCCGCAGGTGCTCGACCACGTACACGGTCCCCATCGCGCCACGGCCGATCTCCTTCTCGACGCGATAGACGCCGTCGAGGATCGTGCCCGTGAGGAGGTCCGCCGGCGCCCCGCCTGGCGACGCGTGCAGCGTCGGGGCGAGCAGATCCTCACCAGTGATCTGGGCCCGTCGCGGCGGGTCGTGCCCGACGAGCGTGTCGGCGTCTTCGCGCGGGCTCGCGACCTCTCGCCTGGGCGAGGCGCCAGGGAGCGCGCGTCGATCTTGGGCCTTCGCGGTCACGGCCCGCAATCTACCGCGCGATCTGGAACGGCGTCACCCACGAGACGAGGGTGAGGCGACGCCGAGAGTCCCGCGCCACGGACCACGCCCGGGCGTGAGCCGGCGCGAGTATCATCCCGCGCGTGGTGGGTCGTCGTTCGATAGGCGCGGTGTTGCTGCTCGGAGCTCTCGGCGCTTCGTGGGTCGGGTGCACGATCATCGCAGCGACGCGCGCGCCGACGCCGGAGCGTGGCGCGGACGCCTGCTCGAACTTCGTCGACGACGACCTCGACGACACGGTCGACTGCGACGACGTCGACTGCGACGGCGTCTGCCCGGAGGAGGCGCTCGGCCCCTGCACCGACGGGCGCGACAACGATGGAGACGGGGTGATCGACGGCGCGGACCCACGCTGCTGGCACGTGCTGCCGCCCGCTGTCACGCGCTGCGCGACGGTGGTGGGCTCGCACGTCGAGCCCGCGATCGAGGAGGGCGCGCTCATCTGGCGCGGGCTCGCTCAGATCGTCCCGGACCCGCGCGGCGACGGCGGCAGCGTGTTCGCCGCGCTAGGTGATCGCTTTCGGATCGCACCGGTGGCTTCGAGCACGGGCGCGCTCGATGGTCTGCGCGTGACCGCGACGGTGCGTGTCTCGCGGGACGTCGAGACGGCGGTCGCGCTCGTGCCCGCGGGCGAGCTCGGCGACGCGACCACGGCCGGCGTCTTCACGCGCTTCGTCCGGCTCACGGTCGGAAGGTCGATCTACCTGGCGACGGATCGTGCGACCGGGCGAGCGCTCATCGCGCCGCCTCAGCTCGACGCGCCCAGGTGGGCCGACTTGGACCTGACGATCCTGGGGCGGAGCGTCCGCGGGACGATCAGGATCGACGGTGGCGTGCCCGTCGACGTCGGGACCCTGGAGCTGCCAACCAGCTTCGTCGATCCGCTGGCGCTCGACGCCATCGTCCAGGCGGACACGGCTGCCAGCGCCGAGGTGCCCATGCTCGCGAGCCTCTCGATCGACCGCGTCGGCCTGCCGGCGTGCGATCGCGACGAGCTGGTCCCGGAGATGCGCGCAGACGGCTTCGACCTCGTGCTGGACGTGGCGCGCGGCGGAGCCGATGGGACGCTCCGGTGCGCGCTCACGGCGGACAACGGTCGAGGGCGCGCCTACTCCGCAGCGGGCGACGCCGACTGGCGCGCTGCGCCCGCAGTCCTCCAGACGGGCGGGCTGATCGGCGCGGCCATCGCGTGGGATCCCGACCGTCAGGTCTTCGTCGGCGTCACTGCCAGCGGCGCCGACGTCGAGCGTGGTACCGAGCCGGCGTCGTTCGCTCGGCTCGAGAGCGCCGACTGCGTCTCGTTCGACAGCGCTCCTCTCGAGCTTCCGCAGATCGATCCGAGCATCGGGCTGAGCGCGCGCGGGATGTCGTACGTGATCGAGCCCAGCGGAGCCCACGTTCTTCGCTTGCTGGCCGACCGGGCGCTCGAGGTCGGCGTGCTCGCGCTCGAGTCCGAGGACGGCTCGCCCGACCACTTCGCGATGGTCGGCGATCTTCGCGCCGTCGGCCCCGCCATCCAAGCCCTGGTGAGCGAGCGCGCGGCGGTCGGAATCGAGGTGGTCGGCCAGGAGGACGTCGTGCTGATGGCGATGTCCAGCCGAGGCCTCGTGGTGCTCACGCCGCGAGGCACCGCAGGCCGCTTGGCCGAGCTCCCTGCGCCGCTGCTCGGACCCTCCGACGTCGCAGGCACCTTCGACCGCGGTCTGCCGATCGGCCCTCCGCGCTTGTTGCCGTCGTCGAGCCCCGCCGCAGCGCGTGTCTATTACGGCGGCACGAGCTTCGGTAACTACTTCGGCTGCGTGACGAGCGGCAGCGCGCTCTTCTCGATCGTGAGCACGAGATGAAGGCGCTCCGAGCGATCGCGTTCCTCGGGCTCGCGCTCTCGGTCCTCGTCGCGCCGACCCTCGCGCAGGCGGACGACGCAGAGCAGGCGCGGTTCCACGACGAGCTCGCGCGCGGGCACTACGCGGCCGGCCGCTACGAGCAAGCGATCCGAGAGTTCTTCCAGGAGCAGCGCCTCGCCCCGAACCCTCGCGTGCAGTTCAACATCGCGCTCTGCTTCGACGAGCTGGACCGCGAGGGCGACGCGTATCTCTTCTTCCGTGAGTACCTGAACGGGAGCGACGAAGACCCGGTGCGACGCCGACAAGCCGAGGCCGCGATCGCACGCCTCGAGCCTCGCGTCGCGCGGGTGCGGGTCACGACGGAGCCGTCGGGAGCGTCGATCTTCGTCGACGATCGCGATCACGGCAGCCACGGCGAGTCGCCGCGCGTGCTCGTGCTCACGCCGGGGCACCACACGCTCACGCTCGAGCTCGAGGGTCACGTCGCCGCCACGCTGGACGTCGACGCGGCCCGCGGGAGCGAGGAGAGCGTGCGCGCGGTGCTCCCCGTGATCACCGGAACGCTCGAGGTGCGCTCGCCCGTGTCGGGCCATCTCGTGGTGAGCGACGCAGGCGGGTCGACGGCCTTCGAGGCCGACGTCTCCGCGGGCGTGGTGCCCCTCGCGACGGAGCTCGCGCCTGGCGACTACGTGCTCGCGTTCTCCGCCGAAGGCCACGCCGAGTGGCGCGGGCTCGCGCGGGTGACGGCGCGAGAGACGCTCCTGACGGACGCAGCGCCAGCGCCGTCCGCTTCACCG
>JBBSAT010000349.1:0-7918 GCA_038252025.1 Polyangiales bacterium | reverse complement strand
GAGCCCCAGCATGACCACCATCCTCGGCAAGACCGCCCTCGTCACAGGCTACACCAGCGCCATCGCCCTCGGCATCGCGAAGGCGCTCGCCTCGCGCGGCGCGAACGTCCTCATGAACGGCTTCGGCGACGTCGAAGCCCCGCGAGCGATGCTCCGGGACGCGGGCGCGGCACACGGCATCCGCGTGGAGCACCACGGCGCGAACCTGGCCGTCCAGGCCGAGGTCGAGGCGATGCATCGCTACGCGATGGACGTGTTCGGCGGGATCGACATCCTCGTGAACAACGCAGGTATCCAGCACGTGGCGAAGGTCGAGGACTTCCCGACCGAGCGCTGGGACGCGGTGCTCGCGGTGAACCTCACCTCGGCCTTCCACACGACGCGGCTCGCGCTCCCGCACATGCGGGAGAAGGGCTGGGGCCGCATCCTCAACATCGCGTCGGTGCACGGGCTCGTCGCTTCGGCAGAGAAGGCCGCCTACGTGGCGTCGAAGCACGGCCTCGTCGGACTGACGAAGGTGGTCGCCCTCGAGACGGCGCGGACCAACATCACGTGCAACGCGATCTGCCCCGGGTGGGTGCGCACACCGCTCGTGGAGAAGCAGGTCGCGGCCCGCGCGCTGCGCGACGGAGCCACCCTCGACGAGAGCCGTGAGTCCCTCGTTGGAGAGAAGCAGCCCTCCGGCGCGTTCGTCACGACGGAAGAGCTCGCGGAGCTCGCCCTGTTCCTGTGCAGCGACGCGGCCGGACAGGTACGCGGTGTGGCCTGGAACATGGACGGCGGCTGGGCCGCACAGTGAGCGTGTAGGCGCCATCGACGTTCGGGGGATCGCTCCCCATACTCACTTCGTGACCTGGCTGACCGAGTCCTGGCAGTGGATCGTCGTCGCGCTCGTCGAGATCGCGGCGCTGTTCTATCTCGGACGCAAGCTCTTCGGCCGGGGGGCTCCTGCCGCGCGGCGCGGGCCGGACGTTCCCGTCAGCGCGCTCCTCCGGAAGAAGAAGGAGTGTCGGGCGGCGAGGTCCCGGCGATCCGGATCGCCGTGCGGAACGCGTGCGACGTACGACCGGGCGGTGCGTTCGTCCTCTACTGGATGACCTCGGCGCGGAGGACGCGGTCGAACTTCGCGCTCCAGCGTGCGGTGGACTGGGCGCGCGAGCTCGAGAGGCCCCTCGTCGTGCTCGAGGCGCTCCGGGTCGGCTACGCATGGGCGAGCGACCGTTTTCACGCGTTCGTGATCGACGGCATGCGCGACAACGCGGCGGCGCTCGGCAAGCGAGGGATCACGTACTGGCCCTACGCCGAGCGAGCCGAGGGAGAGGGCAAGGGCCTCGTCGAGGCGCTCGCGGCGAGCGCGTGCCTCGTCGTGACGGATGAGTACCCGACGCTCTTCCTGCCGAGGATGCTCGCCGCCGTCGCGCCGCGACTTCCCGTGCGGCTCGAGAGCGTCGACGGCAACGGGCTGATGCCGCTCCGCGCGATGAGCCAGCGCTTCACCTATGCGCACCAGTTTCGGCGCTTCGTGCAGAAGACGATCGCGCCGCACATCGCAGCGCGACCGATGCCGGACCCGCTCGCGGGGCCGAAGCTCGCCGCGCTGGCAGCGCTGGCCCCGGAGATCACGGCGCGCTGGCCGCGGCTTACCCAGGACGAGCTCGACGACCCGCGGAGGCTGCTGGCGGTGCTGCCGATCGACCACGGCGTCGACGTGGTCGAGGATCGCGGTGGCCAGACCGCCGGCCGGGCGCGGCTCGCGGCGTTCGTGAAGTCTCGCCTCTCCCGCTACCCGGACCGCAGCCATCCTGACGACGACGCCGCGAGCGGCCTCTCGTTCCACCTGCACTTCGGTCACGTCTCTGCGCACGAGGTCTTCGAGGCGGTCGTCGCACAGGCCGACTGGAGCCCCGCGAGCCTGGCGGTGAAGGCCACGGGCCGGCGCGAGGGCTTCTGGAACGTGAGCGAGCCGGTCGATGCCTTCCTCGACGAGCTCGTGACGTGGCGCGAGCTCGGCTTCGCTCGGTGCGCGAGCACGGACGACTACATGCAGTGGGAGGGCCTGCCCGCCTGGGCGCGCGCGACGCTGGAGAAGCACGCAGGCGATCGCCGCCCGCACGTCTACACGCAGACGGAGCTCGAGGACGGCAAGACCCACGACCCGGTGTGGAACGCCGCGATGAGGCAGCTGCGCGAAGAGGGCCGCATCCAGAACTACCTGCAGATGCTCTGGGGCAAGAAGATCCTCGAGTGGACGGCGCACCCGCGGAACGCGCTCGAGATCATGATCGCTCTGAACGATCGCTGGTCGGTCGATGGCCGTGATCCGGCGTCGTACACGAACATCGGCTGGGTGCTCGGAAGCTACGACCGGCCCTGGGCGCCGGAGCGGCCGATCTTCGGGATGATCCGCTACATGAGCTCGGACAGCGCGGTGCGGAAGCTGCGCATGAAGGGCTGGCTCGCGAAGTGGGGCGAGACGAAGGCGCAGCGCTCCCTCGAGCTCTGAGCCGCAGGGCGAGCCGGCTCAGCGAGAGGCGTCGAACCAGGCGAGCACCTCGTCGGGCGCCGCTGCGATCCAGCCGTGCAACGCCGTCGGGTCCGTCACGATCCGCGTCGTGATGCCCTGCGTGCGGAGCTGCGCTTCGTACGGACGCATGGTCGAGATCGGCACGACCACGTCGACCTCGCTGTGGAGAAAGAGCGTCGGCGGGTGGTCGGCCGGCAGCATCGTCGGGATCACGCAGACAGCGCCCGCGCAGGTCGCGTACGAGCCGGACTGGATCGCGAGCGACCGGAAGCGGCCCGCGTAGGAGACGGCCATGCGGCTCGTCATGTACCCGCCGCTCGAGAACCCGGTCGCGAAGAGCGACGACGGATCGAGCGGACCGAAGTCGCCCGCGTCGATGCCCGCGAAGATCCCGAGCATCAGCTGGTGGTCGGGCGAGGTCTCCCAGAACGTCGCGTAGGGCGGGATGTTGGTGTCGTAGTAGGTCGAGCCGTCGCCCGCGGCCTCGGGCGTGATCACCGCGTAGCCCGCGTCGAGCAGACGCGCGACGACGAGCGTCTGGAAGTAGCGACCGTAGACGTCCGTCGTCTGACCGGTCCACGTGAGCTCGGCGGAGAGGGCCGCGCCCTGGAACGCGATCACGACGGGAAAGCCGGCCGCGGGCGGTGCGCCCAGCGGCACCTGATAGTGGACGTCACGCATCGGCAGCCCGGTCCCCGCGGGCAACATCGTCGTCTCGTGGGCACACGTGGCCGAGGTCGGCGTGACCGTGCAGCGAGAGCCGAGAGACGCGTCGATCGGCTCCGCCGCGTCGTCGCCGACTCCCGCGTCCGGCGCATCGGCGTCCGTGGCCTCGGCGGCGTCGGGCGAGCTCCCGGTGTCCCGCAGGCCGGAGGCGTCCGCACGCATGGCGACGCTTGGCGCCGAACAGCCCGACAAAGCGAAGACCAAGACGCAGAAGGAAGGTCGCATGCGGCGCGAGTCTGGCACACCGCCGCGCGCGCGCGACCAGCGGTGCGGGTGCTCACCCCGCTCAGATGAGCACGGTCGCGTGCTCGGGCGGAACGATGATGTAGACGTTCCGGACCTCGAGGCGCGCCACGCGATTTCCGAGGATGATGATGCGGGCGCGATAGACCTGCGCGGTCGCCGGCGGCATCACGATGTCGTTCCAGAAGTCGACGCGGAACTCGACCACGGTGCCTGGCGTGACGCCGTAGAACTGCGCATCGTCGTGGCTCACGTAGCCCATGCCGGGGCTGGGACCGTAGCCCTCGAGCGCGACGATCGACTTGATGAAGCCCGTCGCGTCAGTGCCGTCCGGGTTGGGCTGGCGGTCCTCGGTCGCGGTCGACACGTCCATCGGGGTGTGGTGCGCGAGCTCGTCGATGCCATCGATGATCCGGTTCGAGACCTCGCCGGCGACGGCGGTGTAGACGAGCGGCTGCCCGCTGCGATCGACGCTGCCCGTCATCATCGCGACCGCCTCGTGATCGGTCGGGAAGGCCATGCCCGAGTCGTTCGGGATGACGACGCCGATGTAGCGACCGCCGATCCCCGAGAGCTCCGTCGCGGCCTGCGGGAGCGTGTGCGGGCTGGGGATGATCGCGCTGTAGGGCCAGCGTGTGCCCGTCGCGCTTCCGTTGTGCCACTCGAGGTCGGTCACGAGGATCACGATGGGAAGCGAGCCGGGCCGGAAACATGGATAGCCGCGGCGCTGCCCGGTCTCGTCGAGGATCGCCGGGCAGTCGCGACGCGGGAGCGACCAGCTCGCCACGCCGCTCATGAAGCTCCAGCTCCCGCCCATGCCCGTGGCCGTCTGGTAGAGCGCTTCCACCTGGGACTCCGGGCCGTCGTGGCCATCGCCGATCGTGATGCCGTCGAGGGCGCTCTGGACCGAGGCGACCTCCGCCGTGATGTCTTGTAGGTTCGCGTACGCCGTATCGCCCGGGCCGCCGAAGAACGTGGGCCCGAACGGAGAGCCGGACGCGAACGGAAAGTCCTCGAAGTGGCCGACGCCCATCTCGACGTCGGGGATCGAGAGCGCGATCTGCGCGGCGATGTGCGAGAGCGACGAGCGCACGTTGGCGATCGGCGCCTCCATCGACCCCGTGCTGTCGATGAGGAAGTAGATGTCGGCCACCTGGAGGTTCGTGCCGAACTGGAGCGTGCGCACGTCGTGCGCGCCGAGATACGGGAGGACGACGAAGAAGTCGCCCTCGGGGATCGTGTCCGCGGGATCACGCGGGTCGGTGCCGGCGGCGATCTCGCCGAGGTCGGTGACGCCGTCGCCGTCCGTGTCGCGATCGTACGGGTCCGTGCCTGTGCGACCACGCTCTTCGCTGTCCGGGATGCCGTCGTTGTCCGAGTCCGTGTCGACGAAGTCCGGGGTCGAGTCGCCGTCGGTGTCGATCCACGAACAGGGCGGAGCCGCGCCGTGCTCCTCGGCGTCGCTGATGCCGTCGCCGTCCGAGTCGGTGTCGTGCGCGTTGTCGATGCCGTCGCCGTCGGCGTCACCGGCGGGCTCGGCGCCGTCTGCGATCCCGTCTGCGTCGGAGTCGACGGAAGGATCACAGCCGTCGATCATGACGAACATGCCGTCCGTGGCGTTGCCAGCGTCGCGTACGGGGCCGGAAGGCTCACCGACGGTGCAGCCGCCGAGGACGAAGCCTCCAGACAGCGCGAGCATGAACAGCGCGAGCGAGAGCGAGCTCGGGGAGAACGGCATCAGTCACCTCCGTCCGCCGAGGCTAAGGGGTTCGGCGACCGAGAGGTGTGACCCCCGGATGCGCTAGCTCACGCGGCGAGCTGGGCTCGGCCGAGACCGACTCGAGGCGTGACCAACAATGGTCGCGCCTTGTCCTTTCCCAGCGTGAAGCGCTGGGAATTTCTCTCAGTCGAAGGGATCTGACCAAAGTATTGGGTCAGACTTTCAAACCGAGCACTGCATGCGGCCATCACAGTGCTCGCCCGGCGCGCAGTCGGTGTCGGCGGTGCACTCGACGGGGAGACGACAGAAAGCGTCGATGCAGACCTCGCCGGCGCTGCAGTCCCCCGAGATCCGACAGCTCATCGAGGGTCGGCAGTACCCGATCTCGCACGTCTCGCTGCCGAGGCAGTCCGCATCGAGGACGCAGGTGGGCGGGGGCAGCGAGTAGCAGAGCCCGCCGAAGCAGCTCTGCGTCGGCGGGCAGTCCGAGTCCGAGGCACAGCCGCCCGGGTTCTGGCAGACGTTGTTGATGCACCTGCGGCCGTCGCTGCAGTCGGTGTCCGCCCCGCAGAGGAGCCAGGGGAGGCAGCGCGTCGCGGCGCACGTCCAGCCGTGGTTGCAGTCGCCGTCGTGCGCGCACGCGGTGGGCTGGCAGTAGCCGCTCTCGCAGCGCTCGCCGGTGCGGCAGTCGCCGTCGGCCATGCAGTCGCTCGCGAGGAAGCAGATGTTCGAGTCGGCCCTGCACTCGGTGCCCGGCGGGCAGGTCCCACCGCTCGTTCCGAAACAGAACGGGAAGGAGAAGCACTGGGTGCCGATGCACTGCCACGAGGTCGGACAGTCGGCGCTCGACATGCAGCTCACGTCGGCGATGCAGGAGCTCGTTCCGAGGTTGCAGATGGTCCCGGGCGCGCAGTCGGTGTTCGCACGGCAAGGCTCGCGCGTGCAGCCGCCGGCCACGCAGCGCTCGCCCATCGCGCATCCGGCGTCCGAAGAGCAGGTAGAGCCCGCGCGGCAGGCGCCGAGCACGCAGCGTGCGCCCGACGGGCAGTCGACGTCGCGCGCGCACTCGCCGACGAAGACACAGCTGCCGCCGACGCACGCATGGCGGGAGGGACAGTCCGCATCCCCGGTGCACATCCCGGTGTACACGCAGCGGCCCGCCGTGCACGCGTAGCCGCTCGCCGCGCAGTCGGCGCTGCTCGTGCACTCGGGCGCCGTCAAGCAGTGGCCGAGCTCACAGACCTGAGCGGCCGTACACGTGATGTCGGTCGGACACACGCTCTCCGCCTCGCAGAAGCCGAAGTTGCAGACCTGGCCGGGGCCGCACTGGCGGTCGCGCTCGCAAGTCGCCGGGGGAAGCGCGATGCAGAGGCCGTCGAGACACGTCTCGGCGGGCGCGCACTCGGAGTCGGTGGCGCAACCGCCCGGCACCCTGCAGGAGTGCTCGACGCACACCATGCCCATGAACGGGCAGTCGGCGTCCGAGAAGCAGAGGAAGGGCGGTACGCAGCGATTGGCGAGACAGCGCCAGCCGCCGGGGCAGGCGGCGTCACTGCCGCACACGAACGGCACGCAGCGATCCGCATCGCAGCGCTCCATCGCGGCGCAGTCTCCGTCGAAGAAGCACTCCGGCGGAGGCGCACAACGGAAGCCGTCACAGCGCTCGGGCGGTGGGCAGTCGGCGTGGCTCGAGCAGTGCCTCAGCGGCGTGCAGTGATGCAGGAGGCAGAGCTCGCCCGGCGTGCAGTCCGAGTCGGTCATGCAGGCCTCGACCGGAATGCAGCTCCGGCTGAGCAGATCGCAGACCTCGGCGGGCCGGCAGTCGGAGTCGCGAGCGCACGAGGTGGGCACGCAGCGTCCCTCGCGGCAGCGATCGCCGGTCGCGCAGTCGGAGTCGGCGGCGCAGTCGCAGGACGGTGTCCCGCAGGGGCCCACGCAGGTTCCGCCCGCGCAGCGGAGGCCGGGAGGGCAGTCGGAGTCGATCATGCAGAGCAGAGGGCTCGCGCACACGCCGCCCTCGCAGCGCTCGCCGGGCGCGCAGTCGAGATCGCTCACGCAGTCGGGCATCTCGAGAACGCAGACGCCGTCGAGACAGGCGCGGCCAGGCGCGCAGTCCGCCGTCACCGTGCAGCCGGTCGATCCGTCGCCCGCGCGACCGTCGAAGACCACCCGGCCGTCGAGAGCGCCAGCGTCTTCGTCCGTGCCGGCGATGTGTGAACGCCCACACGCAGCGATCGAGAGACCGAGCGCGAAGAGCGCGACGACGGAGCGGGCGAGGCGCATGCCCCAGCATACCGCGAGACACCGAGCCAACGCGAACGGTGGTCAGGGCTCGGAAGGGCCGGAGTCGACCTCGAGCGTGGTGCTGGACACCGTGATGCTCTCGATCTCGACGATGCCGCCCGCGACCGTCGCGCCCTCACGAGACTCGGGCACCTTTCGCTCGTCCGCCACGATGCGACCGTCGCTCATGCGTACGACGCGCGGCATCAGGCTCGCGAGGTCGCGGCTGTGGGTGACGATGAGGAACGTCGTGCCCCGGCGGCGGTTCAGGTCGAAGAAGAGCTCGTTCATCGCGTCGCTCGTCTTGCTGTCGAGGTTGCCCGTCGGCTCGTCGGCGAGGATGAGCTTCGGCTCCATCACCAGCGCGCGCGCCAGGGCGACGCGCTGCTGCTCGCCTCCGCTCAGCTCGCCCGGGCGGTGGG
>JBBSAT010000348.1:0-7921 GCA_038252025.1 Polyangiales bacterium | reverse complement strand
TCCAGTCGCGAGAGCTCATCGCTCGGGATCATCAGGCGTCGGGCTCGGCGACCGCTCGGCATGCCGCCACAACCGCCCACCCGAGTGTCGTATTTCCGTCATCCGCGAAAGCGGATCGAATTTACGGGCAGCGGTACTAGGTGACGGCGGGGGCCCAGAGCCCGAGTGCGTCAGGTCGCTGGGCGACCGCGGCCGGCTCGACGCTGCCCACCGCTACGTGGCTTCGTTTGGCGGACGCTCCAGGCGCGGCGCGAACATGCCCGCCGGGAACATCACGTCGAGCACACCGCTGCGGAACGACTCGGATGCCACGCGGAATGCGTTCACGATCTCGCGCGACGCCCTGCGATACGCCGTCCTCACCGCCTCCGTCGCCGCGAATCTCCACCGCCACCGCCGACTTCACGTACTGCATCAAGCTCGGGATCGCGTCCTGGTCCGCCGAGGACGGCGTGCCAGTGGTTCGACATCACGAGGAGCGAACAGAGCTCGACCGGGAAGCGACGCAGCCCCTCGCGCCAGACACCCTCGATGATCGCCGCGATCTCCGGCCGGTCGGGGAGCAGCAGGTACGCCTCCGCCGCACAGGGGTCAGCGACGAACCAGAACGAGCCGTCGAGGTAGTGGCGGAGGGCGCGAGGCACGCTCGGGCGGGAGCAAACGGCGTCCCGCCCTCCGGCCTCAGGATTCGCGTCGTTTCTCGAGCCGCCGCCGCGGCGTGGTGGCGGCGGAGTGGCGGCGGAGCGGCGGCGGAGCCGCGCCGCGCGAACCGGCCCCCCGTTCAGCGAGCGTTCAGGGGCGTTTGATATAGCCTCACCGTGCGCTGGATGATCGTCTCGCTGTGTCTCCAGACGTTCGTCTCGAGCGCAGAGGCGCAAGCGCCCGACGCTCTGACCCCCGCCCAGGCGATCGACGCGCTGACCCTCGCCCAGGCGATCGACGAGGCGCGGGGCGGGAGCCCGGCGCTCCACACGGCCGCCGCCCGCGTCATCGCCGCAGACACCGAGGCGCGCGTCGCGAGCGTCCTCCCGAACCCACGCGTCACGCTCGCGTCGAGCCTGAATTACGCGCGCTTCTACTGGACCGTCGTGTTCCAGATGCCGCTCTTCGGGCAGCTCGACATGGCCGCGGAGGCGGCCAGCGCACAGGCCGACGTGGTGCGCGCGGACGAGACCGTCGCGACGCTGGACGTGACGCTGGCCACGACCCTGGCGTGGGTCGATCTCTGGCTGGCCGAGCGCGAAGCAGAAGCGGCGGAGGACGTGGCGACACGGCGCGGACGCCTCGAGCAGATCGCGACGGAGCGCTTCGACGCTGGTGCCTCGCCGCGCATCGACGTTCTCCGCACCCACGCCGACGCGGTCCGAGCGACGGTCGACCTCGCCGCGCGGGCGAGAGCCGTCGACGCCGCGCGCGAGCGACTGCTCGGCGTGCTCGGCAGATCTCCGAGCACGTCGGCCCCCATCTCCACGGCGGGTGATCCGGCGAGCGGCGTGCCCGCGCTGGCGCGCCTCGAGGCACAGCTCGACGAGCACCCCCGAGCTCGACGCGCCAGCGAGGCCGTGCACGCGGCGTCCGCCGTGATCGAGCGCGAAGATCGCGCGCGTTGGCCGCTCGTCGGGCTCGAACTGGGAAGCAACCAGTTCTACGTCGCCGGCAACGGCCCCGACGCGCACGTGGCCCTGGCCTTCAACGTGCCGCTCTTCGATCTCGACGCGCCGTCCGTCAGGCGGGCCGAAGCGCAGCGCGACGTCGCCGTCGCGGACGGCGAGACCGTCGCCCGTGATCTGCTCGCCACGCTCCGCTCCGCCCACGCGCTCGCCACGGCCGCAGACGCGCGCGCAGATGCGCTGCTCGGCGAGGTCCAGCCCGCGATGAACGAGGCCGCCGAGCTCGCCGTCGCGAGCTACGAGGAAGGCAGGCTCGACGTGTTCGGGCTCATCGTCGCGGAACAAGCGCGCGACGACACCGAGCTCGAGGTCGCCCGCGCGACGGCCGAGCGCGGCCGAGCGATCGCGACGCTCTTGCACGCGGCAGGAGGCACGCCGTGAAGAAGCTCGTGGTCCCGTTCGCGCTCCTGCTCTCCGCCTGCGGCGCCGCCGCGCCAGCGGAGGAAGAATCCGTCGCGCCGCTCCACGCGACCTGCGCGCCGGTGGAGCGCTCGCACATCGAGGACGTCAGAACGCTCGACGGGACGGTCGTCACCCCGCCCGATCGCACCGCCCTCGTCTCGGCGCAGATCGCCGGACGGATCCTCTCGGTGCTCGTGCGCGACGGAGATCCCGTCGTGGCCGGCCAGCGGCTCGTCGAGATCGATCCCGGCACGGCAGCCGATCTCGCGCACCTCGCGGACGCGCACGTCGCCGGCGCAGCGGCGGCGGCCGCGCACGCGCACCTCGCGCTCGATCGATCGCAGCGACTCGTCGACCGCGGGATCGCGGCGCGTCAGGAGCTCGACGACGCGACGAGCCTCGCCGAAGAGCAAGACGCCGCGCTCGTCGCCGCACGGGCGAGCCGGACGGAAGCGCATCGCATGCTGGAGCGGTCGCACGTCACGGCCCCGATCAGCGGTGTGGTCACGCGGGTAGCGCGTCACGCCGGCGAGCTCGTCGACGGCACACCGCTGACCCCCATCCTCGAGATCGCAGACCCGAGCGTGCTCGAGGTGCAGGCGTCCGCCCCACCCGCGGACCTGATCGCGCTTCGGACCGGAGCCACGGCGCGCGTGGAGCTCCCGGCGATCCCCGGGCTCTCGTTCGACGCCACCGCCCGCACGGTCGCCCCTGCGCTCGATCCAGCGACCGGAACCGGGGTCGTGCGGTTCGCGCTCGTGCTCACGGCCGATCAGCCGCGTCCGCCGCTCAGCCTCCTCGCGCGCGTGCACGTGACGGTCGCCACCCGTGACGCGCTGACGGTGCCTCTCGATGCGCTCCGCGGCGCGCCGGACGGCGGCACGGAGGTGCTCGTCTGTGAAGGCGCCGTGGTCCACGTGCGCCCCGTGACCGTCGGTCTCCGTGGAGAGCGCGCCGAGATCACGAGCGGCCTCGACGGAACGGAGTCGATCGTCATCGCCGGGGTCGTCGGCGTGGACGACGAGACACCGCTCGCGGAGCCGTCGACACAGCCGCGAGACGACTCGACGCCGGCGCCATGAGCATCGGGACCTTCGCGATCCGGCACCGGGCGCTCATCCTCAGCGCCGCGCTCCTGATGCTCGTCGCAGGCGTCGCGGCGGGCTCGTCGCTCGGCTCCGGCATCTACCCCGAGGTCGACTTCCCGCGCATCGTCGTGGTCGCGCGTGACGGCGACGCCTCGCCGGATCTCTTCGCGACGCGCATCACGCGACCTCTCGAGGACGCGCTCGTGACGGTGCTGGGCGTCCGCCGCGTGCGCTCGCGAACGGTGCGTGGCGCCGTCGAGATCTCGCTGCTCTTCGTCTCGGGCACCGACATGGACGCCGCGCTGCAGCTCGTGCAGTCGCAGATCGGCAACGCGCGGCAGGCGCTCCCACCGACCACGATCGTCGAGGTCGAGCGCCTCACGCCCACGGCGTTCCCCGTCGTCACCTTCAACCTCGCCGGCCCGATCGACTCCCGCGACCTCCACGATCTCGGTGAGCTCGTCGTGAGGCCCGCGCTCGCGCGCGTCGAGGGCGTCGGACAGGTGCGCGTGCTCGGCGGCGAGGTTCGCGAGGTCGAGGTCGTGCTCGACCCGAGCCGCGTCGCCGCGGCTCACCTCCATCCAGCCGAGGTGGCGCTGCGCATCCAGCAGGAGACGCCGCTCGCTGCCGTGGGGCGCCTCGACGAGGATCGGCGGCTGCTGACGGTGATCGCGTCGGCCGAGGCGCTCGACCTCGACTCGCTCCGCGCGGTGCCGCTCTCGATCGATGCGCAAGGCACTCCGCTCCGGCTCGGCTCGGTGGCCGAGGTCTTCGAAGGCCACACGGATCTGGTCACCGCGGTCTCTGGCCCCGACGGACCGAGCGTCGTGATCAGCGTCTCGCGCCTCCCGGGAGCGAGCACGGCCGACGTCGTGCGCGCGGTCGAGAACGTCGTGAGCGAGCTCGGCGCATCGCTCCCGCGAGGCGTGACGCTCACGCCCGTCTACGATCAGGCCGACCTCGTCGAGGAGAGCGTCGCCAGCGTCCGCGACGCCATCCTCGCCGGCATCGTGCTCTGTCTCTTCGTGCTCGGCCTCGCGCTGCGCGACGTGCGGGCCGGCCTGACCGCGGCGCTCACGCTGCCGGTCGTGCTGGGCGCGACGCTGCTCGTGATGCGCGGCACCGGCGCGTCGCTGAACCTGATGTCGCTCGGCGGGATGGCCGTCGCCATCGGGCTCGTGATCGACGACGCGATCATCGTGGTCGAAGCGATCGCGCGGCGGCTCGAGGAAGGAGACCCGATCGAGCGCGCGGTCATCGTGGGCAACGACGAGGTCGCTGCCGCCGTGCTCGGCACCACGATCACGACGATCATCGTCTTCCTGCCCCTCACGTTCGTGGCGGGAATCGTCGGCGAGTTCTTCGCTGCGCTCGCGCTGACGCTGACCGTCGCGGTGGTCGCGTCGCTCGTGGCCGCGCTCCTGCTCGTCCCGGTCCTCGGCGCGCGCCTGATGAAAGCGCGGCCGAGGCGCGAGACCGTGCCGCGCCTCGAGCTCGTCTATCGCCGGATCGCGCACGCCGGCGCGACGCGAAAGTGGCTCGGGCCCTTGCTCGTGATCGTCGCGTGCGCGCTCACCGTCTGGGCCGCGGGCCGCGTGGAGTCGGGGTTCCTTCCGGGGATGGACGAGGGCGCGTTCGTCCTCGACTACTTCCTGCCCGCCGGCACCTCGCTCACGGAGACCGACCGCGCCGTCTCGGACATCGAGACCATCCTCCGGGAGACGCACGGCGTGCTCACGTACACGAGGCGCACCGGCTCCGAGCTCGGGCCGGCGGCCGCGACGCAGCCGAACCGTGGCGACATCATGGTCCGGCTCTCGCCGCTCGGAACGCGCGGCAGCTCCGACGACGTGGTGGAGTCCATCCGCGCGCGGATCGCCGACGAGGTCCCGTCGGCGCGCATCGAGTTCGTGCGCGTGCTCGAGGACGTGCTGAACGATCTCTCGGGCGCGCCTCACCCGATCGAGGTGAAGTTCTTCGGCGAGGATCCCGCCGTGCTCGCGGCGCTCGGGCGCGACGCTGCGGCGCGGATGGAGGGCATCGACGGGATCGTGGATCTCTACGACGGCCTCGAAGGAGAGACGTCGACCTTGACCGTCCGCATCGATCGCATCGCGACGGCGCGCGTCGGCCGCACGCCCGCGGACGTGGCGTCGGAGCTCGCCGCGGCGCTGGGCGGCGTGCAGGCCGGGACGATGCGTCGCTTCGATCGCGCCATCGGCATCCGTGTCCGCTACCCGGACGCGGTTCGCTTCGACCCGGCGGCGATCGCAAGCCTCCCGATGGGCTCGACCTCGCTGGCGCTTCCCGTCTCGCTCCGCGGTCTCGCCTCGGTCGAGCGCTCGCCCGTCCCCGTCGAAGTGATCCACGAGGGGCTCTCGCCGGTGGTCATCGTGACCGCGGCGACGGAAGGCCGAGACCTCGGCAGCGTCGTGCGCGACGTGCGGGAAGCGCTCGATGCGATGGTCCTCCCGACAGGCGTGCGCCGCGAGATCGGCGGCCAGATCGAGTCGCAGGCCGACACCTTCCGCGATCTCGCGTACGTCGCAGGCGCGGGGCTCTTGCTGACGCTCCTCGTCATGATCGCGCAGTTCCGCCGCGTGATGCCGGCGCTCGCCGTGCTGCTCACCACGCCGTTCGCGCTCGCCGGCGCGCTCGTCACGCTGCTGGTGACGGGCACACCGCTCGATGCGTCGTCGCTGATGGGCATGATCCTGCTCGTCGGCCTCGAGGTGAAGTCGGGGATCCTCCTGCTCGAGGTGGCCGAAGCGCACGTCGACGCCGGCGAGACGTACGTGGAGGGGCTTCGCATCGCGTGCGAGCGACGCATTCGGCCGATCATGCTCACGGCCACGGCGACGATGGTCGGCGTGCTCCCGCTCGCGCTCGGCGTGGGCGCGGGTGCCGAGATCCAGCGGCCGCTGGCGATCGCTGTCCTCGGCGGGATCGGGCTCTCGAAATTCGTGACGCTGCTCGCGCTCCCGTCCCTTGCGGCCCTGCTGGCCGACCGACGCGCGCCCGTACCGAGCTCGGTCCCCGCTCCGGGAGTCACCGAGAGCTGACGCGATTGGCCGTGAGACCTTGCAGTCGCCGCGGCTGAACGATAACGAGGGTCATCGGTCCATCCAACGCATCGGCCCCGCAACACTCGAGCCCAAGTGACGTTCAATCAAGCGCTGTTGTTCTTCCTCGCTCTGCTGAACCCCTTTCTGCTCAGCCTCTACCTGCTCGATGTGATCGTGCGCCTGAGCGCGGGCGTGTTCTTTCGCGTCCTCTTGCGAGGCGGACTGATCGCCGGCGTGGTGTTCTCGCTCTTCGCCCTCACGGGTGACGCGTTCTTCTCGCGGCTCCTGCACGTCGACTTCAGCTCGTTCCAGATCTTCGGCGGTGTGCTGTTCCTCCTGGTCGGGATCCGGTTCTTCTTCGAAGGGCCTGCGGCGATCGGCCTGCTTCGCGGTGAGCCGGAGCACCTGGCTGGCAGCATCGCGATGCCCTTCCTCATCGGCCCCGCCACGGTGAGCGCCGCCGTCATGATCGGCTCCAGCCTCGAGCCCCTCCCGGCGCTGGGCGTGATCTGGCTCACGCTCGTGCTGATGGTCGCCGGCCTCGCAGGGCTCAAGTACGCGCACGATCACCTGCGGGATCGCCACGCGCGCCTCGTCGACCGCTACGTGGACATCACCGGTCGGGTCTCGGCGCTCATGATCGGCACGTTCGCCGTGCAGATGATCGTCACGGGCCTCCAACAGCACTGGCCTGGACACTGAGGCTCCGGGACTTCTCGGTTGACAGGGCCGCGGCCTCATCCTAGTTCGTTCGGGCTCCTGTTCCTGTCCGACCCGAACGCATCATGCCCGCCCGAGCTCAACGCCGTTTGAGAGCTAGCGCACCGCACGCTCGGGCCGCGTCACGGGTTCGAACGCGCGCACGGCGCGCGAGGGCTGCGAGGCTCGCGTTCCTCACGGGCGCCACGACGGGCGGCCTCGCACGTCAGAGCCGCGCGCTCGCGGGCGGCTAGGCGAAGCAACCGCGCGGTCGGCTGCGTTCCATGCTGCCCATTCGGGCAGCGGGACGCCCGCGCGGTGAGCGGTTCGTGCGCGCAGGGCTGCGCGCTGGGCCCCTGCCTTCGCCTGACCGAGGAGTGCCTAGGTGCAACGAGTCGTCCGTTCTCTCGAGAGCGTGCGTCGTGGATCCCACGTCGCCGCCGGCTCCATCGTCGTGTGCAAGTACGGCGGCTCGTCGCTCGCGACCGCCGTCCACATCGGCCGCGTCGCCGATCAGATCGCGAGCCTCCGCGCGAGCGGCGCGCGGGTCTGCGTCGTCGTCTCGGCGATGGGGAAGACGACGAGCTCGCTCGTCCGGCTCGCGAGCGAGGTAGCGAACACGCCGGCGCCGCGCGAGCTCGACGTCCTCTTGACCACGGGCGAGCGCATCAGCCGCGCGCTCTTGGCGATGGCGCTGGACGAGCGCGGAGTCCCCGCGGTCTCGATGAGCGGCGCCGAGTGCGGCATCCTCACCGACGGACCGCACACCGGCGCGCGGATCGTACACGTGGACCCGAGCGCAGTGCTCGCGGCGCTCGACGCGGGACGCGTCGTCGTCGCTGCGGGGTTCCAGGGCGCCCGCGAGGACGGGCAGATCACGACGCTCGGACGTGGCGGATCGGACACCACGGCGGTCGCGCTCGCAGCCGCGCTCGGCGCCTCGTACTGCGGCATCTTCTCGGATGTCGACGGCGTCTACACAGCAGACCCGCGCCTC
>JBBSAT010000347.1:0-7950 GCA_038252025.1 Polyangiales bacterium | reverse complement strand
TAGCATTGCGCGTCGGTCCGGATGGGCCGTTCGTCGCTAATCACCGCAACGACGCCGCGTAAGAGACCGATCGGCAGCTCCAGCATCTGGTTGAAGTCGCAGTCGTAGAGCTGCCCGTCCCACCCGACGGAGAGCGTCGTGCGGCACATCAGCCCCTCGAGCGCGGCCGGGTTGAAGGCGGCGGAGAGCCGCTCGAGATAGGCCTCGGTCTGCTTCTTCTCCTCGAGGAATTCGAGGAAGCGGCTGATGGGCATGTTCTGGATCGTGAAGAGCCGCGTGAAGCGGACGCCGTGGAGCCGCTCGAGCTCACGATGCCAGTCGCGCTCGAGGCCTGCTTGCGGCGGAGAGAGATAGGTGCCGACCGGGTTCGTCACGAGCGTGAGCGTGCGTCCCGCGCCGGGCATCCCGTAGCCGATACCGTTCAACACGCGGAGCGCTTCGAGCGAGGTCTCGAAGACGCCGTCGCCGCGCTGCTGATCGGTGCGGCTCGCCGTGTACCAGGGGAGCGATGCGACGATCTCGACGCCGTGCTCGGCGAAGAAGTCCGGCAGATCGCGATAGCTCGGCGCGCGGAGGATCGTGAGGTTACAGCGATCCATCACGTGGACGCCGAGCGCGTGGGCGCGGCGAACGATCTCGCGAAAGCGCGGGTGCAGCTCGGGCGCTCCGCCCGTCAGATCGAGCACCTCGATGTGCGCGCGCTCGAGGAAGGCGAGCGAGGCCTCGAGCACGTCGTCCGGCATCACCTCGCGCCGGTCCGGCCCCGCATCGACGTGACAGTGACGACAGGTCTGGTTGCACTTCTTGCCGAGGTTCAGCTGCAGGATCGTCGGGCGTCCCGCCGTGAGCGGGCGACCCGTCGCCTCAAGAGCGCGCTCCCCGAACGTCGGAAGCCGCACCCGGCCGAGGCGCTCGAGCTGCGCGGCCGGCGAAGGCCTCGCGCGATCGCGAGCGAGGACGGGAAGCGGCGAGGTCATCGAGCCTCCGTACGGCGTGCGTGCTTGGCGAGCAGCGAGAGGATCGTGACGCTCGCCATCACGGTTCCGCGGACCGTGCCGCTGACCTTCGACTGGCCTATGCGGCGGCGATAGGAGACCGGGACCTCGGCGCAGCGGAGCCCTTTGCGCGCGGCCTTGATCTGCATCTCGACGGTCCAGCCATACGTGGGCTCGCTCATCGAGAGGCGCTCGAGCGCGGCCCAGCGGATCGCGCGGAAGGGACCGAGGTCGGTGAAGCGCACGCCGTAGACGACGCGGAGGGCGACGCATGCGACGGCGTTGCCCACGACCTGCTGCGGCGTGAGAGCGCCACGCTCGCGTACGCCGCGGACGCGCGAGCCGATGACGAGATCGGCGCCGCTCTCGATCTCTCGGAGCAGCGTGTGCATCTCCTCAGGATGATCGCTCCGGTCCCCGTCGAGGAACACGACGACGTCGGGCGGCTCCTCACGGAGGAGCGCGAGCGCGCGGAGACAGGCCCACCCATATCCGCGTCGCGCCTCCGAGACGACGATCGCGCCGGCCTCGCGCGCCACGAACGCCGTACGGTCGCGCGAGCCGTTGTCCGCGACGACGACGCGCCGGACGAGGTCCATCGGGATCGCAGAGAGCACCTCCGGCAGCGCCTTCTCCTCGTCGAGCGCGGGAACGACGACGTCGACGATCAAGACGGCAGCACCGCGAGACGTAGCTTCCGTGCACCGCCGGAAGGCGCGTTCTCGAGCTTCAAGACGCCGCGCGGACAGACGTGCGCGCACATCCCGCAGCCCACGCAGGACGCGCGCGTGAAGCTCTCGTTCTTCTCTGCGTAGGCGCGCACGTCGATGCCCATCTCGCAGTACGAGCTGCAGTTGCCGCACGAGATGCACATGTCCTTCTTCACGCGGATACGAAAGCGCCCCGCCTTCTGGATGAGGCCGAGCATCGCCGCCATCGGGCAGAAATTCCGGCACCAGAGCCGCGGGCCGAAGAGCGGATAGAAGCCGACGCCGACGACGCCCGCGAGGATCGCGCCGACCACCATCCCGTAGACGCGGCGCACCGGGCTCGCCGCGACGTGCAGCCAGCCCACCTCCGCGCCGATGAAGAAGTCGAGCGCGACGATGAGCGTGGTCACGACGGCCAGCACCATCACCGTGTGCACGGAGACGCGCTCGAAGCGCCACGACTTGGTGCTCTTGCTGGTGAGGTGGCGCCACGGATCTCCGAACGTGTTCGCGAGGCCGCCACAGCCGCAGATCCACGAGCAGTACCAGCGCTTGCCGAAGCGGAGCGTCAGAATCGGAGTGAGCACGAGCGAAGCGATCAGCGAATAGACCGCGAAGTACGCAGGGTAGTGCGCGAGATCCTGTGGATAGAAGTTCTCGATCTTCAGAGGCCACAGATACGAGAAGTAGAGGTCTCTCTCGCCGAAGAGGTGCATCACGAACGGGAGCGTGAAGCCGAGCAGGACCTGAATGCCGACGTTCACCGAGATCCGCACCTGGTGATATCGACTGTTGCCGTGGTGACGCAGGTAGCGCACGGCGCCGCCGATCATCGCGACGCAATAGAGGAGACCGTAGAGATACCAGCGGTCCTCGAGGTGGAGCGCCGTCGCGATCGGGGTGATGGGTCGAAAGCCGAGCGAGCTCTGGAAATCATCCTCGAAGTAGAGGGCTAGATAGAAGAGCGTGAGCCCGAGCGCGATCGGGATCGCGAGCCCACCGCGGCTGCGCCAGGCCTCGCGCCACGGATGGTCCAGCCCATTCTGGCCTTGCAGATCCATCGCTCAGCTCTCCGCCCAGGCCTGCCGCGCGGCGCGGAGCGGCGGCACGAGCTCCGTGTCGAACGACGCCTCGAGAAGATGCGAGATCACCCAGTCGAGCGTGCGCCCCTCGTCGATCCACTCGGCCAGCACGGAGTGATCCCAGCGCCTTCCGAGAAGGTTCGCGCCGACGAAGCGCTCCTCGGAGCTGACGAGCCGCACGGTCGAGCGAACCGCGCCTCGCTCCTCCAGAAAGAGGGTGCGCTCGGCGGGAAGGTCCGCGCCGACCCGTCCGACGGTCGTGTACTCGACGTCGAAGAGCTTCGCGCTGTTGTACCAGGTGCCGCGCGCGTACATCGCGCTCTCGCCGGCGAGGCGCGCGCCCGCGATACGGCCTTGATCGCGCGCCGTGTACCAGAGCTGCTCCGGGCGGACCGTCCCATCCCACCAGCGCACGCCCGCGCAGTCGCCCGCGGCGAAGACGTCGGGCACCGACGTGGCCAGCCCCTCGTCGACGACGATCGCGCCCGACTTCGGCTCGAGCGGGAGCGCGCCATCGAGCCAGTCGGTGTTGGGGACGACGCCGATCGCGACGACGACGACGTCGGCCTCGTGGCGCGCGTCCTTCGTCACGACGTGCGTGACGAGTCCGTGCGCGTCGCCGTCGAGGCGGACCACGTCGGCCTCGAGCTCGACCTGGACGCCGTGCGCGCGCATGTGCTCGGCGATCCAGCCGGCCTCTCGCGCGTCGAGCGCCATCGGCCAGAACCACTCGTCCCGCATCACGAAGCGAGGCGCGAGCTTCTCGGCGGCGAGGATCTCGGCGACCTCGATCCCGATGAGCCCGCCGCCGATCACCACCGGCTTCGTCGCGTGATGGCCCCGCGTGGTCGCGGCGGCAGCACGCCGCGCATAAGGCGAGCGCGCATCGCCCGCCGGGACGTCGACGAGCGGAGCGTCGCCTCGCGCCTCACGCTCGAGCCAGGCGAGGTCCGACATCGTCACGAAGCTTCCGACGCCGCGCAGCTCGGCGCCCGGCCAGGGGCCCGGTCGAGGTCGCGAGCCGCACGCGACGAGCAGGCGATCGTAGTCGAGGCTGGTCGTCTCGCCGGCGAGGCGCAGCCGCTTCTTCGCGGTGTCGATCCCGATCGCGCGCCCGCGGACGCGGCGCAGGCGATGGCGCACGTACGCATCGCGCTCGAGCGGCTCGATGTCCACGGCGCGCATCTGACCGGTGAAGACGTACATGAGCGCGGTCCGCGCGAGGAGGTGATCGGACTCCTCGGACACGATCGTGATGTCCCAGCCGGGCTGCCGCGCGCGCACCGCGAGCGCAGCCTCCATCCCGGCGATACCATTTCCGACGATCACGACGTGCATGCTCTCCGCGCCTCGATGCATACACCGCGCTCTGGTGCGCCGTTACGTCGGGCAGATGCTTTGCATGTTCACGGCGAGCGCGCATGTGGAGGCCTTCGGGCGTCGATGGAGTAAGGCCGTGGATGCGCAAGCCGAAGAGCGGGGCTGCGGCGCTCGTGCTCCTCCTCGCCACGACGTCGACGGACTGCCGATCCCGCGAGAACGAGCCCCGATTTCGGGGGGGAGAGCCCGCCGGGGAGAGCGCGCACACCCTCTCGGCCCGAGACCCGAGGCTCCCGGGGATCGGTCACGTGGACTCCGAGCTGGTGGCGGAGCTCGACCGAGCCACTGCGGCAGAGGCGCCTCAGGACGAGGGCGGGCGCGAGGCCGACCGCTACCGCTACATCAACGAGCACTTCATCACGGCGATCGGCCCTCGATGACCCGCCGCGCAGAGCGCGGTTTGACGTTTCTTCGCGCGGTCCTACGACGCTCCTCATGAGCGGCGAGACGGTCCTGGTCACGGGCGGTTCCGGTTTCCTGGGCGCGCACTGCGTCCTCCAGCTGCTGGAGCAGGGCTATCGCGTGCGCACGACGGTGCGGTCGCTCGCGCGCGAGGCAGACGTCCGCGCGATGCTCGCGACAGGAGGCGCCGAGCGCACCGAAGCGCTGTCGTTCTTCGCAGCGGATCTCACTTCGGACACGGGCTGGGCCGAGGCTGCGGCCGGCTGCGACTTCGTCCTGCACGTCGCGTCTCCGTTCCCCGCCGGTCAACCGAAGCACGAGGACGATCTGATCGTCCCGGCGCGCGAGGGCGCGTTGCGCGTGATGAAGGCCGCGCGCGACGCAGGAGTGCGACGCGTGGTGCTCACCTCGTCGTTCGCAGCCATCGGCTACGGCAACGCGCCTTCGAGCGGCGTGTTCACCGAGAAGGACTGGAGCGATGCGACGAGCCCGCAGATCGCGGCCTACCCCAAGTCGAAGACGCTCGCCGAGCGCGCGGCGTGGGACTTCGTCGCGCGCGAGGGAGAGCAACTCGAACTCGCGGTCGTCAATCCCGTCGGCATCTTCGGGCCGGTGCTCGGTGCGGACTACTCGACCTCGATCCAGCTCGTGAAGCGCTTGCTCGACGGATCGATGCCCGGCTTGCCGCAGCTCTGGTTCGGCGTGGTCGACGTGCGCGACGTGGCCGATCTCCACCTGCGCGCGATGACGAGCTCAGCCGCGAGAGGCGAGCGCTTCCTCTGCGTGTCGGGCGACTTCATGAGCATCGCAGAGATCGCCGACGCCCTGCGGACGCGTCTCGGGGACGCGGGCAAGCGCATCCCGCGACGTGTGCTCCCGAACTGGCTGCTGCGCGTCGTCGGAAAGTTCGACTCGGGCATCGGCCTCCTCGTGCCCGAGCTCGGCAAGCGGAAGAACGGATCGGGTGAGAAGGCCAAGCGCCTGCTTGGTTGGGCGCCGCGCTCACCCGAGGACGCGCTCGTCGCGACCGCGGAGAGCCTGAAGAAGCTCGGCCTGCTCTAGCCTCTCGTCGCTGAGCTTCACACGGGCAGGCTGTGCCAGCGCAGTCGCCGCGCGTTCACACCGCGGCGCACCCGACGTTCGAGCGGCTGCAGCAGAGCGATGCAGCGAAAGTCGCGTGAAGCGCGGCTGGTACGACGCCTGCAGTGGGTTGCGCTCATGAAAACGCTTGCTGCGCTTCTTCTCTCGATCGTCGTCGTCAGTCTGCCGCTTCTCGTGGGGTGTTGGGGATGCGAGGGCGGCCCAATGTGGGAGGCGTACTTCGGCGACGTCACCTCGGTCTCGGTCGACGCCGGCACACCCACGATGGTGCCACTGACCGTGAGCGTCCCGACGGGCGCGGGGAGCCTCGATCAGCTCGCGGTCGAGATCGCGATGACCGACTGTGCCGCAGGCCCGTTCACGCTGGACGTTCGTCTGCTCTCCGAGGACGGCACCGCGCTGGACCCGGCGGGCTTCCGTGCGAGCGCCGCCACGCCGAGCACTCTCCGCTGCCCGGACCGTCCCGTCGTCTTCATGGTGCCGGTGTCGTCGTTCGCGTGCACCTCCGGCGGGAGGTGCTCGGTGAGCCTCACGGCCGAGCTCACGTCGGAGACCGGTGTCGGTCCGCGCGAGGTGGAAGCCCACCTCCTCACGGATCACTGCAGCGCGTCCGTGCGTCGCGATGGAACGGTGGACGCCTGGGGGCTCTGAGCTCACCAGCTACGCCACCGCCGGCTTCCGCGGCCCGTCCAGTACCGATCGGACCTTGCGGGTCAGCGTGTCGGGCGTGAACGGCTTCTGCAGATACGCGCGCTTCGTGCTCGCGAAGCTCGCGCTCGACCGCGGGCGCGAGACGGCTGAGGCGGTCTTTGAGCACGTAGTCGTTCGCGCCCGCGCGCATCGCGTCGACGGCGGTCTCCTCGCCGACGGTGCCCGACACGAGGATGAACGGCAAATCAAAACCAATCTCCCCGAGGACCGTGAACGCGGCTCGACCACTGAAGCGCGGCAGCGACCAGTCGCTGATGACGATGTCGAACGTCCCCGCGCTCAGGGCTGCGCGCATCGCGTCCCCATCCTCCACGCGCTCGATGCGTAGCTCACGCCCGATGCCTCGCAGCGCCTGGGCGATGAGCTTCGCGTCGGTGTCGGAGTCTTCGACGAGGAGAACCCGGAGCGGCTCGCTCACGATGGACCTCGTCTCGGCTCGTCTCGCAGCCAACGACGACCGTGCGTCTCGGCCGCAGCTGCTCGTCGTTCGCATCGTGGTCGATCACGCGGTTTGATCTTGGTCACGTCGCTGATCCGATCGCCGCGCGAAGCAGCGCGCGAGGACGCGAGGCACGCGAAATGAGACCTGGCACCAGCTCCCCCCGGGAGCCCCCAGCTGTCCCTACGCGCCACGAGTCCCAAAGGCTAGCGGACCGACGCACGCACCTCTACGGGGCGCGGTTCACCTCGTTCCCGAGGCCCGCCACCAACACCTCGCGACGCGTGAACCCGACGGTCGCGATGGAACCGTGAGTACGGATCGGCGTACGGGGTCACTTCGCGGCCGCGACGAGCCGCGGCACGCGCCCCGCGAGATCGTGCGCGGTCGACGTGTCGTCCGGGTGCTCGTGGAGCCACGCGATGTCCACCGCTTCGACCGCCGGCGGCCGGAGCGCGTCGAAGACCGCGAGGAGCGCGAGCGCGCGATCGACGGGAGCCCCGGCGCCCTCGGGGATCTCCTGGCTCGACAGGACCACGATCGAGAGAAGCGCGTACGCGTCGTTCTCGGTCTCTGGCAGCGGCGCCGGCCCGCCGCGATAGCCCTTGCCCGCCTCGCGCGGAGGAGGCGCTACGTCGAGCTGCGGCCTCGCTCCCACCTCGGCGCGGACGCTCCGAAGCCGCGTCTCGGCGTCCTCGGCGCTGGCGAGCGGCCAGCCTCGCACCGCGACGTGCGTCCAGCTCGGCCTCGCGTCGGCCACGAGACGCGAGATCGCCGGCAGCGCCGCCACGGAAGACCCGGCGGCCGAGATCGCCTCCGCGATCGAACCTCTGAGCGCCCGCGCGGGCTCTCTCGCGAGCGCGACGTCCAGCGCGGCGAGGTCGCGACGCTCGGGGCCCGCAGAGAGCACCGACCTCGGGCGCGGGCGCGTGATGCGTCGGTGAAGCCAGAGGAGCCCCAGCAGCCCCACGACGACGACGGGAGGCCCGAACAGGCCGCGGCGCTCTTCGGCGATGCGCGCCTCGCGTTCGGCGCGGCAGGCCGTCGGGCCGAGCTCGGCGCAGTGCCGCGCCTCGCCTTCGGCTACCGCGCGATCGTACTCGCGCTGCGACTCGCGTCGCTCGCGGTCG
>JBBSAT010000346.1:0-7965 GCA_038252025.1 Polyangiales bacterium | reverse complement strand
GCTCGCGTGCATCGACGAGTCGGGCGGCCCGACCTGCGAGGTGCCGCACCCGCTCGGCGGCAGCTGCGGGGTCTCTACCGACTGCGCGAGCGGGCTCGCGTGCATCGTGGGCACCTGCTCCACGCCCGTCGCGCCGGGCGGAGAGTGCTTCGTCAGCGAGGACTGCGAGGTCGGGCTCGCCTGCGCCTACGACGAGGTCGCCGGCGTCTCCCGATGCGGCACGTCCCCAGGTCCCACGGAGATCTGCGCGGACGTGTGCGCGAGCGGTGCGCGCTGCGTGGACGTGCTCGACCCCGGCAGCTGCGTGCCCGACCTCTGCGCGTCGCTCGCCCTCTGAGCGGGCGCGTCCGCTATTCTCCGCGGCCTCGTGACCGACTTCGACGACAAGACGACGCTCGACCAGGACGTGACCGCCGGTGACGTGCGTCGCGCGGCCTCCCTCGTGCTCTACGAAGAGAGCGGCGTGCGGGCGGTCCCGCTCGAAGAGGGTCGTGCGGTGGTCGTCGGCCGCAGCGTGCCGGCGGACGTCGTCGTCGATCACATGAGCCTCTCGCGACAGCACGCGCGCATCGTCTGGAAGGACGGCGTGGTGCGCCTCGAGGATCTGGGATCGAGGAACGGCACGCTGGTCCGCGGCGAGCGATCGCGCGGAGAGGTCCGGCTCGGACCCGGGGAGCCCTTCCAGCTCGGGGCCATCACCGCGTCCATCAACGTCGCCTCGGGTGATGCGCGGCTCCGTGGCGTGATCGGGCACGAGCGCTTCCTCGCGCGGCTCGAAGACGAGGTCGTGCGCGCGCGCGGCTTCAAGCGCCCGCTCGCCGTCGCCATGATCCGCGCGATCGCGCGTGAAGGCGGCGAAGCCTCGCGCTGGCTGCCGCGCGTCCGCGGCGCGCTTCGGCCCGTCGACGCGCTGGCGGTGTACGGGCCGAGCGCGGTGCTCCTGCTCCTCCCGGAGTGCGATCGAGACGTCGCCGCCCGAACCGTCTCCGCGATCGTGGCCGCGCGCGTGCTCGGTGAGCCGCCGCTCGTCGCGGGGGTCGCGACGTTCCCGGAAGCGGCGAGCGTGGACGAGCTCGTGGAGGTCGCACGCAAGGCAGCGCGGCGCGCGGTGCCGTCGTCGCCGGTCGCGCTCGCCGAGGTCGGAGAGCCGTCGGCCGAGCGCAGCGTCGTCGTGCTCAGCCCCGCGATGCGCGACCTCTATCAGCTCGTGCGCAAGGTCGCCGGGACGAGCGTGGCCACGCTCGTCGTCGGTGAGACCGGAACCGGCAAGGACGTGGTCGCGCGGGCGATCCACTCCGAGAGCTCCCGACGCTCGATGCCGCTCCGCAGCATCAACTGCGGCGCGATCCCCTCGACGCTGCTCGAGAGCGTGCTCTTCGGCCACGAGAAGGGCGCGTTCACCGGCGCCGAGCAGCGCGCGCCGGGCCTCTTCGAGCAGGCCAACGGCGGGACGGTGTTCCTCGACGAGGTCGCCGAGCTCTCGCCTCCGGCGCAGGCCGCGCTGCTCCGGGTCCTCGAGACGAAGCGATTCTCACGCGTCGGCGGCACCGAGGAGGTCGAGGTCGACGTCCGGGTCGTCGCGGCCACACATCGCGATCTCGAGAAGATGGTCGAGGCGGGCGCCTTTCGGCTCGATCTGCTCTATCGCCTCAATACGATGGTGCTCCGCGTGCCTCCGCTCCGAGAGCGAGCGGAGGAGATCGATGCGCTCGCGGATCTCTTCCTCGAGGAGGCGCGCGTGGAGGCGGGGACGGCGGCCCGCGCGTTCGATCCGGGCGCGCGCGCGTTGCTCCGATCCTACGCATGGCCGGGGAACGTGCGGGAGCTGCGGAACGTCATCGAGCGCGCCGTGCTGGTGTGCTCCGGCGAGCTGATCGGCAAGAGCGATCTCGGCGAGCGCCTCGCGCGCCCGTCGGTGCCGCCGCTCTCGGACGAAGAGCCGACGTTCACCAGCGCGGCCGCAGGCGACTTCAAGGATCGGGTGCAGCGCTACGAGACCGAGCTCATCCTCGACGCGCTCAAGCGCTCCGGCGGAAACCAGACGCAGGCAGCGAAGGTCCTGGGCATGCCGCTGCGCACGCTCGTCCACAAGATGAAGAGCTACGGCATCCGCAAGCTCTACAGCGAAGGCGACGCGTAGCGAGCCGCTCCGAGCTTCGATGGCGCAGCGCTTGCTGACTCTGGAGCATGGGCGACACGCAGGACTCCGCTCTCCGCGCCTCGCGTCGCGGGGTCGTCATCGGTCGACTCCGTCGAGCCTCGACTGGGCCTCAACGTCTCGCTCCATCTGGAACCGCGACGACGATGCGGCAGCTGCCGTGCGCCAGCGTCGGCGCATCTGTTCCGCCCAGCGAGCAAGCGCGCGTGCCTTCGACGCTCTCGGCGCCGCCGTTCCTCGTGCAGGGCTTCCACGCCTCGACCGTACGGGCGCCGCAGGCAGGCAGGGTGGAGGTCGTCCGGCTGGTGAAAGCCGCGCCCTCTCGAGTGGGGAAGCGCGCCCCGCGCTGAGGCACGGCGTGCGCGCACGCCCGACGACCCACATGTCGCCGGGTGAACGGTGAACCCTCACCCTCGGCCGAGCACGCGGTGCTTCAAGCTCGGAAGGCTCGCGCGGACGCGAGAGACGACGGCTGGATCGAGGAACGTGCTCGTGAAGCCCTCGCCCTCGCCGTGCTCGGCGAGCACCACGCCCCACGGGTCGACCACGAGCGCATGACCGTAGCTCCGCCGCTCTCCGAAGTGGTGGCCCGTCTGCGCGGCCGCGAGCACGTACGACTGCGACTCGATCGCTCGCGCGCGCAGCAGCACGTGCCAGTGATCTTTGCCCGTCGTCGCCGTGAACGCGGCGGGGATCGCGAGCGCGATGGCGCCCCGATCGACCAGCGCGCGGTAGAGCTCGGGAAAGCGCACGTCGTAACAGACCGAGAGCCCCAGCGTGCCGAACGCGGTCTCCGTCGCGACGATCTCGGTGCCCGGCTCGACGGACGCAGACTCCTCGAGCTTCGTTCCGTCCGGGAGATCGACGTCGAAGAGATGGATCTTCCGATACACGGCCCGAACGGCGCCGTTCGCGTCGAGGTGGACGCACGCGTTGCGCGAGAAGTCCGGCTTCGAGCCGCTCTCGTAGAAGCCGCCGAGGACGAGCTCGCTCTTCGCCCTGACGGCGAGCGCCGACATGCGCGCGAGGATCGGCCCACCGCCTGGCAGCGGCTCGGCGATGGCGTGCTTGCCCTTCTCGGGGCCGAGGTAAGCGAAGCACTCCGGCAACACGATGACGCGCGCGCCGTCGAGGGCAGCCTCGGAGACGATCGTCTCCGCCGCGCGGAGGTTCTTCTCCACGTCCGGACCGGACGTCATCTGGACGACCGCCACCTTCGTCTTCGTGCCCATCGATCTCGTCTCCTCGATCCGCGTCACTGACCGAACAGTGCGCTGAGCTGCATCGTCTGCACGTACGTCGACGTGCCATCGCGATAGATCGACACCGAGACGCTGTTCGCCGCGCGCACGGCGACGAACCGAACGGCCTCGGCTTCTTGCTCGCGCGCGCCCGCGGGGACCGCCCAACCGGCGGCCTCGAGCGCCGTCTGGTACGCGGTGGCCAGCTCGCTCGGCTCACGATCTTCGTACGCGAGCACCGCGACGTGAATCGGCCCCATCGGCGGCGATGGCACTCGAGAGCCGCCCGGGACCGCTGGGAAGTCGACCGGCCAGTCGTCGGGCAGCCCCATCGCGGGGGGGCCGCTGGGGAACAACGCAGTGTTGGCGGCCGCGCACGCCCAGACCTCCGTGCAGTCCGCGCGCTCGCCGCACGCCCACGAGGCCGGTGCGAGCCCATAGATTCCGTCGTGCGCACAAGCCGCGTCGCAGTCGCGGTCCACCGGTCGCGGGATGGCGCCGTACTGGTAGTGGCAGGCGACGATCCGCTCGCAGAACGCCAGACACTCCGGAGCGCCCGCGACGGCGATGGGCGGCGCCCCGGTCCCTGCGCCTCCGGTACAGCATGCCGAGAGTCCGAGGGCGACGATCGAGGCCCCAACGCGCACCAGGATGCTCATCGCGACACAGAGCCTATCGCTCTTTCCCGGGCGCCGGAAACCTTGTATGGCAGCGGGATGGAACAGACCGATCTCGTGGTGGGCACCGGCGTCGAAGCGATCGCCGGCAAGAAGGTGAGCGTGCACTACACCGGCACGCTGACGAACGGATCGAAGTTCGACTCCTCGCACGACCGCAAGGAGCCCTTCGTCTTCAAGCTGGGTGGTGGGCAGGTCATCAAGGGCTGGGACCAGGGAGTCGCCGGCATGCGCGTCGGGGGCAAGCGCAAGCTCGTGATCCCGCCGGAGCTGGCGTATGGCAGCCGCGGATTTCCGCCCGTCATTCCGCCCGGCTCGACGCTCGTGTTCGAGGTCGAGCTGCTCGACGTGCAATGACCGGGCTGTGATGATCGTCAGAGGGGTGATCGTCCGAGGGGGCTCATGAGCTGGTGGACGATCGCGACCATCGTCGAGGTCGTCTGGGTCGTGCTCGTCGGTCTCGGGATCCTCCTCGAGCGGCGCTCGCCCGTCGCCACGATCGCGTGGGTGATGACGCTCGCGACGCTGCCGCTCTTCGGCATCGCCGTCTATTACTTCTTCGGCCCGAGGCGGCTCCGGCGGCGTCGACTCAAGCGCGCCGCCGGGGCGAAGCTCCTCGCTCACGCGATCGAGTCGATGGACGACGAGTCGGACCATCCGGAGTCACGCGCGCAGCTGGCGCGCCTCGGCGTGGCCGCGGGCGAGGCGCCTCCGCTCCGCGCTACCTCCGTCGACGTCTACGTCGACGGGCAGAGCTGCTTCCAGGCGATCAGCGACGCGATCGACCGCGCCAAGCACCACGTCCATCTCGAGTACTACATCTTCGACGCGGACGAGTCGGGCAAGCGTCTCCGCGATCAGCTCGTGCGTCGCGCGAAGGAGGGCATCCAGATCCGGCTCCTCGTGGACAGCGTCGGCTCCTACTCGCTCAGCGGGAAGTTCCTCCGGTCTCTCACGTCGGCCGGCGTCGAGTACGCGGAGTTCAACCCCGTCGCGCTCCTGCGCGTGCGACCGCGGCGCACGAACTTCCGCACGCACAGGAAGATCGTCGTCGTCGACGGGGTCGTCGGCTTCACGGGCGGGATGAACATCGCGGACTGCCACACGCCCGAGTTCAGCGGCGAGCATGCGTGGCGCGACACGCACGTGCGCTTCGAGGGTGCGGCAGTGCGCGCGCTCCAGCGCGTGTTCCTCGAGGACTGGTACTTCGCCACCGAGCAGACCCCGCCGCAGGGACCGCTGTATCTCGTGCCGCTCTCCCGCGAGGGCGAGCATCTCGTGCAGGTCGTGGCGTCGGGGCCCGACCAGGACGTGTTCGCGATCCACAAGCTCTACTTCGGCGCGATCACCATGGCGCGCGAGCGCGTCTGGCTCGAGACGCCCTACTTCGTTCCGGACGAGCCGCTGATGAGCGCGCTCGTGTCCGCGGCGCTCCGCGGGCTCGACGTCCGGCTGCTGGTCCCGGCGAAAGGAGACAGCCGGCTCGTCGACTTCGCGTCGCGCTCCTACTTTCCGGAGCTGCTCCGCGCGGGCGTGAAGATCTTCGAGTACCTGCCGGTCATCCTCCACGCGAAGACGGCGGTGATCGACGACGACCTCGCGATCATCGGCACGGCGAACCTCGACAACCGAAGCTTCCGGCTGAACTTCGAGGTCGTCGCCGCCGTCTACGGCCCGGAGACCGCCAAGACGCTCGCCGATGCGTTCGAGAAGGATCTCACGCAGGCGCGCCCGGTCTCGAACCGAGAGCTCCGAAAAGAGCCGCTGCTCAGGCGCCTCGGTGAGTCGACGGCGCGCCTTCTGTCCCCGATGCTGTGATCCTGCCGGGATCGGCTCGAGCTCGCAGGCCCGCGCTTCACTCGCCGATCGCGGGCGTGGTGCCGGAGAAGATGCCGTCGAGGAAGTGCAGCACGTCCGCGCGGCCCTGCGTGGACTGCGTCGAGACGAAGTGCCCGTCGATGCCCGCGGGCGCCATGTACTGACGGATGCCGAAGGTCCGCATGACTCCGTTGACCGTGACGTTGCCCGAGACGGGCGCCGGTAGGTGTGCGCCACCGAAGTCGCGGAGCACGGGCTCGACGATCGGGAGCCCGGCCGAGAACATGTAGGCCTGGAGCGTCTCCTCCGGGGTGAAGTGATCGTCGAGGCCGTAGGTCGCGAAGATCTCGCGCCCGGTGTCGCCCATCGCGGGCTCGCGGACCAGGAGGCGCCCGTAGTTCACGGGATCGGCGCGCTCGAAGTAGGCCTGGAAGAGGCCGAGCGCCGGGTGGAACGTTCCCGCCGCGAGGTGCCCGGCTCCGTCGAAGTCGAGCAGCGCGAGCGGCACCGAGCTCGCGATGTCGATCGGCTGCGTCTTGTGGAGGAGCGACTCGGAGAGGTCGCCTCCGACCTCCGAGAAGACGATGCCCGCGAGCGAGGTCTCGAACGGCGCGAGCAGGCCCGCGTGCTGCGCGCCCTGGCTGTGGCCGAAGAGGACGATGCGCGAGGTGTCGAGCGGGATGGGCGCGCCCGTCGGAGACGTCGCGGCGTCGAACGTCGTCTCGGTAGCGAAGCGAACGACGCCCATGATGTCGGCGGCGCCCTGGAGGAACACGTCGCGCGCCGCGCGAGGGTTGAGGAAGTTGTAGACGAGCCGGTCGGGGCTCCGCGTGCTGCCTCCGCGCCGGTCTCCGTGCTCGGGCAGATCGAGCCCGATCGTGACGGCCGGCACCGTGGCCCGCGCGAGCTCGCCCGCGACGCCGGCGCGGATGTGGTCGGTGAAGCTCCCCCCCGTGCCGTGCGCCGCGATCAGCACCGGGTAGCCGCCAGCTGGAGGCGGCGCCGTGGGAACGGTGATCGACACGCAGACCGCCTCGGTCCGCACGAGGCTCACCGCACCGCCCGGGCTCAGCGGGATGCCGCCGCCGTCCTCCGGGCTCTCGTACGGCGCCGTGCCCTCCTGGAAGATCGGCAGGGCGAGCCGCGCGTGGATCTCGGTGAAGTCCGGATCGGCCGCGCCGCAGCGCCGCTGCTCCGAGCCGTCGTCGCAGGGAGAGACCGTCGTCGCATCGCACACGACGGCGTCCGAGAGCGTTCCGAGCGGCACGGCGTGCTCCGCCGCGCGGAGGACGGGAAGGATCGCCGTCGCATGCTGCGTGGTGAAGACCGCCGCGCTGAGGATGGTCGTCGGGTCGATCGCCCTATCGGCGAGGAACGCCCGGAACGGCGCGTGCGACGTCCACGCCGCCGCGTCTTCGGCCGCCGACGGCGCGGCGTCGCGCATGACCGTCTCGAAGTCCGCGTCGCGTCCGAAGAGGTTGCCGCTGGCGTCTTGAATTCCCGTCGTCAGGTACACCGCGTAGGTGGTGCCCGGTCGGAGCGGATCGCCGTGTCCGTTGCGGATGCCGATCCAGTCTTCGCAGACGTAGCGCGTGATGCGGCCGTACGACGTGAGCCACGCGAGCCCGCGCTCCTCCCCGTAGGAAGGCGAGCCAGGCGTGATGTCGACGAAGTGGATGCGCCCGCCGACGGAGCCGCCGTCGTACGGCCGAGACATCCGGAACACGAGAGACGGGTTCGTCGCGAAGCCGTCGAGATCGATCTCGGAGGCGTCGATGTAGCGGCCGAGGATGTCGATCGGGAGCGCAGTGCCGGGCGTGGGGAAGCCGCCGAGGTCGAGGCCCGTCGCGGTGCGACGGATGTCGTTCGGGAACGGCAGGCGGAAGAAGTCGTGATCCGTTCCGTCGTGACGCGGGATCTCGAAGTAAGCGCGGGCGGGGCCGTCATCCGTCTCGCAGGTCTCGCCGGCCCACGTGCCGAGGACGGGCGGCACCGGAGGCACGCCGCCGTCACGGCCGCCCGCCTCGCCCACGATCGGCTGCGCGCTCGCGCTCTCGCAGGTCGTCGCGCT
>JBBSAT010000345.1:0-7991 GCA_038252025.1 Polyangiales bacterium | reverse complement strand
TCGGCGGCGCGCGCAGGATGTCGGTCGGCTGGACCTCGCTCGTGAAGAAGAAGTCGCGCGTGTGGTCGAGGACCATGAGCGCCATCACGGCGCCTCGAACGAGATCGATGCTGCGGTTCCGGGGAGACGCGGCCGCGCTCGTCGCCCTGGCCTCGGGCGCGTTCGGCAGCGCCTGCGCGACGGGCTCGGCCTCAAGCATGTCCGCGCGCTCCGAAGATCGCGGTGCCGACCCGCACGATCGTGGCTCCCTCTTCGATGGCGACCTCGAGGTCCGCGCTCATCCCCATCGAGAGCTCGGAGAGACCGTGCTCGACCGCGAGCGCGCGGAGGGCGCGGAAGTGTGGGCGGGCATCCTCCGGCTCGGCGTCGGGCGGAATGGTCATGAGCCCGCGGAGGTCGAGCGCGTCCAGCCCGCGCACGTGGGCCACGAGCGTTGCGAGCTCTTCGGGCAGCACGCCCGACTTCTGCGGCTCGCGCGCCACGTTCACCTGAAGGAAGACGGTCACGCGCGCGCTCGAGCGCCGCGCGATCTCGTCGGCGAGGCGCACCGAGTCGAGGGTGTGGACGACGGCGTTCGCGCGGAGAACCTCCTTCACCTTGTTGCGCTGGAGGTGCCCGATGAAGTGCCACTCGAGATCGTCGAGCGACGAGAGCGCGAGCGACTTGTCGACGAGCTCCTGCACGTAGTTCTCGCCGAACGCGCGCTGACCCGCGTCGTAGGCCTCGCGAACCGCGAGCGCGGGCTGCGTCTTGCTCACCGCGAGGAGGCGCACGCTGGCCGGATCTCGCTGGGCGCGCTCCGCCGCGCGCGCGACGCGAGCGCGGACGTCGCCGAGGCGCTCGGCCGTCGTCACGCGGGCCACTTCGAGAGCACGCCGTGCGCGAGGAGCAGATCGATCGTCTCCGCTGCAGGCAGCCCGATCACGTTCGAGGGTGAGCTGCGCACTTCGCGAACGAGACCGCCGCCGAGCCCTTGGACGGCGTACGCGCCCGCCTTGTCGCGTCCTTCTCCGCTCGAGACGTAGCGAGCGATCATCGCGTCGTCGAGCTCGCGGAAGCGCACCTCGGTCGAGACCGAGATCACGTCGAGCTCGCCGCGCACGCCGAGCGCGCACGCCGTGTGGACCCAGTGAGCGCGCCCCGAGAGCGCTCGCAGCATGCGCGCTGCGTCGGCGTCGTCCTCGGGCTTGCCGAGCGGCAGGTCGTCGACATCGACGACGGTGTCGGCCGCGAGGAACGCGGAGTCGCCGGCTTCCGCGCTCGAGAGAGCGCTCACGCACTTCTCGCGAGCGACGCGACGCGCCAAGGCGAGCGCGCTCTCCCCGACGTGCGGCGTCTCGTCCGCTCCGCTCGATCGCACGTCGAACGAGATCCCGAGGGTCGTCAGGATCTCGCGCCGGCGGGGCGACCCGGACGCGAGCACGAGCCTCATCGCACGCGGCCCTCCTCGGCCACGCGCTTCAGGCGCCGGACGTAGGTCCGTGCGACCTGCGCCGAGTCGAGCCCGAGATACTTGGCGAGCTCGCCCACGAAGCCGCGCACGTAGACGGCCGCAGGGAGCGCGCCGAAGTCGTCGGCCTCGATCGCGACGAGGTAGGCGAGCCCGACCTTCGTGCGCTGGCTGATCTCTTCGAGGCGCATGCCCTGGCTCTCCCGCACGGCGCGGAGGATCGGCCCCGTGAAGTCCGTGTCCGGCGTGAGGTCGGGCGGCGGCGGGAGCGGCTCGTCCTGGACGCCGCGCAGCTCGGGTGGCTCGTCGTGCTCGGCCGACGGCGGAAAGACCGAGAGCTCGTAGGAGCGCCGCCGCTGCGAATCGAGGAGGACGTCGTGCGCCTCGTCGAGACGCGCTCGCAGCGCGTCGATCTCCAAAGGCTCGAAGAGGCCGTAGCAAGCGAGCGCGCTCGGCGCGTAGACGTCGCGGCTCCGCTTGTAGGCGCGTCGCACCTCTTCGTCGGTCGCGCCGCGCTCGACCTCGAGCAGGTCGTGGTGGCTCTCGGGCGGGACGGCGCGGACCTGCGCTCGCCTCTTCCCGCTCTCGATCGCGAGAAGGCGCCGCGCGATCTTCTCGATGTTCTTGGCGGCCTTGGTGCCGGGGCTCTCGACGAGCAGCAGCTTCCTCGACCGCACGCAGCTCCAGACCGTGTCGTCGTACTCGATGTGACCGAGGTACTCGAGCGTGAGCCCGAGCCGTCGCCGTACGGTGCTGCGGACCGCTTCGCCGAGATCGAGGTCTGCCCTGAGGCGTGTCTGCGCGAGCACGAGCGCCGGGCGAAACGCCTCCATCTCCGCGCGGACGAGATCGGCGAGCGGGTCACCGTCGTCCTCGAGGTGGCGCCACAGATCGAGCGGCGGTGGGACGCCCCCGAGCGCGCGGGCGGCCTGTGCGATGACGAGCCGCGCGCCCGGCCGCTCGGCGCGGGACAGGAGCCTGGCGAGGAAGGCGCGCGCGAGCACGCGGTAGGTCGAGTCGAGCGCGGTCGGCTCGGGCAGCGTCACCAGGATCGGCGCGTCCGCGCGAAGGAACGCGGCGATCGCGGCGCGGCTCGTCGCCGTCCCGAGATCGACGACGGCGTAGTCGCACGCGGGAAAGGTGGCGAGCTCGTCGAAGAGCGCGCGCGTGCTCTTCTTGCGGCGATTGCCGGAGAGGCCCTCGTCGGCGCCCATGTGGAGGAGCCTCAGGCCGGGGACCGCCGTGTCGATCGGATCGCGAGAGCACCGCGCCTGCGTCCCCGGCACGCCGACGAGCGTGTGCGCGTTGCCGCCTTGCGGGTCGGCGTCGACGAGCAGGACCCGTCGCCCGATGCTGGCCAGGTACACGCCGAGGTTGGCCGCGAGCACCGTCTTGCCGACACCGCCCTTCCCTCCGCTCACGACGAACAGCCGCGGGCGCGCCTCGGCGGGCGGCGCAGGCGGTGGATCGGTGGGGCGCTCTGCCCGCGTGTCGTCGTCCTCGGACATCTCGCGGACGGCCTCTACCAAGCGTCTCGATGGAGGGCAACGGACCTCCCCCACGGGAGCGCCCCTCGCGGAACGACCGGGTGGCCACAGGCCTCGGCCGTGGGTGCGCTATAGTCCGGGCGTGATCGCGGGCCCCAGGGTTCCGAACGGTGGCTTTCCAAGCGGAAGCATGGTGCTTGTGTCGCGCGAGACGACCAAGACCGGACTCGCCGCGCCCGTGCTCATCCTGAACCGGAACTTCGCACCGGTGCGCATCACGACGGCGCGCCAGGCCTTCACGCTGCTCTTCCTCGGCCGCGCGCGAGCGCTCGACTCCCGCTTCGAGCCCCACGGCTGGGACGAGTGGGCGAGCGCGACGCCCGTGGACGAGGACGAGACGATCGGGACCGCACGCGGTCCGATCCGCGTCCCGCGCGTGCTCATCCTCGTGAACTACGGGCGCGTCCCGACGGCGCCGCTGCGCCTCTCCCGACGCAACATCTTCCTGCGCGATCAGTTCACCTGTCAGTACTGCGGGGTGCGTCCGCACGTACGCGATCTGAACCTGGATCACGTGCTGCCGAAGAGCCGGAACGGGAAGTCGACCTGGGACAACCTCGTGACCTCGTGCAGGCACTGCAACCTGAAGAAGGGCTATCGCCTGCCGGACGAGTGCGGGATGACGCTCCGCTCGCGACCGACGCGCCCGGGCTGGAGCGCAGCGCTCCGCATGGCCGCGCCGTCTCAGCGCTATCCCGAGTGGAGCCCGTTCCTCGGCCAGGTCTCCGCGATCGGCGACGCGGAAGAGTGATCTCAGCCGAGGGCGAAGCGCTTCTCGAGGTAGGCGACGATGTCTTGCGACTCGCCCATCCATTCGTCGCCGTCGGGGTGCGCGATGCGCAGGACGGGGACGGTCTCGCGGCCTCGCGCCTCGGCGAGATCGTCGAGGTGCTTGGGGTCTCGATGGATGTTCCGCATCTCGACCTCGACGTCGAGCTTCTTCAGCGCGTATCGAACGCGCATGCAGTAGCCGCAAGTGTCGTAGTAGTAGAGCGCGAGATCGGGTGCGGCGGTCATGACGGCCTATGCAGAGTGTTAGGGCCAAACCGGAAAGGCGCCAGATGACCGAGCATGCAGACCTCTTCGTGATCGGCGGCGGGTCGGCCGGCGTTCGGCTCGCGCGCACGGCGGCGGGCCTCGGGGCCAAGGTGGTGGTGGCGGAGGCGGGCGCGCTCGGCGGCACCTGCGTGAACCTCGGCTGCGTGCCGAAGAAGCTCCTCGGGTACGGCGCGCACGTGCAGCGCGAGATCGAGGAAGCGCGCGGGATGGGCTGGTCGATCGGCGAGGCGGTGCTCGACTGGCCTGTGCTGCGCGCACGGAAGGACGCCGAGATCGCGCGTCTGAACGCGGTCTACGCGTCGTTGCTCGTCAGCGCCGGCGTGCACGTGGTGCGTGGCCACGCGCGCATCGAGGCGCGTCACGTCGTTCGCGTGAACGAGACGGTGTTCGATGCGAGGCACATCGCGATCTGCACGGGCGGGCAGCCGAACCGGCCTCGGATCCCCGGCGTGGAGCTCGCGTTCACGTCCGACGAGTTCTTCCATCTCCCGACCCTCCCGCGCTCGGTCGTCATCGTCGGCGGCGGCTACGTGGCGCTGGAGATCGGAAGCATCTTCGCGGCGCTCGGGACGGAGGTCACGATCGTCACGCGCTCGCACCCGCTCTCGCACTTCGATCCCGAGGTGAGCGCGTTCGCGCGAGCGGAGCTGGAGAAGCACGGCATCCGCTTCTCGTGCGACCACGAGATCGTGGCGATCGAGAAAGCGGCCGAGGGGCTCGCGGTCGTCGATCACCAGGGCACGCGCGTGGCGGGCGAGACGGTGATGCTGGCCGTGGGGCGCACGCCGCACCTCGACGGGCTCGGTCTCGAGGCGCTCGGGATCGCTCGGAAGCCGAACGGCGCGATCGTGGTGGACGCGAGCTTGCGGACGAGCGTGCCGACGATCCACGCGCTCGGTGACGTGATCGGCAAGCTGGAGCTGACGCCGGTCGCCCTCGCGGAGGGGACGTTCCTCGCGCACCACTTGTTCGGGGAGGCGCGCGATCCGCTGGACTACGATCTGGTTCCGACGGCGGTGTTCACGACGCCGCCGGTGTCGACGGTGGGGCTGAGCGAGCCGGCGGCGAAGGCGAGGTTCCACGCGGTGGACGTGTACGTGAGCGAGTTCCGGCCGCTGAAGCACACGATCAGCGGGGGCACGGAGCGGACGATGATGAAGATGGTCGTCGACCGTGTGACGGACCGGGTGCTCGGGGTGCACATGGTGGGGAGGGATGCGCCGGAGATCGTGCAGGGCTTCGCGGTGGCGCTGACGTGCGGCGCGACGAAGCGGCAGGTGGACCGGACGATCGGTATCCATCCGACGAGCGCGGAGGAGCTCGTGACGATGAGAACGGTGAGGACGGTGGCTTAGCGGCGGCGCCAGCGCCAAGGGCCCTTGCCCTTGCCCTCCCTCTCCGTCTCCCTGTCCCTCTCCGGAGAGCCGTTTCGGGCTCGACGCGCACCGTCGGCGGACGCTGGGACGGCGCGACCGGCCCGACCTTTCGCACAACGACGGCCTCTGCGGGGTGGAGCGACACGCCACCCTCGCCGACCTTCCCGATACTACCGAGCCGGTGGAGAGAACGCTCCCATTCCCGATTGTGGTGTCGACCGGCGTCAGGCCTGATTCGAACCAATGTCCCTGACCCAGATCGTGCCTGGGTTGGTGCTCGGCCTACTCGTGGTGGTCCGGGCTCACCAAGATCGTCGGCTGTGGCGCCGTGATGATCAGGTTTCCGTGTGCGCCCGCATGGTCATAGATGCCGGGCATTCTCTCCTGCATGTCGTACTGCAGATAATCCGGATTCCGTGCCAGGGCCTGGCCGATCGCGTCGATGCGCGCCGCCACGGCTTCGCCCTCACGCTGCAGCAGCTCTCTTCGCGCCACTGCCGTACCCGTCTGGGCCTGCACACGCTCGGTCTCCGCGATGGCGGCATCGCGCATGATCGTCTGCACGGCGCGCTGCTCGTTCGCGGCGTCCAGAGTCGCGGGGAAATCGAGGTTCGACAAGCTGACCTCGTACACGCGTATGACATCGCCTTCGTGGGTCGCGATCTCTTCCATGAAGCGCTGTCGAATCTCCGGCAGCAGTTGCTGCTGTAGATCGTTGATCTCGTTGGCTCGATGCGGCGAGATCACTTCACGGACGACGCTGGCGATCGCGGGGCGAATGTAGGTCTCGAAGAGCTGCTGGCTCGTGATGGTGCGGGCCTCCGAAGGCGACAGCATCGACATGATGTCGACCACCGACGCGTCGTCGCAATTCGCCGAGTAGCGCACGTAGATGTCGAGGCCGAACTGCACTCCGTCCTGCGTGAGAACCGTGAGCGGGTCGTGTGAGGTGACGGTAGAGCAGTCCACCATCATGATCTGGTCGTAGACCCCAGTCTGGTACGTGCCCGGGCCGAGCACGGGCCCGACGAACCCCTCGCCGCCCGCCAGGTCGAGAGGGCCTGAGCGATCGAAGCGCCGACCACGGTGGGCCATCGGCACATCCATCCAGGCGCAGCCGGCGAGATTGAACAACAGGACGATGACGGTCCAACGCAGCATCCGGGCCTCACTTCGCGCGACGACGCCGTGCGAGGTGTCGTCGAGATCAACCTATACGAGCGCGCAGTCGCGCGACGGTCGTGACCTACACGACGCGATGTCGTGGCCCCAATTGCAGAGAATGCGTATCGCCGCGCGCCCGCGTCAACATTTCGTCAACCGTCGAGTGTGCTCGTCGAGCCGAGCAATCGTTCGAGCGGAGTCGCCGGGCTGAGCGCGAAGCCCGCACGGCTCAGCGCGCCTCGGTGACGTGGAGCCCGAGCGGGTCGTACGGAGCCTCGGCGCGGATCAAACGCGAGTTCGGCCAGGAGCACACCGGTGCGGTGGTCGTGGTGAACGTCCATGGCGGCGCCGTTCGATCCGACGACACTCGTCGGCCATGACGACCACGAGACCCTCGCGCGGTTGCGCGCCGAGGACGTACTGGTCGATCGAGCCGTGGAGCGTGCGTTTCTACCAGGCGGGACCGTGAAGCCCTTCACGGTACTGGCGGGCCTACGCGCCCGAGTAGCATGTCGACGCCCCTCCAAAGGCGAGCTCAGTAGCGCGGTGCCGCGAAGGTCCACACGCCTGCGTTGTAGAGTACGTGCCGCCACGCGCTGCGCGTCGGGGCGCCGCCGTAGGCGAACGGGCCGAACGAAGCGATCGGCACGTCGGCGATCCGCATGAAGCACGAGCCCGCGTCGTCGATGAGCGCGCGATCGGCTGTGAAGTACGCGCTGTACGGGCCGGCCGCGTAGGTCGCCGCGGTGCAGACCGCGCGCGGATCCGGCGCCCAGTTGCCAGTGACGTCCTGATAGGCCGTCTGGAGCCCAGCGGGCGCCGTCCACGGAACCGGGTTTGCGCGCCCTCCGGACAGCGTCGCCAGGCGGAACGTCGGCGACGATGGGACCGAGAAGTCGATCTCGTAGATGTAGATGTTCGTCAGCGAGCCCGCGTAGAGCGTCTCGATCGTCGTCGAGCTCCCCGCCCATCCCGCGGGCGTCGTGTAGCCCGCCACGAGCGTGATCCCCACCGCCTCCGGCATGATCGTTCCGCGCGCGCCGTTCGTGATCCAGGTGCGCGTGAGCAGATCGAGCACGTGGTAGGTGCTCGCCGTGAAAAAGTACGCGCGAGAGAGCGACTCGATGTCGATCACCATCTGGATCGCGGCGGTCGGCGCCGCCGGGCTCGCACAGTCGAGCTCGTAGCTGCGCCACGTGGTGCTGCCCGCGCCGATGAACGAAGTGGTGAACGAGCCCTCGTCGACGCGCAGATCGCAGTCGTCGTCCTCGCCCTGACAGCGCTCGAGCGCGCCGGGGTAGCGCATGGCGTCGGTGTCGTTGCAGTCGTCGCCGCCGCAGGAGGCGGCCGGGTGGAGATCGTGATCGACGTCCGCGCAGCCCGGAACGTCGGGCG